>CAZKUN010000214.1:5515-15591 GCA_964555935.1 uncultured Armatimonadia bacterium | reverse complement strand
GGTTCGTAGAGGAGCCGCTCGACGCCGCGCGTCTAGCGGTCTGACCACGCAAGCAATGTGCTATGAAATTGCCGCGAGCGCCCGGTGCGGCGCTCGCGTCCGCGGTTCACCTGGGCGCGACTCCCGGATCGCGGCTGAGGCCGGCGAACCCGCTATCGGTGTGCCACTTGCAGTGCCCATCCGTGAACCCTACATTCCCTCCACCATTGTGCGGACCCGATCCAATCGCTACATCTCGGTCCCAGAGGATAGGTGTCTGAGCGGGGCGTGATAGGTCCCGAACATACATGCCATCAAGGTGGCTGTTGTACTCGTAGCTCCCGGGCTGGATCTGCGTGGACGGGCAGATGAAGAGCATCTGGTTCTTGGTGTATGGATCGATCTGCATCTCATAGGTGGCGGCGGCGGGGAGATACTCGTCATAGTCCTGAGCGTACATGAGGATCCCCAGGCTGATCTGCTTCTCGTTGCTGAGGCAGGATGTCTGGCGGGCTTTCTCGCGGGCCCTCCCAAACACGGGGAACATGATCGCTGTGATGATCCCCCCAAACACCAGGACGAATGCGCCGATGACCACGCCGACGATCAGGCACGTTGAGCCACCCGAACCGGAGGCTGCAGGTCTTGGCTGCGGAACGACAGTTGGGAGAATGACGACCACGTTCAGGTCGGCAAGACTGTGAGCTTGCCCGTTCGATGAGACGAGCACGGCCGTCGGCGCCACTCGCCCCTGTTGCGCGAACTGGCGCGCCTCCGTCAGCGTGTACGGGCCATACTGCGTCCCGTCGGGAGCCTGAATCGTATACTTGGTGTCTCCCCCACACGCGTCGCACGTAGCCGCCCCGTCCTGAGTTTGCCGGCCGCAGATCGGACAGTCCATTCCCATCCCCCTTGAGTCAGCCTCTGTCAGTGTCTCGTCCTTTGCCGTGGGCAACCCAAAGTCCTGCGGCCAGACACGCAAACGGGCGGCCGCAAGGGCCGCCCGTCCTGATTCTCTGCGCAGCCTATTCGGCTGATATGGTCACGGTCGGCGGCGTCGCCCAGTCGTGGTACCGATCGCCGACGGCCGCGGAACAGACATCACCTTCGTGGATGTAGACGCGGAATTTGAACCTCAGCGCCTGCCCCGCCTCGAGCGCGTAGTCGCCGCGCTTGGCCCAGTCATTCGTAAAGTCGTGGATCCCCCACTGGTTTGCGGTGAACAGCCCGTAGTCGCGAACGTGCCAGTAGGTCGGGTAGCGCAGGTTGTCGGGGTGGTCGAAGATTGCGAGCCCGAGCTTGGCCCCTTCGACCTCGCCCGAGTAATCGCACCACGGCGCGCGCTTGCCCCACGTCTCCGATTCGGTAACCCCGCCATACGCGTTCGTAATCAGTCCCGTGTACTTCGCTTCCATGGTCTCGGCGACGCGGACCGAGAGCGTGCCGGCCTCTTTCGTATCGCCGAAGTAGACGCCACCGTACTTGGCATCCAAGGTGATGTCCCAGTCGACGATGCGCATGCAATCCGGGACGGCCCATGTCTGGATGCGGGTGCGTTCCTCGAGAATCTGGTTCCCGTTCTTGCCGACCCAATCGCCAACCGCCAAGAACGCGCCGACCGCGGGTCCCTGCGTCAGGACCTGGATCGACCTGTTGATCGTGCGCCCATGGCCTTCCATCTCGCTCCAGTTGTCTTCGCCGTTGACTTCGCCCTGGGCGACGTACATCGACCGATGATGAACGTGGTCGGATGGCCCGCTATTGGTGACGCAGATGCCACCAGGCCCGTTGACAGGATAGCAGTACGGGCGCGCGATCCCCTCGTCAATGACGTAGCTCGTGAACAGGTCGCCGCCGATGCCGACATCGACACGCTCGCCAGGGACCTCAGTCACGGACACGCCCGCCCCGCAGCAATCTTCTGCATCGACGACTTCCCCGACGTAGCGCTTCGTCTGTCCGGCCGCCAGATCACCGACGATGAACGCGGCGGTAGGCTCGCACGATTCGCAACAGTCGCAGACGTTCGCCGGGACGACGGCGTCGGCGCTGTCGGGGTCGGTGATGCGCAGCGCCTTCCCCTCAGGCAGCCCACATCCCAAGCCGAACGTCACGGGGCAGGCTTTCCGAGCGTGGTTTCCAGCATCTACTTCGATGACGAACGGGCCCTCTGCAGTCATGTCAGCAGTCATCGATCAAGCTCCTATTCTCCGTGTAGTCGCGGCGGCAAGTTAGCCCGCCGCCTGTCTCATTCTCGCGAGCCCCGCTGGGGCCTCCGTCTCTATGTCCTCAAAGTTGGCTTCGATAGACACGCGCTGATCGTAGCCCGCCTCTTGGAGCGCGGCAAAGAAACCGTCAATGTCGTAGCCGAAATCCGCGGGATACCGGCGGCCCTTATCAGCGACGTGGGCGTGTGCCAGCAACTCGCCCGCGGCGACGATGTTCGCGTAGGGCTCGTCCTCCATTCCCATGTGGAAGCAGTCGGCGAGCACGCGCACGCTTGGCCGATCCACCTCGCGCGCCAGGGCGGTCCCTTCGGCAACAGTGGTGATCATGTTCGTCTCGGTGGCGTTGAGGTGCTCGATGCACAGCGCCACCGCATGCTTGTCGCAGTAGTCGCCCACGAGATTCACGAATCGCGCGAGCTGCGCCCACGCCTCGTCGCGCGGCCAGTCATCGGGTCGCGTCCTCGCGCCGCCACTCCCAAACACGACCCGTTCACCCCCGGCGCGGGCCACGCGTTCGAGCGCTGTCGCGACATACTGCTCGACGCCGTCCCAGTCGACTTCGGGGCCAACCATCTTGTGCCAGGGCGGGATGAAGGAACTGAACACCTCTGCCACCAGTGGTTGGCCGTCGATGGCAGCCAGGAATCGCTCATACGCATCGGAGCCATGATCGGGAGCCGTGATCCCAACGCCGAACTCGATGTAGTCGAACCCAGCGTCGGCGAAGACCTGCATCCGTGCCGGGATCTTCCCGCATTGCGCCGCGTGCGCCGCCGTGAGCGAATCTTCCTGACCGTCAAGGGTCGGGGGGACAAACGTCGACAATCCGGCGCAGCAGCCAAAACGCATCGGGCAACTCCGTTTCGTGACAGATGGCTAAGCGACATCTTCGCCGATGAGGCGCAGGATGTTATCGCGCGTAACGGCTCGGAATACCTCGGACGGCAGCCCCAGCACTTCGATCTTCTTGAGTTCGATGGCCGGGTGAATCAGCGGCCCGTCGGAGCCCCACACCACCTTGTGCGCGCCGCAGCGGCGGATGGCGTCGGCGATCTTCCAGGGCACGTGGTTATACGCGGTGTCGAGGTAGAGATTCTCATGCGTCGCAGCGATGTTGATGGTGCGATCGATTAGCGTTTCGCCCGATGACGCGCCAAGGTGCGCGATGATGAGCTTGGTCTCCGGGTGCTGAGATGCCAGTAGCTGAACCAGGCCCGGTCTGGCCCCGGAATCGAGGAGGCAAGGAACGTCAAGCTCGCCACACTTGCCGATGATCGGCCCGAGCACATCGGCCATCTCAACGTCCGTGAGGCCGGGAGTTAACTCGCCGACGTGCGCCTTCAACCCGCGGAACCCCAGATCGCTGACTGCGCGTTCGAGTTCGATGAGCGCCAACGGCCCCTCGTCCGGCAAGACGTGGGCGAAGGGGATGAGGCGATCTCGGTCGACGGAGCAGACGCGGTCGATCATCGACTGTGATTCCAGGCTCGGGAGGCACATCGCGAAAACGATGGACTTGGCAATGCCCGCCTCGTCCATCGCGCGGAGAATCTCCTCCGCCGAGAACTCCCGGCGGTAGAGGTCGCCGCCCTTGCAGTGGACGTGGCAATCAACGATCATCCCGCACCTCGCGATGGCCCGTAGGTTCGCCCGGTCGCCGCGCACACCTCTTCCGCCAGGCAAAGCAAAGCGCCGGAAGCTTCGAGAGCCTCCGGCGCTGTTTTCTCGTTCAGTTGGCGGTCCGTCGGAGCTTACTCGGGTGCGGCCGTCGGCTCGCTCGGCATCGTCATCCCTTCGGGCATCGTCATCCCTTCGGGCATCATCATCCCCTCCGGCATGCCAGCCCCTTCGGGCTCATCGACTTCCATCAGATCGTCGGCCGAAGCGGGAATGACATCCGTTGCGCTCGCGGATATGAGACACGGCGTCCGCACCATGCCGCCAACGAAGTAAATGCCGGCCTCGTCCTTGGTCATGTGGCCGAAGCTCAGGACCTGTTCCGACTTGGCGCCATCCTCGTCCACGGCAATCGTGATGCGGATCCGTGGGGTGGGCTCGAGACCCGCGGCTTCCAGGTTCGTTTCCTCATCGTCGAGGAAGTCCGCCGCTTGCACGTCCTTCAGATCCCAGAACAGATTATCGACCGCGCTGCCATCCGCGCTCGCCTGGGTCGGCGCGGTGATCATCCACAGCGCGTTGTCTTTGTGGAGTTCGATGGTGTCGGCGCCCGCGCGCTCGATCTTGACGTCGGTGACGTCGGCTGCGGTGAAGTCCACGATCTGCTGATCGCGCATCTCGATCGCGTCCTTCTTCACCTTCTCAATGATCTCGGCGTCGACCAGGAAGATCTCATCACGACCCTTGGCCATGCAATAGACGAGTTTTTCGGTCGTGGCCTCGTCGTCTGCATCATAGGCCGGCTCGTCGTCGCCGCTCGCCTTCTCGATTTCGCTGCCAAGCATGACGACAATGTCGTCGTCCTCTTCGCCGAAGTCGATGCGCGCGGTGAGCTGGGGCTTGTCGAGACCGAAGGCCGCGAGCGATGCGACGTTGTCGACGAATTCCTCCGCTTCCATCGAGCCGAGATCACTCACGAGGTCATCGCACGCCATGCCGTCGGCCATCGCGTGGATGGGTTTGCTGAGCCACCATTCCTTGGCCTCGTCATCGCCCTGGTTCTCGATAACCACGCGCTTGCCGCCGTGGTCCAGCACGACGCGGTGGACGGCGCGGTCCGCGTAGTCCACAATCTTCTTCTCGCGGAGGTCATTCGGCTCTTTGGTGAGCGATGACTTGGCCGCGCTCGATGCCGTGAGGACCTGCTGTTCGCCTTCTCTCGCGAGGTATACGCCCGACCCGGCGGTCGTGTCTTTGCCGAACACGACCTTGAATTCCTCGCCACTCTTCAGTTTGACTGAGAGGATGGCGCTTGGGTTGGTCAGCCCGTATTCGCCGGCCTCGGCGTCGAACTCGTCTGTGAGTTTCATGTCCGCGACGGCGGCGGCCAAGCCGTCGGCCAGCCCTCTGTTCGCCATCGCGTGGACAGGTTTGGTGAGCATCCAGTCGTCGCCAACACGCGCGATAGCGAGGTGCCGCTCCTCAACGTCTACCGCCGGAGGCGTGTCTTCTTCGTCATCCGTTGTCCCCTCAACGCCGGGCTCCTCCGCGAGTGCCTCGTCGGTGGCGTCGTCTACGTCGGCGTCGTCTACGTCATCTTCCTCGTCGGCTTCCAGCGCGTCGTAGTCTACCTCGCGCACTGTCACGTCGATTGACGCAATGTGGCTCTTGTCGAACCCGAACAGATCGCCGTCCGCCGGGTTCTGGGATTTCACGACTCGGATGCCATCAGCCCCATCGCCATCGAAGACGAGGACCTTTTTGACCAGGAAGATGCCGATACCAACAATCAGCACGACGCCAATCAGCGCCCACACGCCCATACGCTTGATCGTCTTCATCTGAGCCTATCACCTCTTGGGTGCGAGTGCATCTCGCCCGGCGCGCGCGGGGTCGAGTTATCGACGAATCCGCCAGATGACCAGGCCGATTAGCAGCGTCCCGAACGGCATCACCGCCAGAATGACAACCGCAATGATGATCTTCGCCGACCGGGAATAGGAAACCTGGAACGTGCTCGGCTTTTTGGCGGGGATCGAAATCGACCCGACACCTGACAGCCAACCGACGACGCGCGTGCCGAAGTCCCAGTTCCACCCGGGGCGCATGAGCTGCGCCGAATACTCATCCGAGAGAGCCATGTAGCTGCCGAGGCAGACGATGCGCACGCCGTCGGCGCTCTCCTCCGGCGGGGCCATGCCGGGGGGCATCTGCGAGGGTTGCGCAGCCGTGTCGATGACGACGGCAAGCTGGTGCGGGCCGCCGCCGGTCTGCATGGTTACGTCGCTCTCGCCCGCCCAGAACCTCTTCGTCTCGAGCCACGCTTGTGGGCCCGATGCGAACAGGCCGGTGGCCTTCGTGTTCGGCGGCGGGCCGCCGTAGGGGTTTGGTTGCTCCGCCGATTCGATGCGCATGGCGCGCGACAGCGGGAAGGCCAGGGCGACGATGTTCTCGAGCGTCTCGTGCCCAGAAGGACTGTCCACGGCCGGTGTCGCTTCGTTGAGCATGTACTGATAGGGGTCGATCACCACGCCGGGTTCGACGTACACGTCGTACTCGTTGAGGAGTTCGCTGAAGTCGGGCGCCCCCTCTTGGTAGGCCAGCGCGATCATCAATCCGCCCTCGTGGCGGGCCAAGTAGCGTTGGAGCGCGGAGATCTCGCTCGCGAGGAGCGGCGTCCTCGCGCCGAGGATGATGACAGCAGACGCATCCTCCGGGACATCATCAAGGGCCTTCTCCGAGTCGGGCGAGGCATCTGAGATCTCAAGGCTGATGCCGGAGCCCGCTTCTTTCTTCGCCAGCGCCAGGTCCTTGATCTCGTACTGGACGTTCTCCAGGGCCTTGCGGAACGCGGACGCAGTG
This sequence comes from uncultured Armatimonadia bacterium, assembly GCA_964555935.1. Classification (GTDB taxonomy): domain Bacteria; phylum Armatimonadota; class Zipacnadia; order Zipacnadales; family VGFC01; genus CAZKUN01. The sequence continues at coordinate 8,905 of CAZKUN010000214.1, read as the reverse complement.
TTCTCGCCTCGGAACTCATCGAGCGACAGCTCGGCGTGGCCCGTGAGGGCATATACGACGGTCTTGTCGACCTTGGTGACGCGGTAGATCGCGGCGGTCAGGCCCTCTTCGTTGTCTGGGCCGAGGGTGACTTCCTCACGCCGGTCGCCGCTTTCGATGATCGCTTTGCCGCCGTAGGCGATGCCAAGTTCGTCCGCCTTGCCGGGCTTGCGGTTGACGTCGACTTCTTCCCACTCGATGTATTTGCACGCCGCCTCATACTCGCGCATCTGGCGGCGCAGGTTTGTGGGATCGTAGTTGCGTGGCTCGAACGGACTCGTCGAGATGGCCAACGTGATCTGCACTTCCTCGGCGACCTTCCCGAGCACCTCGCGCGACTGCTCCGACAGGCTGAGAAACCGGTCGCTAGTCATGTCGATGTTGCGCGGGGACGCCAAGGCCAGCACGTTCAGGCCGACGAGTAGCACCAGCACGGTGCAGGTGAGCCCACACGATACCAGCACCACCAACCAGCCGCGCCCGTGGAGCTGGGCGGCAAGCGGCTTCAGGCCGAACCAGACACCATAGGCCGTGGCGATCAGGCCGCCGACGAGGCAGCCCATAGGACCGATCTTCCACCACTCGCCGGACAGCCTGCCCCAGCCGAAGCCAACGATGATTGCCAGCAATCCCACCAGGAGCAGGGGCATGCCAAGCATCTTGGCAATCGAGCGCGGGCCACTCATCGCGGCGATAGCGCGCGGGTCGCCCTTCTGCCGTGGTTGGTCGGTGTCGAGATCGGTGGTCTCTTCCGAACTGAGATCCTTGTCTTTCTTCTTGCTCATCTTCACTCACCCATCATGGCCGAAACGCAGGCCGTTAGAACCCGGCGCGTGACGCGCTCGGGGGGAAGTTGCTATTTGGACCGACTCGCGTACAACGCCATCCATGCGCCGAACAGGAAGAACACCGTCACCGACAGCAAGTAGACGCAGTGAGTGGTGTTTATGGTGCCCTGGCAGAAGTCCATCATCGTGCCTCGAGGCGACAGATAGTCTCCGACCTTCGAGATCAGCTTGCCGGGCGCGACTTCCCGCAGGATGCTGAGTAGCCATAGAACCAGCAGGAGAAACCACGCCAGCGCGGCTGCCGCGATCTGGCTGGATGTCAGCGCCGAGCAGAAGAGCCCGATAGCCGTAAACGCCATGCACCACCCGAAGAGGCCGACGTAGGCACTCCAGACAGGCCCCCAGTCGGGACCCGGATCCGCGCCCAATTCGACGATGATCGGCAGCACCAGAGTGCCGGCGAGAATCGCGCCGAACACGCAGACCGCGCCGACGAACTTGCCGACGACGACATGAACGTCGTGCAACGGGCGGGTCATCAGCATCTCGTACGTGCCCGTGCGCTTCTCTTCGGCAAATAGCCGCATCGTGACGAGCGGCGATATGAGTAGCAGCAGGAACGTCAGCGTCATCAGCGTCATGCCAACGTCCTGGGCTTGCCCGCTTTCGATCCACTGGGTGAGGATCAACCAGTAGATGAACCCATTGATGCCGAACACGGCCATTCCGACCGCGTAGGGGACCGGCGAGGTGAAGTAGGTCCGCAACTCCTTGAGCGTAATAAACCAGGCGCTGCGCATCCAGAAGCGGTACGTCAGAACGAGGCCGGCCACTCCGACAACGAGCGCCAGGATCGGCTTCCAGCCGTGAATCAGCGTTCCCATGCCATCCGGGTTGGTTCCGGCCACGTGGACCGTCCAACCAACGTATGCGATCGCGAGGATCAGGAGTACCAGGCCAACGAAGGCCGCTGGGTGTCGAGGCATCAGTTCTCGCCTCCCTCATCCGTCGTCAGCCGCAGGAAGACGTCCTCAAGCGTCATCTCGACGGTCGTCATCTCAAGTAAGTCGTACCCGCCCGCAACCACGAACCGCGCGATTTCGGCGCGCATGTCGTCGCCGTCAATGGGCGTCTCGATCTCAAAGCAGCTGCCGTCGCCCGTCTCGGCCGTGCGGCTAACGGCATCCACGCCGCCCACATCACGGAGCTTGCTGGCGAACGTCGGGTCCGTCCCGGCGATCCTGACACGCAGCGTCCGCGCGCTGCGGATCTGCGCCGTCAGTTCCTCAGGCGTGTCCTCAGCGATGATGTTGCCCTCGCTGATGATGATCACCCGGTCACACACGGTCTGCGCTTCAGGCAGGATGTGGGTGGAAAGCATGATCGTGTGATCCTTGCCCAGTTCCTTGATGAGCTTGCGGGTCTCCACGACCTGTTTGGGGTCGAGGCCGATGGTCGGCTCATCGAGGATGATGACAGGTGGGTCATGCACGATCGCCAACCCGAGACCGACTCGCTGCCGATACCCCTTCGACAGCTTGGCGATGATCGTGTCGGCGCGATCAGTCACCACGCATTGATCCATCACGTCATCGACACGGGATCGGATCTTGCTCGCGGGGTAATCGCAGAGCCTCGCGCCGTAGATCAGCTGCTGCCGGACGGTCAGCTCGTTGTAGAGCGGAGTCGTCTCCGGCTGGTAGCCGATATGTCGTCGCGAGTCCAGCGATTCGTCCCACACGTCGTATCCGGCAATCGTGGCCTTGCCCGACGTGGGAGCGCTGTAGCTTGTCAGGATACGCATCGTCGTCGTCTTTCCGGCGCCGTTTGGGCCGAGGAACGCAACGACTTCGCCTTCCTCGACTTTGAAGCTCACGTCGCTTACCGCCGGATAGACCCCGTAGTACTTTGTGAGGCCTTCCACTTCAATCATCGTGCATCGCCTCTTTCGGGCAGTTCCCGGCCGATGTCGAACGGGCCGGGCTTTGCGTACTGTCCGTCACCCCATCGATTGGGGCAGACAACAATGGCCAACGGTTACCGCTCCGCGAGTCGCCTCGCGGCGGACCGCGGCACTCGGGCCAAGTCGCTCGTCATAGGGGGATACGTCTAGTACATCCCCGACGCATCGAGCGCGAACCGTCGCTATCATGCCCCTGGTATCGCGTCGCGCATTATAGCAGAGCCTCGAATGCTCAGTCAACTGCTGTTCACTTCATCGCGACCCTCGCAAGCGCGACCAGAACAGCGCTCTTCGATCCTGGTGAATCGAGTGACTCTGCGACCGAACGAGCCAGCCCTGGGTTCTCCGAGACGACAGTCGTAGCCACCTGGACCTGCGTCCACGCCGCCACGGTCTCATCGTCAATCAACTCGGCGAGTCTGAGAGCCTCCTCAGGGCGGTCCACCGATAGCAGCTCGACGGCGCCTGGCAAGGCGTCCTGAATGATCTTGGGGCTGACCTCGCTCCATTCCTGGATCAACTCAGGGGCAATCGACACCGCCGAGAAGATTGCTGATGAGGCGATTTCAGCCCGAATCAGGGGAGAATCGTTGCGTCCGA
>CAZKUN010000214.1:0-5505 GCA_964555935.1 uncultured Armatimonadia bacterium | reverse complement strand
CCTCGACCCACGCGTCGATCAGAAGCTCCCGCCGCCTCGCGTCGTCCGCATGGCTTGGACTGCTGGCGATCCGCGCTTGGGTCGCGTACCGTCTCGCCGGTGGCCATACTCTCGTGAGAATGCTCAGCGCCAGCGGCGGATCGTGGTCGACGATGGCCTCCGCCACGCGCCCGAGAATCAGGCCTTGGTCGCGCAGATCGGCAAGGCTCTCGGCGACATCGGCTCGGATCAGCTTGGATAGGGCAATCGCCTCTTCCCCACTGCCGGCGCCGGCCAGTCCCTCAACCACGGCCGTGGCGGCCAGGTTGCGCTGGAGCGGCGTCCGGAGGCGCGGGAGGAGTTCCTGGCCCGCGGCTGGATCCTGGCGGCTCAGTGCCTCAACAATCAGGCGCCAGGCAAGGTCTCGGGCATCGCCGTCGGAGATCCCTTCCGCGATTTGAGCCGCTCGCGCCGCGTCCAGTCCGGCTGCGCCCTCGGCCGCATACGCCAGCGCTTCGTCGTGGGTTAGGGGGTCGTCAATGCTCTCCGCCCACTCGACGGCCGTGTCAATGGCCGTCGCGGGATCGCCAGGGACTTCGGCCCATATCAAGCGCGTGATCTCGCGCTGGACCACGCGGGCGACAGTGAGGTGCTCGATCTGTTTCACGAGGTTTATCGCATCGTCGAGATCGATGAGGGCCTGATACGCCAATATTCGCGCTACGGCGCCCAGCGCCGCGGAACGATCGCCGATGCGTATGACTGTCGCCAGCCCGAGGAACTGATTCCCCGCCGCCAGGCCCTCCGCCGCCCGGGCCATCGCCTCGGACTGCTCGTGGGTCACCATTTCGTCGGCGACGAGATCGCGGGCCCGCCGTGGGTCGATCCGGGCCCATTCGGCCGCAACGCGACCGATGGCGTCTGAACGCCGCGGCCCCTCGGGAACGGACTGGGCCAACTCCAAAGCCTGCTCGAGAAGTTGGGTGGCCTCGGCCTGATCGGCCATGGCAACCGGCCCGCCGGCGATCAGGGCTAGGGCGCAGGCTATGGTTAGCAATGCTGGCATGCAAGTGACTCCTGAAGCGCCCGCCATGGTGCGAGCACAGATCAATAGACGTCTGCTATGCGCAAACTGTTTCCTAAGCTGGTGAGATAGCCGACAAGGCCGCGCGGGCAACTCCCGCGAAATGGCCGGGCGACATGCGCCAATCCGAACGCGAGCCGGACCAGACAGCAGTCATCGTGGGCGTCGCGGGCGGTTCAGCCAGCGGCAAGACGACGCTGGTCGAGGCCTTGCCGGGGTTTCTGCCCGGTGTCTCAACGTCCCTCCTACACCATGATGACTACTATCACGATCGGCCCGACCTGGCGCCTGCCGCGCGGGCGGGCCTGGATTTCGATGTCCCGGCGGCGCTCGATAGTCGGTTGCTGGCATCCCACTTGCGGCGCCTGAAGGCCGGTCAGCCGGTTCAGAGCCCGGTCTACTGCTTCGAGACGCACTCCCGACTGACGGAGACTCGCGAGGTGACCCCGACCGATGCGGTGATCGTGGACGGGATGCTGCTTCTCGCCGTGCCGGGATTGCGAGAGCTGTTCGATGTGTCCGTCTACGTTGATGCCCCGGCCGACCTGCGTTTGGCGCGGCGGATCACGCGTGATGTGACCGAGCGCGGGCGCAGCGTGGAATCCGTCATTGAGCAGTACCTCCGCACCGTTCGCCCAGCGCACGAGGCATTCGTAGAGCCATCTAAACAGCACGCCGACACCGTCATCGCCGACGCTACGAACGACAGTCTCGTCCGGCGGGTCGCCCGTCTCATCAGGTCGTCGCTGCCCCGACCGGCAGCACCAATACCGACATCGCGAGAACTCGCCGAGTAAGCTGCCGGCGCAATGGCCGCGCGAAGGGGACCAACACATGAACTACGAACGCGTGCTCGTTTTTGGCGCCCATCCGGATGATGAGATCACCATGGCCGCCGCGATGGGCAAGATGGCCTGCATGGGCTGCGAGGTCACCGTCGCGATCTACACTGACGGGTGCGAGGGATACCCCAGCCCCGACATGGCCGACTCGATCGTCGCCATGCGCAAGGTGGAGCAGGCGGAGTGCGACAAGGTGCTCGGTCTCAAGCGCCGCATTCACTTCGACCGGCCCGACATGGCACTCGTGAACGACAAGGACACGTTCCTGGACACGATCGAGGTCATCCGCGACGTGAAGCCCGATGCGATCTTCACGCACGGTCCGTTTGACAACCACCGCGACCATCTCAACACGCACGCCATCTCAGTTGAGGCACGCTGGCAGGCGGGTCAGCCCGTCGCCGCGCGATTGGGTGAACCGTGGCGGACGCCGCACCTCTACTACTACAAGGCGGTCAACGACCCGCTGCCGCGCATCGAATGGGATGTTACGGGCTACGCGCATAAGCGCGCGGAGGCCCTTGCGACCCAAGACTCCCAGCACGTGCTCTTCGGCCGGACCAAAGAGAGCTTCCTTGAGGAGGCGGCCCGCATCAAGGAGGCCCGCCCTAGCGCGAGCGCGAGCTTCTGGATTGGCGAGAAGGAGATGTGGCGGGAGTTTCCGGCGAGGGTCGGGGAGTGACTGCCGAACGGCGTCGGGGTTGAAACCCCTCCTACAAGGGGCTGCCAGGGCGTGGGCTCTCTGATACGTCGACCTTCCAGGAGAGCCACTCGCGGACGAGATGGACATCGCGGGTGGTTGAGAGTGATCCGCCCGCGATGGTGGCCTTTGCCTTGACTGTGACCACGCCCGATGACAGCCCGGCGACGACGGCTTCGACGATGAACTCGGATGGTGGGAGCGGCTGCGACTCGCCCGAGGCGAAGTTGGCCGCGCAGGCGCGCTCGTACTCCAGCGCCACGTTCACGGCGGCGTTCCGGTTCCAGATCTGACCGCCGAGCAAGCCGCCGAGGATGACGACGGTCAGCGCGGCGCCTCGAATCCAGCCGGTGACCCAGCGGGGCTTCGTCTTCTTGGGCTTGTCCTGCTTTGGCACCGTACGGTCTCCGTTGACTCGCGTTTCGCCGAAGTCGGTTACTGCTCGGGCAGCCCGTGGTGCTCTCGGATTGCAGTGTAAGAGGCCTCCTCGGAGGCCCGGCGGTCGACCTTCCAGGCGAGCCCTTCGCGAACGAGGATCACGACCCCCGGTAGCGTGGTGGTTCTCTCGGCGGTGGCAGCCGTGGTCTGGGTCTCCACCGCGGCCTCTGTCAGGCCCACTGACGCATCGCTGACTTCGACATCGACGGTTGCCTCGCTCATGACCTCTGCTAGCAAGGACCACACGGGATTGGGGGCCCCGTTCATCGCCGCTTCGGTCTCTGTTAGCCGCGTGACGTCGGCCTCGGTGACGACTTGCTTGAGCTTCCTGAAGTCACCCGTGTCGACCCCTTCGAGGGACATGGACAGCGCCATGTACCGTCTTGCCACGCCAGTGGCCGCCGCCCGGTTCCAGAAGTAAGCCCCAACGCCGCCTCCGATCAGCAAGACCACCGCTATGGTGAGTATTGCCTTGCCCGGGCCGTCGCCGCTGCTCGGCTTCCTCTTCGCCGTCGTCAGTCTGTGCATGGCCAACCTCCGTTCCAGGTCTCGACATGGGTCGATCCCTGCAACGAAGTGGCCGAGTTCTGCTCAGAGTGCCTCGGCCATAGCCCGATCAGCGATCACGCGCTGGATCTCGCCGAAGTGGATCCTGTGGAAGTCGCCGGATGGGTACGCGCCGCTGAGAATCGACTCATCGAACGTCGACGGATCGCAGTCGGCTTTCTGCACCACGCGACACTCGTAGATGATGGCGCATTCATCGATCCCTGGCGAGCGAACGGTCTCGCTGCGCAGGGCGGTCAGGCCCTGATCGGCCATCTTGTCCATGTCACGCCCGGACTTCGTGCCACACACCATGGCCACGCCATCCATGGAATCCGGCGGAACGCAGACGGTGAAATCGCCGGTGTGTTCGAGGCAACCGTAGGTGTAGCGCGAGGGCCGCACGAGAATTGTCCACACGGGCTTCCCCCAGACGCTTCCGATTGCGCCCCATCCGATCGTCATTGGGTTCGGTCGACCGTCCTCGTCAAGCGACACGATCAGAGCGCCGTAATCAGTGAGCACCTTACACGCCTGCTCGAAGTACTCCGTGTACGCGATGACCTCTTTCGCCACGAGACACTCTCCTTGAGTCGCACAGATATGGACAACGGGCCCGATGGCCCGTTGTCGCGCGTTCGATGGCTGTCACGGGCCGGTGGCGCCGGCTACCCGGATTTCGTTCCGCATTCGCCGCAGAACTTGGCCCCAGCGACCATCTCGGCTCTGCACTCGGTGCAGTGAGCCGGGGCGGCTACTGCTTGCTTGGCGCCGCAGCCTGGGCAGAACTTCGCCGCTGCCGGAACGGGGCCCTGGCACTCGCCACAGACCGATCCGCCGGCTGCCACGGCGCCCGCCGCCGCACCAGCGGTCGCGCCGGCCTCCGCCGGCTGATTCTGCTGCATGGCCTGGCCCATCGCGCCCGCCATGACCTGTCCCATGCCCATGCCGGCGCCCAAGCCGGCCCCGAGCTGCATCCCGCCGCCACCGCCGCCGGGCTGGTTCGCCATGTCCCCGATGGCCTGCGCGGTCTTGAATTGGGTGAACTTGTTAAGGTCGCCCAGCACTTCCATCGAGGCGCGCTGGTCGATCATCTTCTGAACTTCCTCGGGCGGCGTAATCGCCTCGATGAGGAGGTCGAGAAGCTCTATCCCGAACTTATCGAAGTCCTCGCGACAGCGCTCGCGCACCGCCACGCCAACCTCGTCGTAATACTTCGGCAGATCGAGGATCGTCTCGAGAGCCTCGCCTAGCGTGTCGTTGAAGCGGGCGACGATGAAGTCGCGCATCCACGACTCGATCTGGGTCTCTGTCTGTTTCGACTCGGTGCCGACGACCTTGTTGACGAACAGCGACGGCTCCGCCACGCGGCAGGTGAACATGCCGAATGCCCGCAGCCTGACCATCGACAACTCGCTGTCGCGGAATACGATCGGCGTGCGCGTCCCCCATTTCAGGTCGTTCATCGCCCGCATGTTGACGAAGTAGACCTCGGCTTGGAAGGGCGTGTCCCCGCCGAAGGGGATGTTGATGAGCTTGTTCAGCAGCGGCACGTTCGCCGTTTCGAGCGTGTGCCGGCCGGCGCCGAAGGTGTCCATGGCCTTGCCGTCGCGGAAGAAGACCGCCGACTGGCTTTCGCGGACGGTGAGCTGCGCGCCCAGACGAATGTCCCCAGGCCCGTGCGCCGGCCAGCGGTGCACTATCTCGGTGCCCGTCGTGTCCTGCCATTCAATGACATCAAGTAGGTCCATGCTATTCCTCCGTTACTCGGTCGACTCGGGTTTCACGATGTCGATTTCCCCCGTGGTGGCCTTCTTGGCGCGACTGGCCACGGGCGGCACGACGCGCGCTGGCAGCGACAATTGGCCCACGACCTGGGCTGCCGACGACCAGCTCTACACGGCCTATGGCGACGG
>CAZKUN010000213.1:14629-15600 GCA_964555935.1 uncultured Armatimonadia bacterium | reverse complement strand
GTCTTCGACGGCGGCGACGGCGACGTCGGCGGCGTGGACCACGACATCAGCGTCGACCATGATATCGATGTCGGCCACGACATCGACATAGGCCATGACATCGGTGGCGGCGGCGTGGGCGATGTCGGAGCCGAACTATCGCCCGTCAGCATGCCCATTATCTCGACGTTCCTGTCGGGCTTCGGCATGTCAGGCATGATTCTTGAGCGCGCTCTGCACCTTCCGCCGCTGCTCTCAGCGCCGGCTGCCGTAGGCATCAGCATCGTCGCCGCCTTCGGCGTCTTCCTGCTGCTCGGGAAGCTCCTCTCAGCCGCGCAGGGCACGTCACACATCGCCTTCACCGATCTGATCGGCACCGAGGCGACCGTCGTGACGCCGATCCCGGCCGAAGGCGTGGGCGAGATCGCCTACTCGGCCGCGACCGGCCGTGGGGGCATGCCGGCTCGGTCCGAGTCCGGCGCGCTCATACCGAGACACAGCGTGGTGACGGTCACGCAAGTCGTGGGCAACACGGCCATGGTGCGCGAGACCATCGACGAGCGGCTCCGCGACCTGTCCGTCGAGGCGGCCGTTGATGCCTCCGAGCAGCAGCCCGAGGCGCCTGAGGCCGAGACCGAAACGGCGTAAGAGGGATATCTCGCCCTCCGCCCAATCGCGGCGGGCTGATCCTAGAGACCTTGGGGGTTGCGGAACATGCCGGGGATGGAAGACTCGACTCTCACCATAGTCGTCGGCGTCGTGATGGTCATCAGCTTCTTCTGTTTCACGATCTGGGCCAGCACCCGGTACAAGCGAGTCGGACCGGATCAGGCCCTGATTGTCTACGGGCAGCGAGGAACGAAGGTCGTCACGGGAGGCGGGACCTTCGTGTGGCCCTACGTCATGGAGGCCAAGTCACTCGACCTCCGGCCCCATCTCATCGAGGTGACGGCAACTGAGTCGCCAGATGGCGAAGATGTCTCAGCAACCAT
>CAZKUN010000213.1:1707-14619 GCA_964555935.1 uncultured Armatimonadia bacterium | reverse complement strand
GGAGGAGGCCTGGGTGACGCGGGCGGCGACGAGTCTCATCGACAAGACGCCCGAAGAGATCCAAGCGCTCGCCGGCGAGATGGTCGAAGGCAAACTCCGGACAACATTACGGGCAACGGGGAAGGACGCAGCCGTCCAGAACCCTGATCAGGTAGCAGCAAGCGTGCAGCAAACCGTCGAGGACGAACTCGCGCAGCTCGGGCTGCAGTTGCTCTCTTGTAATGCACGCGAAGTAGCGGCGCGGTAGAGTTTGCGGAGACCCGCTGCCGGGCCCGCGAGCAGGCAAGTGCAAGCCAGATTCTCAAATACAGTCGTGGGTAAACATACCAGGAGGTGTGCTAGATGGGTGACTGGGGCTTGATCATTGGCGCAGGCGTGACATTCGTCGTATTGCTCCTCTGCTTCACGATGTGGTTGCTCAGCAGGTACCAGAAAGCCGGTCCCAACGAGGCCATCGTGGTCTACGGTCGCGGACGCACGAAGTGCGTGGTCGGTGGCGCGGTCTTTGTCTGGCCGTACATCAACTCGATGAAGCGGATGAACCTGGAGATCATGACCATCGACGTGAACGTCGAAGAGGTCTACACCGACCAGGGCGTCCCTTGCTCGGTTGACGGTGTGGCGCAGGTCAAGATCGGCTCGACCGATGAGATGGTCAAGACAGCCGCGGGTCAGTTCCTCGGCAAGTCGATGGCCGAAGTCAAGAACGTCGCGCTGCAGACCCTCGAGGGTCACCTTCGCGCGATCCTGGGTCAGATGAGCGTTGAGGCCATCTACAAGCAGCGGGATGAGTTCGCCCAGCAGGTCCAGGACGTCGCCGCCGGCGACCTCGCCGGCATGGGCATGCGGATCGTGTCATTCACCATCCGTGAGATCCGCGACACGCAAGGCTACCTCGAAGCCCTCGGCAAGAGACGGACAGCCGAGGTCAAGAGAGACGCCATCATCGGTGAGCGGACGGCGGATCGCGAAGCGCGCGCCGAGGTCGCCTTGCAGGACCAGGCGGCTCGCGAACTCGAGGCCGCTGCCGACGCTGAAGCCCGTCTCGCCGAGCGTGACCGCAACGTTCGCGCGGCCGACTACCAGGCCACTGAGAACGAGGCCAAGGCGAAAGCCGAGCTGGCTTACACCCTCCAGGAAGCCAAGACCCAGCAGTTGGTTGAGAGGGAGAAAGTCCAGGTCGAGGTCGTCGAAAGAGAGATGCAGACCGAGGTCCAGACCAAGGAGATCGAGCGCAAAGAGCGCGAACTCGATGCGACGATCAGAAAGCCGGCAGAGGCCGAGAAGTTCAAGATCGAAACCCTCGCATCCGCCGATCGCGAGCGCCGCATCCAGGAAGCAACCGGTGAAGCCGAAGCCACCGAACGCCTGGGTACCGGTCGCGCCGCGGCCACGAAGGCCGAGGGTCTCGCCGAAGCCGACGTCGTGAGGGCTCAGGGCTTGGCCACGGCCGATGTTGTCAAGCAGACCGGTTTTGCGGAAGCCGAAGCCATGTCCAAGAAGGCTGACGCCTGGCAGAACTACAACGAGGCCGCGATCACCGAGAAGGTCATCGAGGTCCTGCCCGAGGTCGCATCGGCAATCGCCGCGCCGCTTGCCAAGACCGACAAGATCACCATGGTCAACATCGGTGGTGGCGGCGACAACGGCGGCGGCATCGGAGCGAGCCAACTCACCGGCGACGTCGCGAACGTGATCAGCCAGCTCCCGCCGGTCGTTGAGGCCCTCAGCGGCATCGACTTCACCGACATGCTCGGGAAGCTGCCTGAACTCGGCGCGAAGACCGACAAGGCGGACGATGTTGTCGAGCCGGAGCCGCCGACCGAGGTGTAAGCCACATCTACGCATGCAGCCGAACGGCCCGGGGTTTTCACCCCCGGGCCGTTTCTGTTCGTCAGACCGTCTGTGTTCCACGTCACACTTGCGTTATCTTCCTGATACTCTGACGAGTCCATTTCTGGGTATAACACCCCTGACAGCCCGTAAAGCGCCGATTCGTTCGCCCGCCGGAGGAAACCTCAGGGACGAGACGGGTGTAGAATGTTATGACAAGCAGGAATCGCCAGGTTCGAGGCGAATGACGTGGATAGCGCGGAATCGATGATGACTCCGCCGGGTGCGCGAGTTCACTGCGCCGTGAAATAGCGCGCGTCTGCTTCCCTTTCGGCGCGTCCGAAGGCGGGACGGTTGTGCCATCCGCAAGGAGGTATTTACATGCCACGTTTTGCCCTCGCGCTCGTAGTCGTCTGTCTGCTGGTGGGCGGTTCGGTATTCGCTGAGAATGAAGGCATCGAAACCGTCGAACTGGGGGATGACCAGGGGTTTGACTTGGGCACGGTCGCGAACCGCATGTTCGCCGACCTCGCGCTGTTGCCCACGCGCCTCACATCCTACAACACCCATGACGACGCGGCCACGGCCAGCTACACGTGCTGCAAGCCCGATCAGGAAGAGCAGATCGAGGCTGCGCTCAGGGCTAACTCCGACTTCGTCAGCCTCTACCCCATGAGCGACTTCGCGGATGACGCCTGCTTCCACAGCGGCCGAGTCAACAGCGTCAAGCGCGACATGTTGCGGGAGATGCAGGCGTGGCTTGTTATCTGCACGAACTATCCTGACAGCGACCTCTGGGACGACGCGATGTGGAACTTGGCCCAGTGCTACGCCAAGGACAAGGATCGCCCCAACCAGATCGCCATTCTCGAGCGGCTCGTTCAGCGGCGCCCGCATAGCATCAATGCCGACGATGCCTGCCTGGCCCTCGCCCGCGCTTACGTTGACATGCGCGACGAGGAGGGCTCGCTTGCGGCCCTGGTGACGCTGGCGACGGAGTACCGCTCCAGCGAGTTCTGCGACGACGCTCTCTTCCAGGTCGCCAACAAGTACCGCGAGCTGGGCAGCTACGACGATGCCATCGCGGCCTTCGACGATCTCATCATGACCTGGCCGATGAGCGACTACGTCGACGACGCGCAGTTCGGCATCGCCCAGTGCCTCCGGCACGAGCACAACCTTCGCGATGCCCTACCCGCCTACGAGTACCTGATCCACGAGATGCCGGGGAGCCCGTTGGTGCGCGCGGCGATGCGCGAAGTCAACACGCTCCGCCATGACACCTACGATCTCCAGGGGCACTTCCCCTGCGACGACGCGCAGGACATGTACGATCGCGCCAAGCACTACGAGAACTACCGCGAATTCTCCAGCGCGATCGATGGCTACATGCAATTCATCCGCGCGTTCCCGGGCCATGACCTCTACGACGACGCCTGGTTCAACATCGGCAACTCGTACCAGCACATGAACAAGCTCTTCCAGAAGATCAACGAGGCCAAGGGCCCGGACGAGCTGTTCCGCCTCACCGATGACTTCCGCCGCGGCACGGGCGGACTGTCCACCATCCCGAATGACACGGAGCTGTCAGCCGTTGGGGACGCGGTCGGCGCGTACGCCGTCATCGTCAACAACCTGATCGGCTCGAACCTCCGCGACGAGGCCCTTCGCGAGATCGCCAAGTGCTACGAGCACAGCGGACTCGACGACCTCGCCGCCTACACCTACCAGGAGAAGGTCATCCACTTCCCCTACGAGACCGAGCCGGACCAGGGCGACAAGCGCGGCAAGGGCGCTCTCTGCAAGACCCTCCGCTGGTACGCCGATCCCGGCAACTACGGCGAGGAGGGGGAGAGACGCTACGGTCTGCTCTCCACCGCCCACGGGGACGTCTTCCCGCCGGAGCTATACGAGAGCCGGGACCAGTTCATCCAGCTCATGTCACTCTACCTGCGCCACGCCGAGCACGCGTTCTACGAGATGCAAAAGCACATCCCGTACCGCCTGTCCGTTGACGACCTGCGCCAGGACGCGCGGTATCACCTGGCCTGCCTCAACATGCAGCGCGGCGAGCGCAAGGCGGCCATCAAGCTACTCAAACCATTCTTCGATGCCCCGACATCCGACTTCGCCGCGCCAGGCGTCTTCGTCTACGGGCGCGCGTACGAACTCATCGGCGGAGCCAAGGGCGCGAAGGAAGCGACCAAGGCCTATAACTGGATCCTCAGCGTTCATGGCCAGTCAGGCCTCGCGGACGACGCCCGCAACGCGCTGGCGAGAATCGCAAAGGGCGAGGAGATCGAAGACCTCTCCTGGGTTGGCGATAAGGTCGAGCAGTCCGCCGGCCCCCAGGCCCGCATGTCCGACGTCTGGGTCGGCGACAACACGATCGTCGTCGTGCCATGGATCGTCGCCGCGAAGATGCGCCAGTACAACATGCCCAACATCTGGAACGAGTCCCAGCGCCAGCTCAGGCAGTGGACCGGCTCGAAGGGCGGCAGCGAGCAGACGATCATCTGCGCCTCAACCAAGCCCGCTCGGCCGGCGGACAATCTCGTCGCGGTTGACGCGTGGCAGATCAACGATCCGCCCCGCTGGAACCTCGGCCTGAACGACCTCGCCCGCAACGCAGTCGTCTCGCGCGGTTCCAAGGCCCTCAACGGCTCGCCGGTCTTCGTAGCGGCGCTCGCCAAGTTCGGAGCGGCCGCGCTTCAGTACCAGCTCGTCACCGAGACCCGCGACACCATCGGCAGCGCCTCCGCCGTCAAGCTGCCGCAAGAAGAGGTCGTCCGGGCTCGCGAGACAGCGCTGAAGGCTCTTGAGGACTACGTCCGCCAGGAGCCCGACATCAGCAAGTTGAACGAAGAGGTCGTCACGGGCATGCTCTTCGCCATGCTCGACACTCACGGTTACGGCAAGCAGGCGCTCATCGATTGGGAGCCCTACTCCCGGTTCTTCGAGGCCATCTGCCGCGCCGAGACCGATTACAACTGCAATGACAAGAAGGACGTCCAGAAGGTCTTCGTCCGCGGCATGAACCAGGCGTTCGGCACCGATTGCGGCGCCCAGTTTGCGTCCTGGGGCTTTGCCACCGAGAAGGACCAGCGCGTCGGAGCGCTGCGCTAACCGTCCGGCCATGCGCTTGGGAGGGTGCCCGGCCGACATCCCCACAACTATTGCACATGACGGAGAATGCACCGCCCTTTCTTAGGTGCATTCTCCCAGGGAAACTCGCCGTGTGAGTTTCCACGGCGGGGGCAGACATGATTGCCCTCGCCGCCTGCTTGTCGCCCGGGTAACACGCGTGCCCCTGAGGAACACAAAACATGACTCGAGACCAGTACGGACGGCGTGAGTTTCTCTGCTCGCTCGGGCGCTGCGCGGCAGCAGCCGCGGCGGGATCATCCGCTCTGCTCGCAACCGGCAACATGGCCTTCGCAGCCACTGGAAACACCGCGAACAAGGTCGGCAGCTACTGGCACGAGATCGACGGCGGCGAGACGAAGTGCGACCTCTGTCCTCGCGCCTGCTGCATACAGCCAGGCGAGCGCGGCTTCTGCGGCGCCAGGGAGAACGTCGACGGCAAGTACATCAGCAAGGTGTATGGCAAGCCATGCGTGGTCTACGTTGACCCCATGGCCAAAGGCCCGTTCTTCCACTTCCTGCCCAACACGAAAACCGTCTCGCTCGGCACAGCCGGGTGCAATCTGGACTGTGGATTCTGCCAGAGCTACACCTTCGCCCAAGCCCGCCCGGAGCATACCGACAACAAGAACCTCACACCCGAATCGCTCGTCGCCCAAGCCAAGAAGCACAACCTCCCCACGATCACCTTCACCTACAGCGAACCGATCCAGTGCATCGAGTACGTGATCGACACCGCCAAAGCCGCGCATGCCGAGGGCATCCGCGTTCTGTGCCACACGGCCGCCTTCATCACCCCCGCCGCGATGCGCGATCTCTGCCACGCGGTCGACGGACTCAACATCGACCTCAAGGGCTTCGACGAGGAGAAGTACCACGAGTGTACCGGCGGACATCTCGCGCCCGTCCTGGATGCGCTTGAGATAGCGCGCGCGTCAGGCAAGCATCTCGAGGTGACCTGGCTGACGATTCCCGGCTACAACGACAGCAAGGCCATGGTGACTCAGGCCATGCAGTGGATCGTCTCCAAACTCGGCGCCCACACGCCGGTCCACTTCAGCCGTTTCTTCCCGAAGTACAAAATGCAGCAAGTGCCCGCCACGCCCATCACCACGCTTGAGGACGTCCGCCAGGCAGCCTACAAGGCGGGCATCAAATACAGTTACATCGGCAACGTCCCCGGGCATGGCGGCGAGTCGACCTACTGCCCGAAGTGCAACAACGTTCTCGTGAAGCACGTGGGATACCAGAGCATCGACTACGTCGGCTTGAGCCAGAAGACCAGCAAGTGTCTCAACTGCCGGACGGTGACCCCTGGCGTGTGGAAGTAACTCGGCGCCGACCAACAAACAATGATCAACCGCCGCCGCTTCATCCAATCAACCGCAACCGCGGCCGCCGCCGTCGGAGCCGGCCTCTTCCCCACCACGCCCGTCTCCGCTGCTGGCGCCACGCCCGTGGCGTTCTACCGCCACTCAGGCATGCCTGACATGCCCGAGGCCGAGGCCGACGCGGCTCTGCGCGGGCTCGTGGATGCGGTCGTGCGCGACGTCTCGGGCGAGCCCGATGCCGAGGCCGCCTGGAAGGCGCTCTTCCGTTCCGATGACAAGGTCGCGATCAAGGTCAACTGCATGGCGGGGCTGATGTCGCCCGGCATGGATCTCATCAACGCGGTCGTCGATGGCCTCAAGGTCGCGGGCGTTGATCCGGACAGAATCATCATCTTCGACAAGGAGGACCGCGACCTCATCGGCGCGGGATATGAACTCCGCCACGAGCCACCCGGGCCGCTCATCTACGGCACGGTCGGCGGGCCGTCAGGACCTGGCTACAACCCGCGCAACACGACCCGTGGCGGCAGCACCTACCGAGTCACGAACATCCTCACCGAGGCCACGGCGATCATCAACGTGCCGGTGGTGAAAGACCACGTCTTCGCCGGGATCACGGGAGCGTTGAAGAACCACTTCGGGACGATCCACAATCCTGAGGATTTCCACTACATCAACAACTGCTCGCCCGCCGTCGCCGAGGTGAATCTCGCGCCGCCGCTGCGGTCTCGGCAGCGGCTGATCATCGGCGACGCGCGCAACGTTCAGTACGATGGCGGTCCATCGTACCACCCCGAGGCGATTCACCAATACTCAGCCGTGTTTGGGGGGATCGATCCCGTCGCGGTGGACTCGCAGATTCTCGCGCTCATCGACACGCTCCGCGATCAGAACAACCTCCCGATCATCAGCGAAACGGAGCGCCCCTGCCGTTACCTCGAGGCCGCGGCCGAGAAAGACATCGGCACCCTCGACCCCGATAACATCGACCTCTACTACGCCGACTTCGCCGAAGATATGTAGGGGCGCAATTCATTGCGCCCTGCCGTCCGTCGTCTTGGACCGCGAGCTTCCAGCTCGCATCGCCGCCTCATCCGCCTCGCGTCGCCACAGCCCACGCCGCTCCTATGACCAGCAGAACGCCCGCCACCAGCGCGCCGTACGTGATTCTTCGCTCCTCCGGCGTGAGGGTGATGGCGCCGGCGTTCGCCACTAGGAATGCAGTCGCGAGAAACAGCCACCCCGGCAGGGGCCAGCCGGTGAGCGCGACGATCAGCAACGCCACCCACACGATCGCGCCGGTCGCCCAGAACGTCCGTCTCGACCTCAACTGGAACCTCGCGCAGGCGGCGAACATGAACGCGATGAGAAGCACGTCGCCGGGGCCTATCCAGAACCCCTTAGGGCCTGCCGCCTTGTCGAGCCCCTCGCCGAACGCGGGGACGTACGCGGCGACCTTGGTGACCACGTCCGGCGCTTTGCTGAGAATCGTCTGCATCGGGGCGACCAATATGTAGATCACGTCCGCGACCGCCGCCGCCCCGACGATCGGCACCAGGATGCTCGTCTCCTTGAGCAGCGGCACGACCAATAGCGCTGCCGTTGCCATGAATGCCACGAGGCACGCGTCCTGCACGGATCGCAGGAGAATCTCCACGGCCGGCTCTTTCTTGATCGCGAGTAGCAGCGCGACCCACGCCAGCCCCGATGCCAGCAACACGAGCGCCCGCAGCTCTTTCACGATGGGGTTGCGCACGAGCCACAGCACGAGCGCGACCACGAGCCAGACGTACAGCCCGATCGCGACGACTTCGTTCACCCCTCGCGGGAGCGCGGGCATCCACGGAACGGCGCACCTCACCGCCACGAAGAGCGCGAGCGCGCCCACGAGGCTCGCGCCCGGTTTGGTTTCTTGCATCTCCGAGAGCTTCATGCCTGGTTCCCTCTCCATCTACTAACGCCACCCACCCGCAATCCTCCTCGCCGGGTGCCGTTGCCCCCGTAGGTCGGATCTCCAGATCCGACGCCGTCCCCCCGCCCTCGTAGGTCGAAGCTCTAGCAGGGAAACTCAATGAGTTTCCACGACGCCGTTTGCCGTCGTAGGCCGGATCTCCAGATCCGACGCCTCTCGGTTCCCTGCCGTCTTCCCCTCTTCGCGTCTTCCTTCTTTCGTTGCCGTCCTTGGTGTTCCAGGTGGTTCCCTTCCGTCGCCGTTCACCCCCCTTACCTTCCTCCCCCGCGAGGCGCCGCACCTCCGCGAGCGTCCTACCATTTACAGGGAGCCATCCCAATGAACCGCACGCAGAAATGGACGATCGCCGGCATCACGTGCGCCGTCGACGCGGTCGCATACGGGGTGATGTTCGCGTTACCGAAACTCATCGCGCATTATGAGGAAATGGGCGTCGAGGAGTTCCCAACCATACGTTGATGCTGATGCGGATCAGCAACTTCCTGACGTCCAAGTGGTGGGTGATCTGCCTGGTGATACTGGGGGTCTCAATCCTCATCGCCGGAATGCGCCGACGCCGTCATGCGGGCGCGCCCTGAGCGCGCTCGCCCAGCCCTCTCTTGCACATCCGCGCCCCGTCTTGCTCTCACCCCTGTAAGAGGGACTTCAGTCCCGACGCCGTAGGCCGTCCCTCTCCTCGCACTCGCCCATGTAAGAGGGGCAGAACGCAATGCCGTTGCCCAATCATTGCGTTCTGCAAGGGAAACTCGCCGTCTGAGTTTCCATGGTTGCCTGTCCCTGATTCTTCCCCTATCCCTTTGCTCGCGCCCGCGCCTCTCTCACCCCGACACGCCTTACCCCTCAAGAAACCCCACCTGCCCCATGATCTCCTCGATCTACCCGGCCTCCGGAATCCGCATCTCTCGCGCCGCCTCCAACGCCAACCCCAACAACTCCCGCGCCTCCTCCCGATCCCCCGGCTGACCACGCCGCAGCAAGATGATCGCCACGTTGGCGCGCCCCACCAGCAGCTCGCGCACGGCACCCAAACGCTCGTAGATGGGCCACTCGTCCTCCTGCTGGATGCGCACGGCTTCGTCCAGCTCCCCGCGAGCCATCAGAATGTTTGCGACCTCGCCCAGGGCCACTGCGACGGAACGCACGTCGCCCACACGCTCGTAAACGGGGAGTGTCTCTTCCTGTCGGATGCGCAGGGCTTCGTCCAGTTCGCCGCGCGCCGACAGGACGTCGGCGATCTTGCCCTTCGCCACCGCGACTGCCCGCACGTCGCCCAAACGCTCGTAGACCGAGAGTAGCTCTTCCCGTCGGATGCGCAGGGCCTTATCCAACTCGCCCCGCGCCCCCAGGATGCAGACGCCAGGGAAACTCAGCGAGTTTCCACGTCCGCATCGCCGTCCGTGCCTGCGGGCCGCCCAACCCTCACGCCAAGCCCTCTCTTGCCCCTCCACGCCTCTCCTTCCACTCACCCCTGTAGGAGGGGTTTCAACTCCGGCGCCGTAGGCCGTTTCCTCTCCTTCCACTCACCCCTGTGCGAGCCGCAGAACGCAATGCCGTTGCCCAATCATTGCGTTCTGCAAGGGAAACTCGCCGTCCGAGTTTCCATGGTTGCCTGTCCCTGATTCTTCCCCTATCCATTCCCTCGCGCCCGCGCGTCCCTCTGACTCGGACACGCCCTACCCCTCAATAAACCCCGCCTGCCTCATGATCTCCTCGATCTGTCCCGCCTCCGGAATCCGCATCTCTCGCGCCGCCTCCAACGCCAACCCCAACAACTTCCGCGCCTCCTCCCGATCCCCCGGTTGCCCTCGCTGCAGGAGGGCGAGGGCCACGTTCGTCCGCCCTACCAGCAACGAACGCGCGTCGCCAAGCTGCTCGTAGATGGGCCACTCCTCTTCCTGCTGGATGCGGACGGCCTCGTCCAACTGGCCACGCGGCGACGGACACGGCCAATGCCGACCGCTGGACCATGTGCAACTGTTTTGCCGCCTCGCCAATGGTGGCTCGTGGGCCTGATGCAAAGGAGGAATCCCGGCGGAGAATGCGGAAGAAGACCACAGCCAGCAACCACGGGCGCCATTGACATTACGGGCGCCCGCTTCGCGAGGCGTTCCCATGATCATCCCCCCCTGAAGCTAGCGAGTTGCTCACCACATTGGCCTCGATTGACCTCGGCACTACGGCCGAGGCGACCACGGTTGGGATGGGGCTTCGTGGGGGCGTGGGGCTCCTCTGGCAGCGGCTCAAGCGGAAGGGCGAGCCCTTCGACGCCTACTTCGGGCATGTCGCGGAGGTGACGGGACGCCGTCTCACGGCGAAGCAGCGCAAGGCTCTCCGCGACGCGTGCCGGGCGGGAGCGCTCAAGTCCAGTGACGACATCGCCGACGCTCTGATCGGGTCGGGCCTTCATGAGGATGAGGCGGGCCGTATCGCCGAGGAAGTCGCGGGGCCCTCGACGCGGCGCGCGCCCGCTTCCTGCAGGAACTCGTTGGGCAGTCCGGCAGCCCCGGCGACAAGCTAAGCCACGTCGAGCACAAGCAGATCATCCACACTCTCCGCGAACTGTTGGAGCATGCGGAGAAGCTGCTCGAGCCGCTCACGAAGGCCGAGGAAGAGGCGGAACGATTCGCGGAGGCCTATGGAGAGGCAGTGGCTGAGGCCCTGGACGAGGTGGAGTTATTCGGGGTGGACCTCCGGACCGACGAGGCCCGGCGGTACGCCTTGAGCGTGGCCTACATCAGCCTCTCCGTCACGCGCGCGGCGGAGGCAGAGCCCCAGGACGAAGACGACGAAGAGGAGACGATGTCAGTGGACGCCGCGCTGGAGACGGCGCGGCGCCTGCTCGTCCGCGGGCCCGCCGGGTCCGGGAAGACGACTCTTCTGAAGTGGATCGGCGTCCACGCGGGGCGCAAGAGCTTCGACGGCGGCCTGAGCAACTGGAACCGGGCCGCCCCGTTCCTCGTCCAGTTGCGGAAGTTTGTCGGCAAGAAGCTCCCAGGGCCAAGTGACTTCCCTGGCCTCGTCGCCCCGGTGGTCGCCGACGATGCACCCGCGGGATGGGTCCGCGAGCGGCTGGCGGCGGGAGAAGGCGTCGTGTTGGTAGACGGCCTGGATGAGCTGCCGAAGAGCCAACGAGGGGCGTTGCAGAAGTGGCTCAAGGAGCTGGTGAAGAAGTTCCCGGACGCGCGAGTCATCGTGTCTTCCCGCGAGCACGCGGCCGCCGAGGGATGGATGTCGGAGGCGGGCTTCCGGACGCTGAACCTGGAGCCGATGACGCCGTCGGACGTGCATGAGTTCATCGGCCACTGGCACGAGGCTGTGGGCGGGGCGTTGCCGGACGGCGACGCGAAGGACGAACTCCCAGGGCTGGCGGACAATCTGCGCCAGGTGGTGCGGACAAGTGATCCGATCCGCCGGCTGGCCGAGAGCCCGTTGCTATGTGCCGTGATCTGCGCGCTCCATCGCGACCGACGCCAGAACCTGCCGGAGGACCGCGTGGAGTTGTATGAGGCGTGCTGCTACATGCTCGTGGAGCGTCGCGACCCGGAACGTGATCTCTCACTGTCGGACTACGCCAAGTTGGCGTATCGGATGAAGAAGGAGTTGCTGGTGCGTCTGGCGTGGTTCATGGTGGAGAGCAACGCCACCATGTTGAGTCGCGAAGAGATGGACGACTGCATGGAACTGCGGATCCCCTCGGTGCTGGGGGACAGGACGGACGTGGCCCCTCAGGATGTCCGGGCCCTGTTCGTGGAGCGCGCGGGCCTGCTGCGCGAGTTTGTGCCGGACGAAATCCACTTCGCCCACCGGACGTTCCAGGAGTACCTGGCCGCGCAGCGCGCGGTGGACGAGGGGAGCATCAGACTGCTCTGCGAGCGGGCGCACACTGACACCTGGCGGGAGATCGCGATTCTGGCCGCTGGTCTTGGTAGTGAGAAGCAGACTACGAAACTCGTGAAGGGCCTCCTTTCGCGTGCGGACAAGCACGCGGACCGGCGGCACGCGCTGGTGCTCATCGCCTTGGGCTGTCTGGAGACGGCTCGGTCGCTGGATCCGGTCGTGCGCGCCGACGTCGAGAAGCGAATCGAAGAACTGATGCCGCCCACTAACGTGACGGAAGCCAAGGCGCTCGCGGGAGCCGGCGAACTCGCCATTCCCTACCTCGCATGCAAGCCAGGCTGGAATGCGCGCCAGGCGGCATCCGCGGCGCGCGCTCTGAGCCTCATCGGAGGGGACGCGGCCTTCGCCGCCCTCGAGACATACGCCAAGGACAAGCGCAAGATGGTCCGCACGGAGCTGCTCAGAGCCTGGGAGCGCGTGGACGAGTCGCGGCGACAGGAGTACGCGAGGCTAGTGCTCATTCCGGGCGGGGCAGTTCCTGTGGATGCCCCGCTCCCGTGCATTCCGCCGGCGGACCTATTGCCGCAGTTGCTGAAGGCGCGTGCGATCGACATGTCGCCCTGGCGGGTAGTAGGTTGGGACGCGAGGTCTCGCAGACTCCGTCTGCGCCCCACCAGGGCGTTCACGGACATCACAGGACTAGCAACTGCTACCAGCCTGCGCGAACTCAATCTCCTCGGAACGCACGTATCGGATGTGACACCGTTGGCGGGCCTCACCAACCTGGAGTCGCTC
>CAZKUN010000213.1:0-1607 GCA_964555935.1 uncultured Armatimonadia bacterium | reverse complement strand
TGTCGGATGTGACGCCGCTGGCGGGCCTCACCAACCTGGAGTCGCTCTATCTCCAAGGAACGCAGATGTCGGATGTGACGCCGCTGGCGGGCCTCACCAACCTGCGGGTGCTCTCTCTCGCCGGAACGCAGGTGTCGGATCTGACCCCGTTGGCGGGCCTCGCCAACCTGCAATACCTAGATTTCAGCAGAGGGAAGGTGTCGAGGAAGCAAGTGGCGGAGCTGAGGCGCAAGTTGCCGGGACTGCGCAGGTAGAGCCAACGGGCCGGCGCGCACAGGCGTGGGGCGCCGGGTGTTCGCAGACTCTTGCCGTTGATTCAGATTCGCGGGGTGATTGATCCTCTGTGTAGGGACAGCTTAGGTCCATCGTGAAGCGATAATCTCCAGCTCTTCCATACCCACTAGTCGCTAACTCCCCCGCGTCTGTCCCAACTACTTGCCTACGACCCCTGTGCGCGCCGCCGCGGCCAGCACCCCAAATCGCTCCGTTGCCGTTACTTCCCATCCCAACCGCCGGCGATCTGCAGCCCATCGTCGCCGCGGTCTTTCACGTTCTGCTCGGCGATGCTGGCCATCGTGATCAGCATCTGCGCGCCCAAATTCGTCAGACCGTACTTCCCCTTCTCCTGCTCCACGTATCCCCCGTACATCAACTCCTTCAGGTGGTAGTGCAGGTTGCCGCCCTTCAGCCCGGTCAATTCCGTCAGCTCGCCCGACGTGGCCGCCCGCGGGTAGAGCTGCTGCAGTATGCCGATCCGGGCCTCATGCGCGAGCGGGCTCAGCATCCGCTCGATGTGGCCGGCCGGCACCGTCATGACCTGCGCGACGGGTCCATCCGGGTCATCCGGCGGGTCGCCAAAATGCGTCGTGAGATTTGACCAACTCCCACAGGATTCGCCGCGCCGAAACGCCCCGGCCCACCACATAATGTACTCGCCATCGTGCCTGACCTTCGAGTGGAACTCACGAATGAAGTCCGGCGGCCTGCCATCCTGCTGGTGAAGCGCCGCCTCAGTCAAGGGGCCGATTCTCGGCCTGCCCTTCGCCATGTCAGTTCCTCCCGAAATACAGTCATACTATTTTCAGGATTACTGTACACTGGTATCATTGGATGTGTCAAGTGACCGGAAGTTACCTTCCGGTGCCCCGAAATACACTGCTAAAACGGGTCGAAAGCCGAGGAAAACCGACCTCGTCCTCGCGTTTTCATCGACTTTTCTTGCCCCGAGGAGTCGGCGCGCTCGTCTTGCCGGTCGATTTCCGGTCACTTGTCGGTGGGGAGAGAGAAGGCTGTGGTGGTGTTCGTGGCCGCGTATCCGAGGGTGCGAATCGGCTTCATAGGCTTGGTCAGTTGATGGGTAATGGTCTGGCCCGCGACGGTCAGAGTGATGGATTTCTCCGACACTGTCACGGTCATTTCGAACAACGAGTAGGGATCATCCGGCAGCTCAACCTCGGTCCGATTCGTCCCGCCAAGACCGCCTTCGATGATGGCGATCTGGCGCCTGCCACCGAGATAGACCCCGCAGCAGATCAGGTCGGCTGGATCCGCCGACGGGCCGAATGCCAGGAATCCGTTGCGCCACGCGTTGGCGGCGCGGTCGGGAT
>CAZKUN010000212.1:0-15749 GCA_964555935.1 uncultured Armatimonadia bacterium | reverse complement strand
CGTTGATGATCTCGCCGCCGATGCGCTCGGCCGTCTCCACGGCAAGACGCGTCTTGCCGCTGGCGGTCGGACCGGATATCACGAGCAGTGGGATTCGGTTCATGGTTGTTTCTGGCGCGGAGGGCTGTCGAGGCGGGGGAGAGAACCACCCCACGACCCCGCGCTGCGGCGTTTCGTAGCGCTTCCGGGCTATTCCTTCCCTTGGAGGCCACTCCCTTGAAGATCGCCCTCACCGGCGCTGCCGGCGTCCTGTCGCGAGAGATCGCCTCTCAGCTCGCCGATCGCGATGTCGAGTTGCGCCTGACGGATGTGTTGCCCATGGATGACGCGGGCGGGCATGACTTCATCCAGGCAGACCTGGCCGTGGCTGAGCAGGCGCGCGCGGCGGTCGACGGCGTGGACGTCGTGATCCACGTAGCGGCCATCCACCCGTGGAAGGAATACACCTCCGACCAATACCTCGACTGCAACGTGAAGGCCGTCCATCACGTCCTGCAGGCGTGTGTCGACGCCGGCGTGCCACGCGTCATCTACACGAGCAGCATCGCCGCGGCGGGCTACAATCGCGACGTCGACGAACTCCCGCTGACCGAGCACATCGACCGGCGTCCCAACGACCTCTACGGCGCCTCCAAGGCGATGGGGGAGACCCTCTGCGAGACCTTCTCCCGCACTCATGGCCTGCATGTCATCAGCCTGCGCCCGCCGTGCTTCATCCCGACGGATGAGACCGACCCCAGTTACGGCGTCAGGCTGCTCAGCACCCATGGCCACGTCACCGACGTCGCCCAGGCGCACGTGAAAGCATTGGACCGCCCCGACCTGCGCTGCGACGCCTTCTGGTGTACCAGCGCGCACCCATTCACTCGCGAGGACGTGCAGGAACTGCAGGACGCGCCCCGCAGTGTATATGCCCGGCACTTCCGGGAAGCCGAGGAGTTCATCATGTCCCGGCCCGAGCTAGAGGCACCGCTGGGGCTGATCTACGACCTGTCGAGAGCGCGCGAGAAGCTGGGGTACACTCCAAAAACTGGCTTCGCCTCTTGGTTTGCAGCGAACGCCTGAGGCACCCGACCTGACGTGGGCAGCGCGATTCCCATTTATCTGCGTAACCGGTGGTAGGTGACGGACGTCACGTCCGCGTGAAAACGCGCAGGAGCCGCCACGGGCACCCCGAAGTGTGGATAGCTGGCGGATACCAGTGTCGCCTGCTCGAACGGTCGGACGCCGCACGGGGGGTGTAAGGATGCCTAAGACGGTTCTCGTGGTCGACGACGACATACGGGTAACGAGGTTGCTCGACGTGAATCTCCGCGCCGCGGGCTACGAGGTCACGTGCGCGGCGGATGGCGTAGAGGCCCTCGAAGAGGTCGCGAAAGCCCAGCCGCAGGCCATTGTCCTGGACATAATGATGCCGCGGATGAATGGCTTCGACGTGCTGAAGCGGCTCAAGGATGACCCCAAGACGGCGCATATTCCGATCATACTACTCACGGCTAAGGATCAGGATGTTGACGTGTTCAGCCGCTTCCACCCGGGGTATCACTGTTGCATCGGCAAGCCGTATGACCCCCTCGGCGTAATCCGCGCCCTGGACGGGCTCGAACCGCAACCAGCCTGAGCGAGGTGGAGCGGGATGCCGAAGAAGATCCTCGTGGTGGATGACGAGCGGCCGATTGTGAAGCTGATCGAGATCAACCTGCGCAAGGCCGGTTACGACGTCGTCTGCGCCTACGACGGCATCGAGGCACTCGAGAAGGTCAGAAGCGAAGAGCCCGACATCATCGTCCTCGATGTCATGATGCCCCGCATGAACGGCTTCGACGTGCTGAAGCGCCTCCGGGCCGACCCCGACACCGAGCACATCCAAATCATCATGCTCGCCGCCAAGGGGCAAGACGCCGACATCTTCGCCGGATGGCACGGAGGCATCACCTCATACCTGACCAAGCCGCTCAACCCCAGGGACCTGCTGGACGAGATCGCCCGGCAGTCGTCGTGGTCCCAGTCGCCCCGCAGAGGGTACATCTCCGGGAGGAAGGAGCCCCAGGACGGCGTCGCGCCACGCAAACGCCGGATGAGCGTCGTCGTCATCTGCCCCGATAACGAGTGGCGCAAACAGGCCTGCAAGGCGCTGCACCGCAACGGACATCTCGTTGACGCGTATGCTCATGTGGAGCCGGCGTTAGCGGCGATGTGGGAGAAGCAACCCGAGCGCATCATCCTCCTTCCGTTCTGCGATGAGTCTGCTGAGTCGGTCCGCGAGCGCATGAAGACACATCCGCCGACCAGTCACATCCAGGTGCTCATGCCTCGCGACGAGACGTCCTTTGAACGTTTGGCTGATACCCTCGGCGACTAGAAGTGGTTTCACAACCCTCGTGGGTCGGATCTCCTGGGAAACTCCCAGGGAAACTCGCCGTCTGAGTTTCCAAGTTTCCACGACGCCGTCCGTCTGGGACTGTCCAAGCGTCGTTTGCGCAGGACTGTCCCCTGTCGGTCGTCGATGGCGAGGTTTTGGAGCCGCTTCTAGCCACTGGAGCCCTAACCGTGTGGGGGACACATCCGAAAGTCCTTGCGTGCTCTGGAAGCAGGCGCACGCTCGAAGTTGTCACAGTCGCCTTGCGTCGGTTCGGGCGCAATGTCGTGCGGTGCCACGATCCGCTATCGCTCGTCGATATCGCCCGAGCAGAGCGGCCTGAGTGCGTGGTCCTCGACATCTCATGTCCCGAGAGTGGCACCCGCTCCGCGCTCGAGGAGCTGAGAACCGACAAGGGCACCAAACGCATTCGGGTGATTCTGCTGGGACCGGCGTCTCCCCCCGATTGGGTCCGGCCTTACTTGCAGTCCTCGGCCGTTCGCTACGCCGGGGGGCCGATCGACGCAGAGGACCTGTGGCTTGAGGCTGCTGGCATGGGGCCAATGTCGAAACTCATGCAGATGATCCCAGGCGGAGGAGACATCGAGGAGCTTCTCGCCGCCAAGCCTGCGGCTGCAACGCATCGCCACACCATCGCCCTCATCTGCGCCGACGCCAATTGGCGGAAACGAGCGCGGAAGGCCCTCCGCCACGCCAGGCACGTCGTCGACGCTTACGGCAGCGCCAAGGCCGCGCTTGAGGGGATGGGGGACACCAGCCCCGACCGTATCATTCTCCTACCATTCTGTGACGCGCTGGCCGAGAGTGTCCGTGACTGTCTAAAGACCCATCCACCGACATGCCATGTACAGGTGCTCATGCCGCGCGACGAGGAGTCTTTCCTGAGGTTGGTGAATACACTTGGCAAGGTCCGTTCACCGGCTCCCTGAGAGGCCGCTGATGTGCCTGAATCTCAGACCGGATCGACCGATGTTGGTGTTTGACAGGGCCGAATCGTTTTGCTATACTGACCACGGCTCCATCGGGGGCCGGGCGCCGTGATGTACGGGGCGTCGTTCAGTGCATGCTTTATCCTGGGTGACGCTCCCGGGATGCGCGGCATTCCAGGACGGTCGAGCCACGGGTTAGCATGGCTCAGCCTTAGGGAGGACGCGGCACAAAATGCCGAAGAAGATCCTGGTAGTAGACGACGAGAGACAGATCGTCAAGCTCGTCGAGATCAATCTCCGCAAGGCCGGCTACGATGTCGTGTGCGCCTACGATGGCGTTGAAGCTCTCGAGAAGGTCGAGAGCGAGAATCCGGACATGCTGGTCCTCGACGTCATGATGCCCCGCATGAATGGTTTTGACGTTCTGAAGCGGCTGCAGGCGAACCCGGAGACCGAGCAGATTCCGGTTATCATGCTGACTGCCAAAGCGCAGGACGCAGATATCTTCGCCGGGTGGCAGTCGGGTGTCAGCTCGTACCTGACGAAGCCGTTCAACCCGCGCGAGCTTCTTACGTTCGTCCAGCGCATCTTCGAGAGCATCGATGCGGGGCCGGACGACACAGACGGCGAGTCCGTCTGGGAGGTCTAGCACAGGCTCGCGGGTGCTGACATGTCACGCGACTCCAAACTTCTCATCACTTCCGCTCTTGTGGGCGGCGTCTGCGGCATGGCAGGCGCCGCCTTATCCGTTCCATGGCGCTTCAAACTGACTTCGGCCCGCGACCGCGCGGCGCGAGTGCTCGGTCAGTTGGAGAACATCGCCGAGCGCATGCAATCCACGCTGAGCGACGAAGACCTCAAGACCCCGACCGCCTGCGTGTTGCGTCTTCTGACGAGCAGCGTGCCGACACTCATCTGGCAGACAGGATTCCATCCATGACTTCGACTCCCGATGACCAGACCACCAAGCCTCGCATCAAGTACGCTCCGCCCATGCTCCTGAAGCTGGATGCCCTGGACGGCAAGGGGCTCTGCGCCACCGGTAGCGGTGATTTTACTTGCAGTCAGGGGTTCTCGGCGGACGACTGTAGCGCCAACGGGACTAGTGCCTTCATTACCTGCGTGGCCGGGCCCGGCTACACGTAGTCCGCCGGACGCAGGGCCATTCGAGAATTGTCGGACCGCATCGCGAATTCTGGTACGCCGACAGACCGCATGATCGCACTTGCGGCGGAGACCAAGTGACCCCATGGCTCACAACGACCAGACCGCCAAGCCCCGCGACAACCAGACCACCAAGCCTCGCATCAAGTACGCCCCGCCCCAGTTGCTGAAGCTGGAGGCACAGGAGGGCAAGGGTCTGTGCCTCGCCTTCGGATCGGGAGACGCCGGCGACTGCGACAGTGGCAATTCGGCGGGCGGCAGTTGTACGCATGGCCCCGGAGCCGGTACGTTGTGCAGCAGCGGCAGCGGCAACTGACCCACCCGTCGCCCGCCACCGTCGCGCCAATGCATCCAATAGGGTGCCCCCATGACCCGCGATGAACAGACCACCAAGCCCCAGGCCAAACGCATCAAGTACGCTCCGCCCATGCTCCTGAAGCTGGATGCCCCGGACGGCAAGGGGCTCTGCACCTCCGGTAGCGGGGATTCTGGACTTTGCAGTCATGGGTACTCGGCGGGCCCCTGTACCACCAACGGGTCTAGTGCCTACGAGCAGTGCGTGGCCGGGCCCGGCTACACGTAATCCGCCGGCCGCAGCGCCATTCGAGAACTGTCGGACCGCATCGCGAATTCCGGTACGCCGACAGACCGCATGATGGCACTTGCGGCGGAGACCAAGTGACCCCATGGCCCACAACGACCAGACCACCAAGCCCCGCGACGACCAGACCACCAAGCCCCGCGACGACCAGACCACCAAGCCCCAGGCCAAACGCATCAAGTACTCGCCGCCCCAGTTGCTGAAGCTAGATGCCCAGGAGGGCAAGGGCGCCTGCGAGAATGGCAGTGGCGACGGTAGTTTCTGCCGAACCGGCGGCGGAGCGAGCGATTCCTGCCTGAGTGGGACCGCTCCCGGCTCGGCTTGCGTCACTGGCATCAGCCGCTAACCCACCCGCCGCCCGCCACCGTCGCGCCAATCCATCCAAGAGGGTGCCTCCATGACACGCGACAACCAGACCACCAAGCCCCAGGCCAAACGCATCAAGTACGCCCCGCCCCAGTTGCTGAAGTTGGAGGCCCCGGACGGCAAAGGGCTGTGCGGCACTGGCAGCACCGACGCCGGCGACTGCTTCCCCGGGGGCAACGCGGGCGGCAATTGCTGGGACGGGGTCATCCGCTCCCGTCGGCTGCCTAACCGGCACCGCTCCCTGACATCCCACGCGCCGCCCGCCGCCGTCGCGCCAATCCATACAAGAGGGTGCCTCCATGCCCCACGATAGCGACCAGACCACCAAGCCCCGCATCAAGTACGCGCCGCCCCAGTTGCTGAAGGTCGATGCCCCGACGGGCAAGGGCAATGGCACATGCTTCGCGGGGAGCGGGGCAATCGCCGGCTGCAGCATCGGCACCGTGGCGGTCAATAATTGCGGGAATGGAATCACCCCCAGCAATTGCACCACCGGCTCCGGCGAGTGACCCACCCGCCGCCTGCCAGCGTCGCGGCCTTGCAGATCGGCTGCCCCGACACGAACTGCAGAACTTAACATAATGCAGATTATCCATTGCCACAAGCAGTTACGCTCAAGCTGGCTTGACGGCCCCAATGCCCGCCAGACTCGCCCTTCCAGCCCCTTGTGGGGCGAATTAGCCCCACGCGACCACACCACACCCGCCCATCAACTCTACAAGTGGTTTCAAAACCCCGTAGGTCGAAGCTCCAGGGAAACTCGTCGTCTGAGTTTCCACGACCAGCCCGGTTGTTAGGGTTCTGAAACCACTTATAGTGCTCGCATGAGCGCCACGCCCATTCGGATCGATGCATCGTGTCATCGAGACGGTCCGACCTGGCATCCGCTACTGTTCGGGCTTCGCCCGAATTGGCCAATCGCGTATTGACAAACTATGAGCATCTCGTGTATTAATATGGAACTCTGGACTCCGGTGACACCATGACGCATCGGCTGATTCTGACCATTGAGTGGGGTGGAGGTCTCCCCCGCCTCGGCGCGCGTCTCGAACGCGGTCCGACGCCACAGGTCAGCCGCATGACGCCGCCGATCAGGCGATTTGCGCGGCGCAACCGCCGTGGAGCGCCAGGATACCGCAAGGCGTGGCGAGAACGATGGGGTTGGGCTGCGGGGCCACCGCGCCGGCGAGAAGACGCTCGCGGACCCGATCACCCACGCGCTCTGTGGAGCAACGTGTGCCGATCCGATGCTGCGGATCCGCCAACGGTGGCTGTTTGTGAGACTCAGGGCAAGGATTCGGGGAGAACGTAGTAGGCGAAAGTCGAGCGCCAGTCCCGCCGTCGAGCGATGTGCAGCTCATTCTGACGCAGGTTCACCCACTCCTCAGGCTCAATGGTGTGCGCGCTCGTGTCGTCGCGGAGGATCACGACCTTCGCGTGATGGACTTCGTCTACGAGCACGGGGTGCGTCCCGAGGGTCTGCGTGTCCATTCTGCCCCAAAGCTCCGCGCCGTTGAGGTAGAAATAGGAGATCGGCGTCACCGTCTGGTTGCCCAGGCACCGCATGGGGGAACTGAATCCGCGGGCCTTCGTGGTGGTGCGGACCTCCGTCACCGCCTCATCCATGCCGCCGACGACGTCGCAGTACGAACTCAGCCCGTAGCGCCAGTTGGCCGCGAGGGGCGCCCGGAAGTCGTTGTCGTTCGAGTACATCTGAACGGCCTGTCCGAGCATCCTGACCCGCCCCATGCAGTCCGCCAGTAGCGCCGGCTTGCGAGCCTTGTAGTAACCGTTGATGACCATCAGGCCGAGGATCGCGATCACCCCGCCGCCGATGATAATCTGCGCGAGCCGCTTCCACCGGCCGGGGCCCAGATCCGACTCGATGCGGCCGAGCAGATTGCCGGTAGTGTGATCTTGCTCGAACTCGTGGACGGACGGCGCACGCCGCATCAATTACCTCCCGCGCGATCCGAAGCTTCAACGCCTCCGGTATCATGTGCGCGAGCGCGTTGAGGCAGACTGTCGTCTCGTTCGCGTGGCATGGGCGAAAAACCTCCAACGCCACGCGGGCGACCTAGCGAGCGAAAGACTCGACCGCCAGGGCGAGGAACTCCGAATTCGTCTTGGTCTTGCGCATCCCCGATATAAGCGTCTCCGTGGCGTTCTCGGTATCGAGGGCGTGCAGCGCGCGCCGGACCTGCCAGATGCTCTGCATCTCCTCGTCCTCGAACAGCAGCTCCTGGTGACGGGTGTTCGAGCGAGCGATGTCGATCGCCGGGAACACGCCGCGCTCGGCCAGATCGCGGGCCAGGACCAAGTCCATGTTGCCCGTCGCCTTGAACTCCTCGTAGATCATGTCGTCCATGCGGCTACCCGTATCCACGAGGATCGTGGCCAGGATCGTGAGGCTGCCACCCTCCTCGCAATTGCGGGCCGCGCCGAAGAAGCGTTTCGGGCGGTGCAGCGCCGACGGATCCAGGCCACCAGACAGCGTGCGGCCGCTGGGGTTGACTGTCAGGTTGCTCGCCCGCGCCAGACGCGTGATCGAGTCCATCAGAATCACGACGTCCTCACCCATCTCGACGAGCCGCTTGGCCCGCGCCAGAACGAGATCGGAGACCTTCATGTGGTGCTCGGGCATCTCGTCGAAGCACGAGTCCGCCACCTCGCCGTCAACAGACCGCGCGATGTCCGTGACCTCTTCGGGACGCTCGTCAACCAGCAGGACCATCAGGCGCAGCGCCGGGTAGTTCTCTGTCAGGCAGTTGGCGACTTGCTTGATGATCGTCGTCTTACCGGCCTTCGGCGGCGCGATGATCAGACCCCGCTGCCCCTTGCCGATGGGCGTAATGATGTCGAGGAAGCGCCCGGTGGTGTTGTGCGGATGCCGGGTCTCGAGCCGCAGGCGCTCGTTCGGGTAGATCGCCGTAAGCTCCTCGAAAGTCGCGCGCTTGCGAAGCTTATCCGGCTCCAGGCCGTTGATCGACTCAACCCGCAGGAGCGAATGGTAGCGCTCGTTCTCCTTCGGAGGACGCACGGGACCGCAAACGGTGTCGCCGGTTCGGAGATTGAATCTCCGAATCTGCGCCTCCGCGACGTAGACGTCCTTCTTCTGGTCGCCCGAGTAGCCGTTGGTCCGCAGATACCCGCGGCTATCGGCCAGGACGTCGAGCACCCCGTAACGATGCCGAAGTCCATCATCATCACCGCGCTGCTTGATGAGGATGTTCATCGTCAGATCGTGCTTCTTAAGCTTCTGGACGTTGGGAATGTCCAACCCATCTGCGAGTTCGCGCAACTCGGTGGGCGTCATGTCAACTAGTTCTTGATACGTTTTCGACAACGGATTCACCCCTAGGATTCGGCTCGTTAGGATTGCTGGACCGTCAAGCGCCGCGTCAGGCGCCGGGATTTGCATCTGTGCTATAGGCTTCCGGCTTCAGCACCGCGACATACGGCAGACCGCGGTAATGACGTGCGAAGTCGAGTCCGTAGCCCACGACAAACTCGTCTGGGATTTCGAAACCGATGTAGTCCGGGCGCATGTCGACTTCACGGCGGGCCGGCTTGTCGAGCAGCGTGCACACCTTCACCGACGCCGGGTCCCTGGCCTCAATGCACTCGACGATAGCGGCCAGCGTGCGCCCGGTATCCACGATATCCTCTACCATAAGCACGTGCCTGCCGGCCAATGGACGATCTATATCTTTCGTCATCTTGCACTTGCCCGATGACTCCGTCGCGTCGCCGTAACTCGTCGCCGCAACGAATTCTAGCTCAGCCGGAACGCTCAATGCCCGGATCAAGTCGGCCGCAAAGACAGCTGATCCGTTGAGCACTCCCACGAGCAGCGGAACGCAGTCCGCGTAATCTTGAGAGACGATCGCGGCCAGCTCAGAGACCTTGGCCTGGATCTGCTCCTGCGTTAGCAGCGTCCTGGCGATGTTGGCCCGATACTGCTCCGGATCTCCCATGTCTCTCTCGTTGCCCTCGAAGCTCATTCCCACTCGATTGTGGCTGGAGGTTTGGTTGTGATGTCATACAGCACTCGACTCACGCCTCTGACCTCGTTCACGATCCGAGTCGACATCCGCTGCAGCATGTCGTGCGGGATGCGCGCCCAGTCGGCCGTCATGAAGTCATCCGTGATGACGGCGCGCACCACGACCGGATAGCCATGCACCCTCGCGTCGCCTAGCACGCCTACCGTCTTCACGTCTGGGACGCAGGCGAGGTACTGGCTGATCTTCCCGGCCAGCTCGGAATTCTCGATCTCCTCGCGCACGATCAGATCGGCCGCCTTGCCAATCTCAAGCTTCTCCTGCGTGACCTCGCCGTTCACTCGAACCGCGAATCCCGGCCCCGGGAACGGCTGGCGCATGGCAACTGCCTCGGGCAATCCAAGCTGCAACGCGACCTGCCGAACCTCGTCCTTGAACAGCAACCGGAGCGGCTCGACGTTCGTCATCTCCATGTCGTCGGGCAGACCGCCGACATTGTGGTGACTCTTGATGTGCGCGGTTGTGCCTCCCCCACTCTCGATCACGTCGGGGTATAGGGTCCCATGCGCGATGAACTTGAAATCGCCCAGCTTAGCGGCCTCCGCCTCGAACGTGCGGATGAAGGTCTCCCCCACCGCCTTGCGCTTCGCCTCGGGATCCGAGACACCATCAAGCGCGTTCATGAAGCGCTCGCTAGCATCGACAGCCACGAGCGAGTCGCCCAGGATCGGCCGAAAAATCGCCTCGACCTCTTCCGGTTCGCCGAGTCGCATGAGGCCCGTATCGATGAACATGCACGCGGCCCGGTCGCCGACCGCCCGGCGCGCCAGCCCAGCGACCACCGAGCTGTCGACGCCTCCTGACATGGCGATCAGAAGTCGCTCGTCGCCAACCGTCTGGCGGATCTTAGCCACGGCCTCGTCGATGAAACTCGCGCTCTCCCAGTCACCCGCGCAGCCGGCGGTGGTGTAAAGGAAGTTGCGCAGCAGCGTTGGGCCGAATGGCGTGTGCGTCACTTCCGGATGAAATTGCACGCCGTACAGCTTGCGCTCGTCGTCGCCCATCGCTGCAAGAATACCGTCGTCGCTCACAGCCAGCTTGGCAAATCCCGACGGCGCCTCGGAGACGTGGTCGCCGTGGCTCATCCAGCACGTCGGATGGGTGTCGATGCCGTCAAAGAGCCCGTTCGTGCTTTCGACGTTGATGCTGGCATGCCCATATTCGCGAGTTGTGCCCGGGCTCACCTTGCCATCGAGCGAGTGTGCCATGAGCTGGTGCCCATAGCAGATCCCCAGCATCGGTATCCCCGCGGAAAACAGAGCCGGGTCGACTCGCGGCGCGCCATCTCCATAGACGCTCTGCGGCCCGCCTGAGAGGATGATGGCCTTTGGCTTGAGGGCCACAAGCTCCGCTACGGGCGTGTCGTGGGGACGGATCTCGCAGTAGACGCCTTGCTCGCGCACCTTGCGGACGATGAGCTGCACGTACTGAGCGCCGAAATCGAGCACGATCGCCAACTCGTGAGATCGAGCGGAGTCACTCATTGCTGCTGAGCCCCTTCATACCGTGACATGATGATCTGATGGCGTATTGCATCACGATGGCCCGATGGTACGTGCGTGTGGCGATGTGGCCAACATGGCAAGCGGCTCTGTCATGAGATCATCATAGGGGGTAGAACGAAAATGTGTAGGCCGTCTCCGAATCCTCAGTGGGCAGGGGCATGGTTGGTCCATGCCTGATCCGCCATCAGCTATACGCGCAGGAGAACGGGGGAGTCTATCAGGCTACACGTCTGTCGCGAACAGACTGCGACGTCAACCGCAAAGAGATACGTCTCGCGACGACTATACGGAAGTCACTATAACAGGGGCCGAAATGTTTGTCAACGCCACAAACGCCCAAATCCCCTACCGCATCGGTGGGATCCCGGTCACCTCGATAGGATGGGTCGGGAGGTCATCCCACACGCACGTGTCGTCAGCCGGACCATCCTCCTCGGAGAACACGTTCCGCCAACGCTTCTTGAAGGCCATCCCGTTCTTGATGGTCACGTATTTGAAGTTGACATCAACGGAGCCATCGGTCGTTGTATTCTCGAAGTGATACAGTTCGGCGGTTGGCTCATACAGAACTCGGTAGCCGCTTTGTCTCGCTCGATAGCAGAAATCGAAATCCTCGAATTGGGCCGGGTTGAAGATCTCATCAAGCCCGCCGATCTGGTCGGGCACCTCGCGCTTCATGAGCCACGCCGCGCTGATGAGACACTGAACGTCCCGTCGCGAGTTGTGATCGGGGTCGAGTCTCTCGCACCCGCGCCCAAGGTACTTCGGCCTTCCCCTCCGCGAGATGGCCGCGCCGGCGTGCTCGATGTTATACGGCTCAAAGGGATACAGAAGCTTCGGGGCGACGATGCCCGCGTTCTCTTCCTCGCCCAGCACCCCCATCAGGATAGCGAGCCAGCTCTTCGTGCACATGGCCGTGTCGTTGTCGAGGAATCCGACAAAGTCGCCCGTGACAACCTCGAGCCCCTGATTGCGCGCCGTGCATGCGCCGACATTGTCATCGTTGCCTATGAGCTGAAATCCCACCCCGGCCTGCTCGGCGAGGCCGGCAAACGTGCCGCCCAGATATTCGATCGCTCCATCGGTTGAGCCGTTGTCCACAACCACGATCTCGCCCGGGCGAGGATCGCACTTGAGCAGCGATTCGAGACACAGCGCCGTGTAGGCCTGCTTGTTGTATGAGACGATGATCAGAGATGTATCGAGCGCCATGCAATTCACCTGGCCTGGTATTGGAGGTCGAGCCAGCCTCCGTATTCGTTTCGGCCTCCCGTATAGGTCGGATCTCCAGGGAAACTCCGCGAGTTTCCACGACACCGTCCGGCTGGGACTGTCCAAGCGTCGTCTGCGCAGGACTGTCCCCTGTTCTCCGTCGACGCTTGGGTTCTGAACCCGCTTCTAGTAAGAGACGGTCTCAAGCGCCGCTCGGCCGATCTGTTCCCAATCCGGCGTCGCGGCCTGCTCCAGGGACTGCGCGCACGGCACGGGCACGTCCGCCGCGGCCACGCGATTCACGGGGGCCTCAAGGTAGTCGAAGCAACTCTCCGACACTCGCGCGGACAGCTCCGCGCCAACTCCGCCCGTCAACCAACCTTCCTCGACGACGACCACTCGGCCGGTCTCACCCACCGACGCCGTGACCGTGTCCATGTCGAGCGGCGCGAGCGTACGCAGGTCAATGACCGTCGCCTGGACCTCGCGCTCCGCCAGTGCGTCAGCAGCCTTGAGCGCCTCGATGACCATTCGCGAGTAGGCGACGATCGTCACGTCTCCCCCCTCGCGCCGGACCTTGGCCTGGCCGAACGGGACAAGACACTCATCGTCGGCCACTTCGCCCCGAGTGCCATAGAGGATCTTCGACTCAAGAAAGATAACCGGATCATCAGCGCGAATGGCAGTCTTAAGCAGGCCCTTCGCATCGCTCGCGGTGGCGGGACACGCCACCAGCAGGCCAGGCGTGCTGAAGAAGTAACGCTCGAGCGACTGCGAGTGAGTCGGACCGTAGCACCGACCGGCGCCGGACGGGCATCGGACCACGATCGGCACGGCGGCTTGCGGCCCGTACTGGTAGTGAAACTTGGCGGCTTGGTTGACGAGTTGGTCCATGGCCAGCGTGATGAAGTCCATGAACATGATCTCGGCGACAGGGCGCAGTCCCGTCAGCGCGGCGCCAACAGCCACGCCGATGAACCCGTTCTCGGCGATGGGCGTGTTGCGCACCCGATCTCGCCCGAACTGGGTGACGATGCCCTCGGTCAGCTTGAATGCGCCGCCGTATTCGGCGATATCCTCGCCCATGAGGATCACCCGCTCGTCGCGGGTCATCTCCTCCTCCAGGGCTTGACGGATGGCGTGGCTGTAGTAGATCTCGGGCAAAGGGAGGGTCTCCTGTCAGCGTAAATCAGCGGCGGGGCGATCATTTCACGCCACCGCGCCAACGGCCTGGCGCGGCAGAACCGATACGCCCGTCGGATAGTCTAATACTACGTCATATGCGTTTGTTCCGCCAGGTCACCCAAAGTCGTTGCATTTTACTCCTACAGTTGGGTATCATGAGGGTGGGAAACCCGTTGCAGGTATAGGACGTTGCAGCGATAAAGGTCGCGTGAGTTCCGACGAAGCGTACGCAGGAGGGATTACGGTGTCCCTGAGCGCCAATGCCGCGCTGCGCGAGGGTCGGTTGGCACTACGGGCAGGCAACCTTGAAGCTGCCGCTGAGCGCTTCGGCGCGGCTATTGCCGGCAACCCGAAGGCCGCTCTCCCGTGGGTGCTGCAGGCCGAGGCGTTCTATCGGCTCGGGCGAACGCGCGAAGTGATCGCGTCGGCTACCCGTGCCGTTCAGTTGGACGCCGGGGCGATCCCTGCCTGGACGCGGTTGGGCGCCGTTCACCTCAAACTCGGCGATCGCCAAGAATCAGCGCGAAACTTCGAGAATGCCCTCGATGTAGATCCCGTCCGCGCGGAGGAATGGCAACGCCGCCTATCGGGCAGGCGCAACGAGGACTCCTCAGGCATCTTCGGCATCCCAAATCCCGCGGCCATTCCCGCGGGACTGCTATTGGCGACGGTGGGACGTGATCTCGCCCTCGAGGACCAAACAGGCGAGGACCACATCCAGGAGCGTCGCGCTCGCGATGAGGAGGCCCCCCCCGTCTGGCAGGTCGGCGATTTCATCCGTGGGCGCCACGAGGTGCTCGCGATCCGTCGCGGCGGGATGGCCTTTGTCCACATCTGCTTCGACCATCTCCAGGGCCGGCCGTCCGCGATTAAGAGCCTGAAGCAGGACGTCCTGGACAGCAAGGGCGTTCGCGAGGCGTTTCTGCGCGAGGCCGAGTTGTGGGTCAGCATGGACCGGCATCCCCACATCGTCGAGGCCGATCTCGTCCAGGTCATCGACGACGTGCCGACCATCTTCCTCGAATTCATCGACGGCTCAAGCGTTGCCGGCATGCTCGCCGAACGCCCCATCGAGATCGCCCAGGCGGTGGAGATTGGGCTGCAGGTCGCGGATGCTCTGCGCCACGCGCATGAGAACACGAAGATCACCCACCGCGACGTAAAACCATCGAACATCCTGCTCTCCAAGGACCTCGTGGCGAAGGTCACCGACTTCGGCTTGGCCTTGGCAACCGACCAGTCAGCCCGCGACAACGGCAAGGAGCGAAGAATCTTCGGCACGCCTCAGTACATGGCGCCCGAGCAGTTCAACCCCGATCTCCACGTTGACCGCCGCGCCGACGTGTACGCCTTCGGTTGCACGATGTACGAGATGCTCACCCGGCGCTGGCCCTACAAGGCCAGCTCTCCCTTCGGCTTCAAGGAGAAGCACGAGAAGGACCTGCTGCCGGATCCGCGCGACTACAACACGGCGATCCACCCCGACATTGTGGAGATCATCCACAAGTGCATGCAGAAGAAGCCGGACGCTCGCTACAAGGGCTTCATCGAAGTCTCGGCGGCGCTTGACCGCGTGTACCAGATGCTGACGGGGAAGGAGCGACTTCAGATGGCGCCGCCTGATCAGATGAACGCCCACAACTGGACCGCCAAAGGCGTCAGCCTCGCCCAACTCGGCAAATACGAAGAGGCGATCGAGGCATTTGAGAAGTCGATCCAGATCGACCAGGAGCTGGCGCAAGGCTGGCTCGGACTGGCTGAGGTCCTGCGCGTGCTCGGCCGCCATCGCGAAGCGTTGAAGGCGTGCATCCGCGCCCTGGCCCGCGACCCAAATTCCACCCGGGCGCTGAAGATCCGCGGGCTCTGCAACGCTGCGATTGGCGATCACGAGACGGCAATCAAGGACTACGACCACGCCATCTCCATCGATTCGGCGCTGGGCGACGTGTGGCAGCACAAGGGCCAGTCTCACGAGGCGCTCGATGAGTACGGCAACGCGATCATGAGCTACGATCGCGCCCTCCTCATCAATCCGTCATCGCCACAGTCAATGCTGAGCAAAGCCCGTTGCCTCATCGCCAGGGACGATCATTCCGACGCTGTGAAGCTCGCCGACCAAGTGCTTGAACTCGACCCAGAACACGCCGAGGCGTGGAAGATCAAGGGCGCTGGGTTCGCCGCCCTGAAGAAACACTCGCGCGCGCTGACGTGCTACAACAAGGCCCTCGAGATTGACCCCGAAGACGAACACGCGCGTCAAGCCGCTCAGGAGATCTCGGAAAAGAAGGCCCGCGCGGAGGCCCGTCGAGAAAAGAAATCGGCGTCGGCCTATGAACGTGGCAT
>CAZKUN010000211.1:0-15750 GCA_964555935.1 uncultured Armatimonadia bacterium | reverse complement strand
ACTCGGCTTCACGGGATGGTCGGGGCCGGGTTCGCGCTGATCGGCGCGCCGCGAGACGCCTTTAATGCCGCCATCATGGACGCAGAGCGGGCGAATGGCCTCCCCAGTCCGATGCTGGATGGTCAGTGGGCTCGGTTCTCGGATCGCGCGTACGAATCGTACCTGTTCGGGACGGGTGTCAAAGAGGCCGACATCGACACGCTGATCGAGTACGCGAAACTCGGCGGCTTCGGCACGATCATCATGCTGAAGAACGACTTCCTGGCTAACCACGGTCACTACGACATCAACACGACGAACTTCCCTGACGGCATCGAGAGCGTGAAGCGCGCCGTCGACAAGATCCACGCGGCGGGGCTGGACGCGGGCGTGCATGTCTTCGGCCCGTCGATCTCGGCCAACGACCCATACGTCACGCCCACTCCGGATGATCGGCTGGCGTTCGTGCCATGCCCGCCGCTAGCAGAGGCTGTGGACGAAACGGCGACAACCATTACGCTCGCGGGACAGCCGGAGCGCACTCCGCCCAGGGCCGTGCGCACGAAGGCATTTCCTGGGCACTATCTGCGCCTCGGCGATGAGATCATCCGCTACAGTGATGTGGAAGCAGGGCCGCCGTTTCGGTTTGTGGGCTGTCAGCGTGGCGCTCTCGGCACCACTGCCGGCGCGCATCCCGTCGGCGCGGAGGCGAAGCATCTCCTGGCGATGTGGGGTTTCTTCCTGGTGGATGCTGACAGCACGTTAGCCGATGAACTCACTCAGAACTTCGCCGATTTCGTCAACGAGTGCGACCTCGACATGGTCTACTTCGATGCCAGCGACGGCATCCAGGACGTCTACCTCGACCGCTGGTACTACCTCAACACGATGCACCTCAAGCACTACCAGAAGTTCGACAAGGACGTGCTCTACCAGACCAGCACGGGCACGGGTTCTGACATGTTGTGGCACCTCACGCCCCGCAGCGCGTCTGCCGATGGTCATGGCGACATCAAGGGCTACCTCGACGATCGGTGGCCCGGCATTCTCGGTCAGCGGGCGAACTTCACGCGGTCTGACATCGGCTGGTACTACATGTTCAAGGACGTCCGTCCCGATCAGATCGAGTACGTTCGCGCGAAGGCGTTGGGGATCAACGCGTCTATCTCCATCGAGTGCTCGCGGGCATCGCTCGAGGCGCTGCCTCTCGCCCGACCGACGTTTGAGATGCTCAGCCGTTACGAGCAGTGCCGAGAGACGGACTACTTCTCCGAGGCGATCAGAGACAGGCTGCAAGAGCCGGGCAAGGACTTCAGGCTGTTTGGCAGTGCCGACGATGGCTGGGATCTATACAGAGCCGCCTACGAGGAGCCGCGCACCGTGGACGTGTTGGATGGCGGGCAGAACGCCTGGACGATCACCAACGACCTGGCGGAGCCGTGCCAGTTGGGCGTTGAGATCGTGCGCGGGAAGCGCGACGTCTCATACTCTGGCTACAACGACCCGGGCGCTCTGACCATCGAGACCTTTGATGACGCGGGCCTGTATCAGCTCGGTGGGGATAACGAGTACGAGAAGTACGTGCTCGGCGCCGAGAAAGTGCTCACAGATACTGGCCCGGCAAGGCGCGGCGTCACGCAGAGCTTCGCCCCATCCGGCGACGCGAAGGCGGGCGACCAGTGCCTGACGTACGCGGCCGAGAACGCGGGCGGCTATGGTGGGTGGTCGGGTATCGGCCGCCGGTTCGACACGCCGCTTGACCTCAGCGAGTATCGCGGCATCGGGCTGTGGATCCATGGTGATGCCAAGGAGCAGAGCGTGCGCATACAGCTCCGTGACACGGCGGGTGGGCATGCCGACTACATTGCCCCCATCAACTTCACCGGCTGGTCGCTGCGGACGTTCGCGCTGCCGGAGGAGGGGTTTGACGCATCGCGGGTGGAGTATCTGCTCTTCTACTTCAACAGCCTCGAGCAGGACGCGTCGGTCGAGGTGCGGTTTGATGACGTGAAGGCCCTCACGGGCCTGGCGACCGCGCCCACGCTGCGTGACCCCGCTCTTGTTGTTAACGGCGAGCGCATCGTTTTCCCCGTGAGTCTGGAGCACGGGCAGGCGGTCACTCACGAGGGACCCGCCGGCGCGACGTTCTGGCCCGTCGGCATGGAGCCGGGGAAGTCGATCGAGGTGGATGGGAAGGCTCTGTGGCTCAAGCCCGGCGAGAACACCGTCGAGTTCTCCATCGGCTCGGAGGCGGAGTTCCCGGGCGACGTGGCCGTGCTTCTGTATCGACTGTGGCCGATGGAAGAGTGAGGACACCCGGCAGCTCGCCGTAAGGAGGACGTAAATGCGCGCGCTTACCTATTGCTTGCTGGTGGTCGTTCTGACGGCGCCGTGTCTGGCGGCCGATTTCCCCGTCCTTGACGGTGGGCAGAAGGCTGTCATCGTCTACGGCCGAAATGCCAGTGGCGAGGGCGTCACGGCCTACCAGGACCTGGCGGCTTACCTAAAGACGTCCACGGGGCAGGACTTCGACGTGGTCTCCGAGCGCGACTTCGATCCCGAAGGCAAGCTTCCGATCTACGTCGGCCAGTGCCGGGCCGTTGAGCGCGCCCTCCGCGCGGATCTGCGCGGGCTTGACCGCGATGCGTACATGGTGGTCGTCGAGGAAGACCGGGTGATGCTGGCAGGTCCGCAGCCATGGTCTACCTACTGGGCCGCGTGTCAGTTCCTGGAGGACTACGTTGGCGTGCGGTGGCTCATCCCCGGCCCGCTCGGGGAGGACGTTCCGACTCGCGACACGATCGTCGTGCCCTCCGGCAAGCACGTCTACAGCCCAGCGATCCTGTCCCGACTGTGGAGTGGCGCGCACTATGGCGGCGCCTGGAGCCTCCGACAGCGCATCCATGGCCGGTATGCCTTCCACCACAACCTGCTGAATATCTTCCCGGCGGACAAGTACTTCGATGAGCACCCGGAGTACTTCCCAATCCACGGTGAGAAGCGTTACCGCCCCGGCAAGGACGACCATAGCTGGCAACCGTGCATGACCGATCCGGGCACCGTGCAAGTCGCCGCCGACGCGGCCCGCGAGGCCTTCGCGGCGAACTCGAGTCTCGAGTCCTTCTCCTACGGCATAAACGACGGCGCGGGCTACTGTGAGTGCGCCACCTGCAAGACAGTTGACCGCCCCATGCCGACTTGGCACGGCTTCTCGGGCGACAAGTCGCACCTGTACTACACGTGGCTCAACCGCGTCGCGGAGAACCTCGAGCAGGACCACCCCGACAA
Organism: uncultured Armatimonadia bacterium; assembly: GCA_964555935.1. GTDB lineage: Bacteria > Armatimonadota > Zipacnadia > Zipacnadales > VGFC01 > CAZKUN01. The sequence goes on along the minus strand of CAZKUN010000211.1, from coordinate 12,483 downwards.
GATGCTGGGCTGTCTGGCTTACTCAGCCGCAATCCTGCCCCCTGTCGGGATGAAGCTACACCGAAACATCATCCCATACTTCACCAGCAACCGCGCGGACTACTGGGACCATAGGTTCAAGCGGCAGGACCAGCAGATGCTGAACCGGTGGTCGCGCTCGACGAGCCAGATGGGCATCTACGACTACGCTTACGGGATGGGGTTCGCGGTTCCGCGCATCTACAACCACCTGTTCCAGGGAGCCATCCAACACGCCGTCGATCATGGCGTGCGGGGCTTCTACGCGGAGGTCTACCCGAACTGGGGTCTGGACGGGCACAAGCTGTACGTGATGTCTCGCATTCTCTGGGACCCCGATGTGGACGTGGATGCCCTGACGGATGAGTGGAACGAGCGGATGTTTCGCGAAGCGGCCGGGCCGATGAAGGCTTACTTTGCTCGCTGCGAGCGGGCGTGGCGTGAGGAGCAGAAGGGCACGGGGCACTGGGCCTACCGCCTGGCCGGCGATCCCGCCCAGTTCGGGATCTTCCCGAGTCATATACTCGAGGAATGCACCGGCTACCTGGATCAGGCCGCCCGCCTCGCCAAGGACGCCCTGGTCAAGGACCGGATCCACTTCTTCCGCAAGACCTGGGACATAACGCTGCTGCTAGCCGGCAACTACCACGCCAGCGGCAACGTGCAGGAGCTGATCGACGAAGGTGGCGACATTGCGGACATCGCCGCCGCCATGCGCGAGGCCGCCGACCGCTCAACGGTGGCTGACATCGATGCCTTCGTCAAAGGCAAGGTTGGGGACGATCGCATCGCCTACCACGATACCCAGCGCTGGTTCGCGCGCCTGAAAGCCGGCGCCGTCACCAACGCCAGCCGCTGGTGCGCGGCCCACCTCGCCAACGCCGAGATCGAGCGCGCGCGGCAGGGCGGGTCGGTCGATGCCGTGGCGGTCCGCAGCGCCATTGATGCCCGCGTGACCGAGACCTTCGGCACGGCAGGCTCTGATTCGTACAGACTGTCGGTCAGTCGGATCCGCGGCATGGCTCTGAAGGTCGCAACCGTGGTGAGGACGCCGACGGCTCCCACGGTCGACGGGGTGATCGATGACGACGCGTGGAAGGACGCCGATGTGCTGGGCGACTTCATTAAGTATGGCGAGAGCGCTCCTGCCGACCATGCCACTCGCGTGCGACTGGTCCATGATGGGGCGAATCTGTTCGTGGCGCTCGAGTGCGAGCAGGACACGACCAACCTGAAGACCGAATCGGCGCCTCGCGACGGCAACACGTGGCATGATGATTCGGTGGAGATGTTCATCAACCCGGAGATGGCGGAGACGCCCTACGTGCAGTTCATCATCAACGCGCGTGGAGCGTTCTTCGATCACTGGAAGAAGGTCGACACGGAGAGCTACGCGGAGGCTCTGAGCCGGAACTTCGACTGCGAGTGGGCGGCTACGGTCGAGGATGGGCGTTGGACCGCCGAGACGCGCCTGCCCTTGAGGGAGTTCGGCTGCGATCCAAGTGACCATCCGCTGTTGATGATGGACTTCATCCGCAACGTGCAGGGCGACGATCCTGAGATCTCCGCCTGGTTCCCGAGCATCGCCGCCCACGCGGATCCGCTGAGCCGAGGGTGGATTGTGTTCGAGTAGGCGCCGCATCCGTTCGGCGGGGGCTCTGTAATCCCCGGTTTCCAATTCGAAGGCGGGAGGCTCACATGAGAATGGAATTATGGCTGTTGGCGGGTGCGATCACGATGGTCGGGTGTGTTAACGGTCGCGCCCAGGATGCGCCTGATGACCGCGTGTTGAACTTCGTTGTGATTCCGGACGCCCACACTCGCACCGGCAGCCTCGTGTACCTGCCGCAGATCGTGGAACGCATCAATGCCCTGACGATTCAGCCCGACTTCGTGATGTCTCTCGGGGATAACGTCAGCGGGGGCGAAGACCACGAGGTGCAAGCGGATGCAGAGCGCTATGAGGCGGCCGTCGGCGAGTTGAAGGCCCCGCACTACTACGTCATCGGAAACCACGAGTGCATCCCGATTGAGGTCTACAAACTGCTCACCTGGGAGGGGTTGCTGAGCGCGTGGGACATGCAGGAGCGTTGGTATAGCTTCGATGTCCACGGGTTCCACATTTGCGTTCTCGATGGATGGATCTCCCTGGCCGCCGCGGCGTTCGCCGATGACTTCGGGCGGGAGCAGGAGTGGCTAACGCAGGACCTGGCTCAAACCGACAGACCAACCGTGGTCTTCATCCACCAGGCGTTGGGGTTTCAGCAGGAGGATTGCCAGCAGTGGATCGATTCCGACAACCGCAAGTTCTGGCCGGCGGGCAACTTCTTCGAGACGATATTCGAGCGCTACGCCGACCAGATTGTGGGCGTCTTCGAGGGGCACAAGCACAAGTCGCTCTACAAGACCCAAGGCGGCGTGACGTACCACCAGATGGGCGCATCGCACGCGCATGACGGCCAGTTTGCCCAGGTGTTCATCGACCCGGAGACGGGCGAGTACTTCGTGCAGGCCCACCCGCGGGTAGACGAACAGAACTACCAGCACGACATCCAGCAGACCTACGGCGAGAAGGCGGTCGCCGACAGGCTAATGCCGTAGCGACTGCGAACGCGCGCCCGCGGCCGTCGGGACTCTCGGGTTGAGGGCAGGTCGGCAGTGATGGGTGAAGGAACGGGCAGGCTACGGTCCCGAATCGAAGGTTGTGAAAGACACCAAGCGGAGGCCCGTTGTGGCAGAGATCACCAACTTCAGTTTCCCGACGCAAATGCGGTTTGGTCCAGGCGCTCGCTCGTGCGTGGGCGAGTTTGCCGACATGACGGGCGTGGCGCGGCCACTGCTTGTCACCGATGAAGGGCTCGCGCGGACGGACGCGTTCCGGCTCGCCCAAGATGCCATCGAAGACGCGTTTGGCGGCTCGCAGGCAACGTTCACCGGAGTCCACCCCAACCCCACCGAGGCGGATCTCGAGGGCGCGTTCGCAGCGTATTTGGAGAGCGGGTGCGACGGCGTGATCGGACTTGGCGGCGGAAGCGGGCTCGATGTTGCCAAGGCCGCGCGTCTGCGCGTGGCTGTCCCGGACTCTCCCCTCATCGACATCTCCGTCGCCGATATCGAGGGCCCGCTCGCCCCATTCTGCGCGATCCCGACCACGGCCGGCACGGGCAGCGAGGTGGGGCGCAGCAGCGTTATCACCGTGCCATCGCTCGGCCGCAAGCACGTTGTCGGCGGCCCGCCGCTGCTCGCCGACATGGCGATTCTCGACGCGGAACTGACCGTCGGCCTGCCCGCCCACCTTACAGCCGCCACGGGCATGGACGCGATGACGCACTCGATGGAGGCATTCGTCTGCCCCGTCTTTCATCCGATGTGTGATGCGATCGCGCTCGAGGGCATCCGGATCTGCCGTGACTTTCTGCCTCGCGCGGTTGCCGATGGCACCGACCTGGAGGCCCGAGGGATGATGCTCCTCGCGGCGTCGATGGGGGCGGTGGCGTTTCAGAAGGACCTTGGCGTCGCGCACTCCCTCTCGCATCCGCTGTCCAGCGAGTTCGGCGCGCACCACGGTCTTGGGAACGCGATCACGCTGCCGGTCACGGTGCGGTTCAACGGCGAGGAAGACAGCTCCCAGTACGAGCGGGTCGCCTGCGCGCTCGGCTTGCGCCCGAGCGACGATCCGGCGGCGCAGGTGGCCGACGCTCTCTATGAGTTCAACCGGTCGATTGGCATCACGCAGCGCCTCCGCGATCTGGGCGTCCCTCGAGACGCCCTGCCCGAACTCGCCACCAAGGCGATGGAAGATGGGTGCCATCTGACCAACCCGCGGTCTTGTACGGCGGCCGATATGTTGCGTCTTTACGAGGAGGCTTGGTGATGTCGAGATTGCCAGACGCATTGTTGATTGATGGACAGTGGCGGACGGAGGCCTCGGGCGGACGGCTGAATCTGATCGAGCCCGCAACCGAGCAGGAGTGGCACAGCCTGCCGGCGGCCGGCGCCGACGAGCTTGAGGAGACCGTTCAAGCCGCGGCGAGGGCGTTCCGGGAGAACGAGTGGAGCACGTGCCCGGCCGGGGATCGCTCGAAGGTGCTACTGCGGCTCGCCGAACTGATCCGCGAGAATGCCGAGGACCTGGCAGTCCTCGAATCGCGGAATGTGGGCAAGCCCATGAGCGACTCGCGCGGCGAGATCCTCGCGGGCGCGAGTTGCATGGAGTTCTACGCCGGGGCCATCCGCCAGTTCGGCGGCAGCACGGTTCCGGTCTCCTCGCAGGGGTTTGACTACACGCTCCGGATGCCGATTGGCGTGGTCGCGGCGATTGTCCCGTGGAACTTCCCGTTCCCGATGGCGTGCTGGAAAGTCGGGCCCGCTCTCGCGACAGGGAACGCGGTCATTCTCAAGCCGGCGAGTCTGACGCCTGTCACCGCCCTCGAACTCGGGCGTCTCGCCATGGAGGCCGGCGTCCCGCCGGGGATTCTCCAGGTCATGCCGGGGCGGGGCTCTGAGATCGGCGACGCACTCGTCTCTCACCCGTTGGTCCGCAAAATCGCTTTCACCGGCGAGACGACGACGGGCGCGCGGATTCTGAAACTCGCCGCCGATGACATCAAGCGCGTGTCGCTCGAACTCGGTGGAAAGAACCCGAACATCGTGTTCGCCGACGCGGACGTGGAGGCGGCGGCCGAGGCGGCGCCAATGGCTGTCTTCGCCAACACGGGTCAGGATTGCTGCGCGCGGAGCCGCGTGCTGGTGGAGGCGTCGGTCTACGATGCGTTCATTGAGGCGTTCGTGGAGTCTGCGAAAGCGATAGAGATCGGCGATCCGCTCGACGATGCCACGATGATCGGTCCGATGGTGTCGGCCGGTCAGCGGGAACGGGTTGAGGGATATATCGCCCTGGCGAAGAGCGAGGGCGGGCGGGTCGTCTGTGGCGGCGATCGCCCGATTGATGAGGGCTACTACCTGTCGCCCACGATCATCGACGGCTTGCCGAGCGGCGCGCGCGCGTGTCAGGAGGAGATCTTCGGCCCGGTCGCGTGCGTCATTCCGTTCGAGAACGAAGCCGAGGCGATCTCGCTGGCGAATGACACCGATTACGGCCTCTCGGCATCAATATGGACGAAGGACGTGGCCCGCTCGCTCCGCGTCGCCCGCGGCGTTGAGAGCGGCGTGCTAAGCGTCAACACGAACAGCAGCGTGCACATCGAGGCGCCCTTCGGCGGCTTCAAACGAAGCGGCTTTGGGCGCGATCTCGGCGTGGAGGCCATGCGGCTCTACACGGAGGTCAAGAACGTTTTCGTCTCCGTACCCGACGAGTGAGGCGCTGATATGAGCGACGCGACCAGGTCTGAATCGTGGCAACCGGAGTGGTTCGCCACGGGCGATATTGACACGGTTATTGTGGCTTTCCCGGACGCCTACGGGCGGCTGCTCGGCAAGCGGATGACGCGCGATCACTTCGCGTCGACGATCGTCGACTCGGGGATGGCGTCCTGCAACTATCTGCTGACCGTCGACCTCGAAATGGAGCCGATGCCGGGCTTCAAGCTCGCGAGCTGGGAGCAGGGGTACGGTGATTTCCAGGGCACGATCGATCTTCAGACCCTCCGGCCGACGCCATGGGTTGAGGGCGCGGCTATCGCGCTGTGTGATCTGACCCACGAGGACGGCTCGCCCGTCGAGGAGTCGCCGCGGCGAGTGCTTGCCAAGCAGCTCGAGGCTCTGGCTGAGCGCGGGATGTCGGCGTACATGGGCTCTGAACTCGAGTTCTTCCTGTTCAACGATACCTACCGCGCCCTCACCGACACTGGGTTCCGCGACCCGACACAGGCATCCCAGTACCTCGTCGACTACCACATCCTCCAGCCCGGCAGGGATGAAGACGTCCTCAGGCGCCTGCGCAATGAGATGAGCGCCGCCGGGATCACCGTGGAATGCAGCAAGGGCGAGTGGGGCAAGGGGCAGCACGAGGTGAACCTGGCTTACACCGATGCCATGGGGATGGCCGACCGGCACGTGATCTACAAGATGGGCGCCAAGGAGATCGCCGACCAGCAGGAGCGCGCGATCACGTTCATGGCCAAGTGGAACGCGGAGCAAGCGGGCAACAGTTTCCACATCCACAGCAGCCTGTGGGACGCGGCGGAGGGAGAGAGCCTGTTCTGGGACCCGGATCAGGAGGGGCCGACCACGCTGTTTCGCCAATTCCTCGGCGGGCAACTCAAGTACGGCCGGGAGCTGACCTATCTCTACGCGCCGACGGTGAACTCGTACAAGCGCTATCAGCCCGGCTCATGGGCGCCGACGCGGTTGGTCTGGGCTCACGACAACCGGACCTGCGGTTACCGCGTGGTTGGGCATGGCAAGGGCTTGCGTGTCGAGAATCGCGTGCCCGGCGCGGATGCCAACCCGTACCTGGCGTTTGCCGCCACCATCGCGGCGGGCATCCGGGGCATCGACGAGGAGCTGGACTGCGGTGATCCGTTCGCCGGCGATGCGTATCTGGCTGAAGAGCTGCCTCGCGTGCCCTTGTCGCTGGACGAGGCCACCGATCTCCTTGAGCAGAGCGAGTTCGCGCGGTCGGCCTTCGGCGACGGTGTGGTCGATTTCCTCACGCACACCGCGCGCATCGAGTGCGAGGCCTTCCGACAGGCGGTCACTGACTGGGAGCGTCTGCGGTACTTCGAACAACTGTAGCGATGACGAAGCTCACCTTGCCAGCACGAGCTTCCCCGCTCGCTCCATGCTCCATGGCGCCGCGCCGGTGCTGACCCAGGCAATCCACTCTCTCTCGGCAGCTTTCAGCACGCCGATGTTGAACCTCAGGCTCGCGACCTTGCCCGCGTCCACGCCGAGGGCGTCGAACGGGATCATCCACTCGCCGGACCACTGCCCATCGCCGATGGTCGCTGCGTAGCGCGCCTTGGTCTCGAGTCGGCGTGCGGACTTGGCAGGCGCGCCCGCGTCCTCGACGCTTGCCCACTTGCCGGACGGGAATCCGTGGACCACGAAAATCGGTTCCGGCTTCGGCCCTGACACGTCCTGCAAGCAGATCTCCGCGCCATCATCGGCCCCCCAAGTGCCGCCCTCGGCCTCCACCTTCGTTGCATCGGAGACCTCGTTCACCAGCGCTACGTAGAGAGCGTCGCGATCGAAGCTGACCATGGCGTAACTTGGCTGTTCTGCGGCGCCGGATGCCAGTGACAACTCGGCCACCGTGACCTTCGCGCCAGGTGCGTCCCAGTCCCACTCGGGAGCTTCCACTCGGCCGTCGATGATGGGCGCCTGTTCGACGGGCACCGCCTTCAGGACGGGAGTCTCTCTGGGTGGGGCCGCCGTGAGCGCTTCCGGCGGGCCCTCGGGGTGGGTCAAGTGCTCTTCCCGCCACGGGTCGTCGTCCACGGGCCATGAGGCGCGGTCAGGTGATTGATAGAGCCCGATCTCGTCCACCGGGATCGGCTCAAACCCAAGCGCGAGGGCGGGTGAATCAGGGCGAAGTCGATAGTCGTCGTGGGCCGGATCGACGAACCTCGGGTTCGCGATGACCGAGTCGGCGTCATAGCCCAACTCCCGCCACGCCGCCCACGACTCTTCGACCGGTACGCCCGACAGGTTGGCGGCGATGGGGCGCTTCCTGTGCCAAATCAGGTTGCGGTCCGATTCAGCGAGCGCTTGCTCCCACTTGCTTCCCCGCGCCCATAGGGCCGCGTCAGCCCGGTAGTAGATGATGTTGCCAAGGATCTTCGTCCCCGTCATCAGCCATTCTGACTTGTCCGGGTGCGCGGGCGTCCTGCCGCTGGTGAGGCTGTCGATTGGCATGAGTTCGACCTGCTGCTGGAGGCTGTCGACGATGATGTTGTTCTCGATGATGTTGTCCTGGCCGCCGTGGACCATCACGCCTCCGCGCTGCGCTCGCACGATGAGGTTGCCATAGACATGGACGCCGCTCGTGTAGTCGTCCAGGTACACGCCCCAGCAGTAGTGTGGATACTCCCACACGCCTGGCTTGAGCATGCAATAACCGCCCGCGTCGTGGATGTAGTTGTGGCGGATGATGCTGCCGCGCTCGTGGATGTCCCGCGACCCCATCCCTATGGCGCCGGTGTCGGATTGCTCCTGGTTCGTGTGGTGCACGTGGTTGCGCTCCACGATGTTGCGGAACCCGTTGAAGTTGATGCCCTGGCGCGGAGTGTCGTGGACGAGGTTATGGGAGACCACATTGTCGTGGGTGACGTTGCCGCCGCACGCGGGGTTGATCGCGATCGCGGCCCACGCGTTGCCGCCCTCTCCCACGTCATGCACGTGGTTGTTCGTCACCAGGTTGTGGCTGATGCGTCCCTGTAGCGTGTGGGTCCAGTCGGTGACGCCCGCCAGCACGATGGCCGAATTGCCGACGTGGGCGATATCGCAACCGGCGATTTCGTTGTGGTGGCTGCCGGCCGACAGGCTGAGGGCCGTGCGTCCACACCCGCTGAGCGCGCACGCGGAGATCTTGCAGTGGGCCGCCACGCTCAGGTCCACGAGGCTGTGGTGAGTCTCCGCGAGCGCGAAGCCGTGGATGCGGATGTGCTCGACGAACCGGCCCGAGGCCTTGTCGCCGGCGAGGCGGATGAGGTCATTCAGGACGGGCACGGTGACTTGGCCTTCGGGGCTCTTCCCGTCCGGCGGCCAGAAGTACAACTGCTTCGAGCCCTCGTCAAAGTACCATTCGCCGGGCGCGTCGAGTTCCTCGAAGACGTTTTCGACGAAGAAACGGTTGCCCTCCATCAGAGCGTACGAGGCGCGGTTCTGCAGGATGAGCGTGTGGGTCTCCGTGTCGACCGCTTGCACCGTCAGGACGTTTCGGCCCCAGTTCAGCCAGGGCCAGACGTGAATCCGGGCTTGCTCCGGCTGCGACCAGCCCTCTGGGGCGAGGCGCTCGGGATCGTATAGGAGGGCCGTCTTGCTGGCGGTCCGGGCCGCTCCCCACGGCTCGTAGGGCAGATGGGTCGTGTTGTCGTCGGCCAGCGTGCCCTTGATGTAAGTGAAGCCGCCGGTCCGCGGGTGCTCGGCATCGAAGTTGGGGAATCGGGCGAGGGGCTGTCGCGCGCCCTTGTAGAACACTTGCCAGAATCGCGAGGGACCGAGGTCCACATCGCCGAGATCCGTTTGGTAGATGTCGCGCTTGAAGGGCTTCCAGCCCGTGACCGGGCGACTGCCGCGCAACGCCACCGTCGCGCCGGGGGCGGCCGAGTAGGTGATGGGCCCTTCCGCGGTTCCGGAGTCTTCCGGGCCGAAGGTCAGCGGCTCCGCGAGGAAGTAGCTCCCCTCGCCTACGAGCACGGTGGCGCCATTCGGGAGGTCGCCATCTGCTTTGAGCTTGCGGATCTCATCGCGCGCCCGGTGGAGCGAGGCAAAGGGGCGCGCTTTCGTGCCGGGGTCCGTGTCGCGTCCGTCAGGCGCGACGAAGAGCTGGACGGGCGCGCTCCAGCCGGAGCCGGCAACACACAGCAGCACGCCCAGCGCGACCAACGCGTGGAATCCCAGTGTTCCCCTCACTCCTCCGCGCAGACCCGTCTAAATGCTCCAGCCCGGCCGGTAATCGCGGCGGATATACTGGTCCGCCTCGGGGCAGTTGTCGGCTTTGAGTTCGCGCGGGTTCCACTCCAACTCTTGGCCCACGCGGTGCGCCACATTGCCCAGCAGGTTGTGCTCGATCAGCGAACCCGAGTACTCGAAATTGCAGAGCGTCTGCCCACCCGTCTTCGCGGCGTTGAGCCACTCATTGTGGTGTCCCAAACTCGGCTCGATCGTCGGCGTGGGCGGCGTGTAGTCTTTGAAATCCTCCTCGGGCAGAAGCACGCTCTTGCCGTAATCAGCCAGCAGCATTCCATTCTCACCGACGAACAGAATCCCGTTGAACCACTCGGTGAGATCGATCCCCGTCTCGATCTTCGGACGGTGCTCGGGCTTGCTGCCGCCATGGTACCATTTGACCGTGACGAGCGTGTTCAGCAGCGTGCTGTCCGGGCGCGGGCCATGCTCCCACGTGATCTCCTGCCACTCCGGGACCTTGATTGGGTCGATGGGCGGCCCCTCGGACGAGCAGGTCAGCGGGTGCTTGAGCTTTAGCGCCCACCATGGCAGGTCGATGAGGTGGCTCCCCATGTCGCCGAGCACGCCGTTGCCGAAGTCCCAGCGGCGGTTCCAGTTGAGATTGCCGGGCAGGTAACCCGGATTGTACGCGCGGTCGGGGGCCGGCCCGAGCCACAGATCGAAGTCGAGGTAGTCCGGTTGCTGGTGCGTGCCCTCCAGCGGCTCGAGCGGATTGATCGTGCGGCTGCACCAGACGTGGGCTTCGGTCACCGGACCGATCGCGCCGCCCTGGATCAGCTCGACCACGCGGCGGTAGTTATCGGTCGCGTGGATCTGCGTGCCCATTTGCGTGGCGATCTTGCCGCGATTCTCGGCGTAGACCTCGCGGACGCGGCGAGCCTCATGCACGGAGTGGGCGAGAGGTTTCTCGCAATACACGTGCAAGCCCATCTGCATCGCCTTGACGGCCGCGAGCGCGTGGACCTGATCGGCGGTGCTGATGAGCACGCCGTCGATCCTCGGATCGTCGAGCAGGCGGCGCCAGTCGTTCTCGCGCTTGGCCTTCTCGGCCTCGGGGAACTTCTCGATGAACTTGCCGTAGTTGCGCTCATCGATATCGCAGAGGGCATAGAAATTCTCGCTGCGGCAGCCCCCCGCGTTGGCCTGGCCGCGACCCATCGGGCCGATGACGGCGAGGTTGAGCTTTTCATTCGGGGAGTCGGATTCCTGAGCATCGAGCCCGGAGAAGACGCCGCTGGCGGCAACGGTGGCCAGCCCGGCGGTGGTGAGCTTGACGAACGATCTGCGATTCACGTGGTTTGACATTTTTGGGGAAATCCTCCCGTGTTGGTGCGGATCGGTAAGAGCGAGTTCGACGGGAGGGGGAGCGCGCCCTGCGAAGGAACGCCACGGAACGGAGGACTCACATGGAGCGCATGGTCTACATCAGCGGCGAGTACTTTCCCGAGAGCGACGCGAAGATCTCGGTCTTCGATTCAGCGGTCATGCTCGGGGACACAGCGACGGAATCGACCCGGACATTTCTGCACCGTCCGTTCAAGCTGGAGGCGCACGTAGAGCGGCTGTATCAATCGCTCAAGATCATGCGCGTCGATCCCGGCATGACGGCGGAGGAGATGGCGCGCGTCACGCTGGAGGTGATGGCGCGGAATCTGCCGGCCTATGCCGAGGACGAGGATCTGTGGATCGTCCACAACGTCTCGCGCGGCGACTACCCGCCGGCGGGCTACCAGGGCACTGAGCGCAAGGCGACCGTCATCATCCACACGGCGCCGATGGACCTGAGCATGTGGGTGGGGTTCTACACGCGCGGATGTCACGCGGTCACGCCGCCGTCGCGCATGATGCCGGCGCAGTCGCTGGACCCGAAGATCAAGAACCGCAGCCGGATGAGCTACACGCTGTCTGAGCTGGAGGTGAAGCTCGTCGACCCCGAGGCCCAGAGCATCATCCTGGATATGGATGGGTTCATCGCCGAGAACAAGGGCGGCAACTTCTTCGTGGTGCAAGGCGGGACGCTGAAGACGCCGCCGACGTGGCAGGCGCTGGCGGGAATCACGCGGGAGACGACGATCGAGATCGCGGAGCGCCAGGGAATCCCCGTCGAGGTCTGCCCGCTGCAGCCATACGATGTATACACGGCCGACGAGGCCTTCTTCACCAGCACGCCCTACTGTATCATGCCGGCGACGCAGTTCAACGGCCTCCCGGTCGGCGATGGGCACGTCGGGCCGATCACGAAGGCGTTGCTCGGTGGATGGAACGAGTTGGCTGGGTTTGATATCGCCGAAAGGGCGAGAGGGAAGTTGGAGGCGTGAGGGTGGGGGTGACGGCAGGGCTGACGTCGGGGCCGACGGCAGGGAACGGCGATGCGGACGAGGGCGTCCGCGCTCCAGTGAACGCTTCACGTGCGAGGAGGCGTGGGCCGCTCACCCCATCCGCAAGGTCTACGAGCCCCGAAGTTCCCCGACCGCCGCCTGTCCCAGCCGCTCCAACCACCGATCGATGAAGGCATCGGTGTCCTCCCCGTCGATGGGCAACGGCCCGTACGCGACGTCTACGCTGTGCAGGCTGGGCGCCGCCGCGAGGTCCGCGTCCTCGCCAGGCTCGAGAGAGAACGGCTCGGACTCGCGCCGTCCCCGCATCCCAGCCGTCGTGCGGTACGCCATTTCATACCACCGGTACTCTATCTCGGGGTTGGGTCGCCCAAACCAGAGAGACGCGCTCCACACGTACTTGGGATCGGTCTGGCTGACGCGGATCGCCCCACTGGCTACGATGTCCCACTTCCAGTCTGGGAACTGGTCTGCAGGCACGGCGTTTGGCGGACCAGGCCCTGCCACCAGAACGCCCTTCCCGAGCATGACTCCG
>CAZKUN010000210.1:0-15828 GCA_964555935.1 uncultured Armatimonadia bacterium | reverse complement strand
CGACACTCCCGGCGCGTCTGACGAGCCAAAAGGCCATACAACGAGCAACTCGCGCTACAATAGCTACAACCGGATTCATGCTCTGTTTCACCTGCGCGTCGCCTCCTTTCGCAGAGCCCAGCGGGCTCGGAGTTAGGGAACACGGACAGCACGGTCCGCCACCTGGGATGATCCAGCCCCAAGCGATTCCTGCCCGGCTACCTCGTCATGAACTGGTATTCGCGTTCCTCAGTGGGAATTCCTGCTTTCCCATCGTCACCGACATCCAATGGCTTCGACGAGGAGCCTTGCAGGGGGAACGTGCAGGCGCCAGAACACCGCCCCGTCAGGCCTGCGAGCGGCGAGTCCTTCGGTGGCGAGACGCTAGCGCAAGCGCATCTTACAGACAATATCCTGGGTGAAATCGGGGAGGATGATGTGGGCGTTCCCGTCGGCGACGGAGACGCTGGTCGTGGTCACGACATCACCGGTTAGCGGATCCCAGAACTCGGCATCATAGTCGCCGTTTGGGATGTCCTTGAGGTCGAGGGCCGCGCCCTGGTACGGCGGCGATTCGAGCGAGGCGTCTCCTGCGTTCAGCCGCTCAACGTCGAAGGCGTAGAAGTATGTGGCCTTCGGTGACTTCATCGCATGGACGTAGAGATTGCTCGGCGTCATGACCGGGACTTTGGGGTTGTTCTTGGGATTGTGATTGATCCACTGCCAGCCCTGGCCGCGGCGATCTTCGCCGGCGATGAACTTGGCGGCCGCGAGGTTGTGCCGGATGTAATTGTCGCGCTCCCAGATATCGTTGTACCAGAACTGGGCTGGAGACGCCATCGGCATGCAGATGCTCGACCAGAGCCCGATGCGATAGGACGCCTCGATCTGAGCGCGGGTCAGACCGGGGATGCTCGAGGTCTGAGGCCCGTACTCGATGACCACGTATGGCTTCTCGATGTCGGCGCGCGGCCCATAGCCGCGACTCATATCGTCGCCGACGTGCTTGTCGGGCCAATACGCGTCAGACTGGACGTAATCAATATTCGGGAGCTTCCAGAGACTTCGGCCGCCGTCATTTGAGAAATGGAGGCAGTAATGGGTGACGATGAGGTGGTCCATTGGATCCACCTCGCGCAGGTATGTCGACATCTCGTCATGCCACTGCGCAACATGGGGCAGGAGTATCCCGTAGGCATCGACGAGATCGATCTCGTTCCACAGATCCCACGACATGATGTGCTGGCTGTAACCCCAACGGGCAGCGATGTAGCGATACCGGTTGCGGTAGTGCTTCTTGGCGATGGGGTTGGTCCAGAACAGCGACGGCGTTGCGACCGGGCCGCCGTTCTCCGCCGCGTAGGGATTGAACATCCACTCGGCATCGAACTTGTCGCGGCGGAGCTGTCCGTGCGAGTTGAAGGTCACCTCGAGGAACAGGTCGTTCTGCTCCGCGAGGTTGAGTTCGTGATCCAGCCGCCACGCGTTATACATGGAGTAACGCCCGATCCCGTCGTAGCGGGAATCGTACTTGGCGGTCCACTCAATCCCCGCCCACCAGGCGCACATCCAGGTGCGGACGAAGCTCAGGCCCGCGTCCCTGAACATGGGGAAGAACTCATCAAACGCGTACGTGCCCTTCTGCTTGTCGGCTCGGCCACCACCGTCGCGCATGTTGATGCCGATCGGGTAATAGAACTCCCCGTTCTCGAATTCGAAATACCGCGGGTCGGTCTTGCTCACCCGGATCAGGCCACGCGGGTCCAGCGGCGGCTCAGCCGTCAGCGCCTCCGTCTCGGAGCGCAACTGCCCCCGCGCCTCGTCGAGCGTCACCACGTACTCGTGCTCGCCAGGCTCCCTGGGAGAGTAGCGGATCTTCCAGCAAGGCTCGCCGACGGGGATGAGTTTCTCGAAGCCGTCATCGTTGAGCAACCGGGAGTAATCTTGGTAGTAGAAGCCCGGCACGTGAGTGACCTTGCCCGACGGCGCCCTGAAGTGCCCCTGCACGTCAATGCACTCGGGATCGAACGGGTTGTCCGGCTCCTTGTCCGTCTGGAACGTCAGCTCGAACTTCTCGTAACATGGCACCGAATCGGCGTTGCGTTCGAGCTGGATCGCGGGCTCGTTCGCGCCGAACGGCTTGTCTCGGCGCTGGTCGGCTCGCAACTCGATGAGCTGCACGTCGTCGATCTGAACAGCACCCTCCCACTCGGTCGGGGAGAAGAAGCGCACGCCGAACTCGCGCGGGAGGTAGAGAGCGCGGTGCCACGATTTGAGGTGGCCGCCCGGCTCCCAACTGGTGGATTGGGGCGAGATGTCAACCGTGATCGAATTCCACGCACCCATCTTCACGGGTACGCGTTTCTCGTCGTCGCCCGGCACGTGGAACGGGGCGGTCTGGTACCAGAGGTACTGCTTGTCCTTGAGGTATACGTAGCAGTCGATATCCGCCGGCGCGTCCTTGGGGAGGTAGACCTGGAGCTTCAGCGTCCCGTACGGGCGCCAGTCGCGCCACGGGATGTAGGAAGCGCCAAAGGACTCCGGGACGGCTCCGGCGATCTCAAGCGCCTTGCCTTGCCGGTTCCCCGATGCATCGGCAACGCCGACGCCGGTCGTGTTGGGGTCGGTCTCTGACGGAATCCACTGGGTGGCGTCGCCTTCGAAGTCCCACTTGACGGTCTGGGCTGAGGCAGACGAGAGGCCAATGGTGAGGGCGACCAGTGCTGTAATGAGAGCGTGCGTGCGCAATTCGTATCCCCTGCGGCGTGCTGTGTTGAACCCGCGACCGTCTCCAGTAGAGGTAACCCGCGTGCAGCGTTAGTGTTCCGCGCGGCTAGCCGATCTCAACAGCCTTGCCCGTCTCGATCGACTCGAGCACTGCTAACGACACCTTCAGCGCCACGAGTCCGTCCTCAGCGCTGGTCATCGGAGGTTTCCCCTCGCGGATCGCCTCGGCGAACGATGCCGCCTGAAGGCCGTACAGATCCGCGTCGTAGTCGCCGAACGTCTCCTCTTCACCATCCCGGCGCGTGAACGTGAGGCCTTTGAAGCCCTGAGGCGTAATCACGCCGTTCGGACAGAGAACCTGCTCCGGCCCGGGCGCCTTCGTACCACGCGGCAGGCCCCACGTCAGCGAGATCGCGCCGACATCGCCGGACGAATACTCGACCGTGAGGGTGACCGTGTCCGTCTGGACCTCAACGCCGGGCATCTCCTCGGTGTCCTGGCCAAATGTCATGCCCATCGCCATGACGCGAACGGGCTCGGCGCTGAAGATCCAGCGCCATTGGTCGAAGTAATGACAGCACATGTCGATGACGGGGCCGCCACCGTAGCGCTTGTCCATGATCCACAGCTTCGGACGGCGCTCGACGCCGCCGACCATCCGATACATCACGGGTCGGCCGAGCGAGCCGTCCTCCGCCAGCTCCTTGAGTTTCGCGAGTTGCCCGAGGTGACGCTTGCAGAACGCGATGCCTAGCGTCACGCCCGTCGCGTCGCGGGTCGCGATCATCGCCTCGGCGTCTGCAATCGTCAGCGCAATGGGCTTCTCGCACAGGACATGCCTGCCGGCTTCCATCGCCGCTACGGCGCCCTCCCGGTGCGTGCCCGACGGCAGGCACACCGACACGATATCGATGCCATCCTGGGCAATGGCCTCGTGAATGTCGGCGAACTGCGCCGCCACGCCGTACTTCTCGCGAGCCGTGGTGGCGCGCTCGTCAATCAGATCCGCCACGGCCACCAGCTTCGCGCCGGGGACCTTGTTCCACGACGTCATGTGCGCGTTGCCCATGTCTCCGGCGCCAAGAACGCAGATGCCTAGGTCTCTCACAGTGGGACACCTCCAGGAATGTCAATCGTAGATCAATATCAGATTGGTGAGCTGTCGCTTCGGCAGCGTGATGTACTGCCCGTTGGAGTACAGCCCGCACGAGCTGCCACCATCGAGGTTCATGGCGTCCACGCACCCGAGGCGCATCATGATGTGGGCGAGTTTGTTCAGGTTGATCGGCGTGTGAATGGTGATGAACAGGAGTTTCCCGCTCCCGGTAACTCCCACGGCCGTCCGTCGCGCCAGCGCGAACAAGGAGGGATCGCTGAAGCCCTCGTCGCCGGGATGCAGGTTCAGCCGCCCGCCCTTTAGCAGCGAGGGGCCCGCGCAAATTGCGGTTGCGATATCCGGTTGCCAGCCAATATGGCGTCCGTACGCGCCGGGGTGATACTCAAACCAAGCATCGCCTTGCTCGTTGATCAGCAAGCCAACGCTGCACAGCCCATCGTAGATCAGCCGCCCCTCCATCACGAGCGCGCCCACGGGCTCATTGGTCCGCATGTTGAAGTACGTGCCGTTGACCGCGACGCGTGGGCGGAACCGGCGCACCATGTCGCCGAAGGTCTCGCGGCCGAACCTGCCTTTGCTGAGCACCGTGCCTTCAGCGAGTCCCAGGACGATATGCACGTTCGGGGCTTTCGGATTGACGGTGACTACATTGACTCCGACGCCGCCGACCATCTGCCACGAGCGATTGACGTGAATGCTCCTGGGCTTCTCAACCTGTGCGAATCGCGGCGCGTCGATCAGTTCCTGAGCGATCTCAGGGCCGCTGAGTTCCGGCGGCCTCGGCGCCGGGCCGGTTGCCGGGCCCGGCGAGGCGACGACCCTCTCGTTCGGCGCGGCGACGAAAGTGAGCAACACGACCGCCAGCGCGTACAGCGCCATCGCCACGATCGTGTCGCGGTCGGCGGTTGTGGCGACACGTCCTGATACCTGCTTCAAAATCCGTTCCTCAATGCAGACCAGCGTCGGTGCGCGCGGCCGCTACAGTCCGCTCCGCCAGCGGCGCCACCTGGCTTCCCGAATGAACCCCAGCTTCTCCCACACCGCGGGCTGGCGACCCTCGGCACTCCCAACGAACGCCAGCTCCGTCGCGCCTCTGCAGAAGGCGGAAATCGACGCCGCGCTGACAAGCGTCCGGATCCACTCTTCTTGCTCGCCGCCGGGCAGCACTCCCATCCCCAGCGGGCCGAATCCCAGCCATGCCCGTTTGCGCGATGTCGCCGAGACGTAGGCCTCGTCCACCATCGCCGCCACATACCCGACGATCTCCCGCGCGCGCTCGGCAATGAGAAGGCCCTGAGACGTGAAGCCTGGAACTGATCCCGCGAGTTGGGCCAGATCTTCGACCGTGAACTCGCCCTCCAGAAGGCCTAGCTGCAGGAGTTTGGCGGGCACAAGTTCCAGCTCAGCCTCGCGGACGGCCGAGACGGCCAACGGGGACCTGCCGGCTTTCCCGTCGCCCAGAGCGGACAGATACGTGGCCCAGTTATCGACAGGCTGGAAGCCTTCAGCTCGCAGCGCCGCTTCGCTGCCGCAGTCTTCGGGCGCGAACAGCTCAACGTAGCGCGCGCCCTGCTGGGCCCTCACTTGGCTGGCAGCGTAGAGCAGCCCGCGGATCACGCTCGAGTGTTCCGCGTCTGCGCGAGCGTGTGGCAGACCGGGCTGAAACACCACCTGCCCACCCGTATACGGATAGAGGTCGCCCGCCGTTCGAGCAACCGCCGGCGGCTCGACGTGGCACCAGCCAACCGGCTCGGCCCCACGGGTAGCCACGATGATAGCTCGCTCGGAGAAGCGATTGTCCGTGCCGGCGTACGTAGCGATGTCGTCGCCGGTAACGGGCCGGTAGTGCGGCAGCGAGACCAGGTCGGCTTCTTGAAGCTCAGCCAAGGCCGGTGCCATGGCGATGACCTGATCGCGATCCGTCAGTCGCTCGATTGCGAGTTCCACACACACCTCCGAGGACAACGACTGGGAAGATCCGACACCAGTACGATTCGACGATTCAGGCCGCGCTTCCTTGCTAGCACCAACGATCCGAGGAATTGATGAAGTCTGCACGGTCGAAATGGGGCATCGTTCTCGCGCAAATCGTCGTGCTTGCGGTAGTCCTGTATTTCATCGGGCGCATGATTGCCAAGCTGTGGCCCGAGATGCGCGAGCTGAAGTGGCACTTCACTCCGACGACTATCGCCGAGATCGTGGCGCTTGGCGTGGCCTATCAGGCCTGCCTGGTCGTCGGGTGGCGACTCGCCCTCGCCGCGACGGGAGCCGAGATATCGTGGATCGGCGCCGCCCAAAGCCAGATCATCGGCGCGCTCGCCCGGTATGTCCCCGGCAAGGTCCTCACGATCGTCGGCAAGGGCTACCTCGCGTCGCGGGCAGGCGTCCCCGTGTCTCGAGCAACGTTGGCCATGTTCATCGAGGCGGCGGCCATGACCACCACGTCCCTCGCGGTCGGGTCGGCATACATTGTCGTGGTTGTCCCCGATCAGCAGCACCTGCTGCCACTCGCCGGTATCGCGATCCTCGGATGCCTGATCGTAATGCACCCGCGGGTGCTCCCGTGGATACTCAACGCCATATTCGTCAGAATCGGCCGCGAGCCCGTGGAATTGCGCTACCGACTGCCTGCGATCGCGAAGCTCGTGGGGTGCTACCTCGTGCTCTGGTGCGTGACTGGGCTGGCCCTGCACGTGATGGGTCGCGGGCTGGGCGTGTCGCTCTCATGGGTCGCGCTCGCGGCGGGTTTCGCACTGTCATGGGCCATCGCCTTCCTCAGCTTCATTTTCCCCGCCGGGATAGGCCTCCGCGAGGTCGTTCTGGCCAAACTACTAGGACCGGCCGCCGACGCCGGGGTCGCGATGGGCATTGCGTTGGCGAGCAGAGCGTGGATTCTCGCCGCTGAGCTTGCCTGCGCGCTGGCTGTGTGGATCGTCGGTCGGTGGCTGCGCAATCGACCGGAAGACATCGAGGCAGACATTGAAGAGGACTGAGGACTGGTCGCCGCCGCTTGCGACGCTTGCCGTGTTTGTCGTCGCGGCGGCAGTGCTGTCGCTGCGTGTGGGCGTTATCGGGCTGGTTGAGCCGGATGGGGCGCGCTACGCATCCGTGGCGCAGGAGATGCTCCGGTCGGGCGATTTCATCACGCCTCGGTTTAACGGCGCGGTATATCTCGACAAGCCGCCGATGCTGCACTGGCTCACGGCGCTCGCGATGGCGATCTTCGGGCAGACCGAGTTCGCCGTGCGGCTCTTCCCGGTGATCGCGGCGGCGGCAGGCGTCGCGCTGGCCTATGCAATGGGGCGGCGCCTCTTCGGCCACTGGACGGGTCTGGCGACGGGATTCGTGTTGCTCACGAGCGGCTTCTGGTTCATGGTCAGTCGAGTCATCCGTTTCGACATGCTTCTGTCGGTTGCCATCGCCGCCACGATCTGGTGGGCCTGGCTCGGAAGCGAGGACCCCAAAGCCAACCGGGGCCACTACATCCTCGCCGCCATCGCCGCGGGGTTTGGGGTGCTGGTCAAAGGCCCGGTGGCGCTTGCTCTGGCGGGCATCATCTTCGTGGCGTATCTCCTATTGGCGAGACGCCTGAAGGCTCTCATTCAGATCCCGTGGCTGCCATGTGTTGGGCTCTTAGCAATCATCGTCGTCCCATGGTTCGCGCTGTGCGAGCGGGCCAACCCCGGCGCGTTGAGCCATTTCCTGCTGCATGAGAACGTCTCGCGAGTCCAGGGCGGGTTCGACCCCAACCACTGGAAGCCGTGGTGGTACCTCCTTGTCACGCTGCTCGTCGGCGCGGTGCCATGGACGTTGCTGCTACCCAGTGGCGTCTACGACGCAGCGAAGTCGATCCGCCGAGAGGACGGCCCGGCGCGACGCGGGATGCTCCTGGCACTCATCTGGCTCGCCCTGACCGTCGGACTGTTCAGCCTGTCCAAAATCAAGCTCCCGACCTACATCCTGCCAGCCATGCCCGCCGTAGCGCTGATATTGGCGCGCGCCATCACGTCTCGCCAGCAGGCGGGTCGGTGGCCTACATTCGCCACGGGATGCTTCTTGGTGCTGGCCGGCGTGGCAATCTTGACGGTCGGCGCGAAACCCGCGGCCAAGGTTGGCATCCCTACCGACACAGTCGTGCCCGCGCTAGCGTTGGCGGCCATACTCACGGGCATCGGCGCGGCCGGCTACTCGCTCTTGAAGCGCAAGTTCCACGGCGTGATCGCGCTGGGCCTTGGCATCATCGTCTTCTATCACATAGCAATCGTTGGCGGCGAGTCGATGGCGGAATTCCCCTCACACCGCGCTCTGGCGCGCGAGGTGGCGCGGCTGAGGCAGCCGGGAGAGCGCATCACCAGCTACCGCAAGGTCTCGCGAGGGACGATGTTCTACCTCAACACGCGGATCGGGCTAATCGGCGATCCCG
Source organism: uncultured Armatimonadia bacterium (assembly GCA_964555935.1). Classification (GTDB taxonomy): domain Bacteria; phylum Armatimonadota; class Zipacnadia; order Zipacnadales; family VGFC01; genus CAZKUN01. The sequence goes on along the minus strand of CAZKUN010000210.1, from coordinate 7,582 downwards.
CCTCGGAGTACGATTTTCCAGGCAATGAGGGCACGCTCGGCGACTGGCTGACGCCGATCGAAGAGGCTGGGGAGTACTTGGCGAATTCGCCGCCCACGCTGCTCATCGTACGCGAGCGGTTCGACGAGCAGTTCCAGGAGGGCTGCGGCAAGCACGCCACGCCCGTAGGCAAGCACGGCGAATACACGCTGTACCGCTCCACTCCCGGATCCGACGCGCGGGCTGGGAGTGGTGCCAATACCCCAACGACTGGACCCGTCGGATCTGGAGATCCGACCTACGGGGGCCTCGAGGCCGCCCGTGGCGTAGAAGGAGATCACGGGTAGTAGACCGAAGTCATGGCAATGCGCGTGGCCCGATGCATTACGCTCGTACTGCTTGGTGCCTCCATCGCCGCAAGTGGGGCGGCAGACCCGCCCCCGAATGGTGTGCTGCGCGCGTACGTCTCCCCTATCGACAACGCCCGCATTGAGTACGGTCTCTACCTGCCTCGCGCGAACACCCCTTCCGACGACGGCTTCCCGGTGGTCATGCACGCGCATGGGTATGGCTGGAGCGTCAGTTCCGGTTTCTCGCTGTGGCAGCGGACCTGGGCGGACGACCACGGTTGGGTGCTCATCAACGTCAACGGGCGAGGGCCGAACTTCTACGATGGAATCGGCGAGAGCGATGTCATGAGCGTCCTGGATGACATCAGCGCGCTCGTCGCGGTCGACAAGTCGCGCGTGTTCATGACCGGTGGGTCGATGGGCGGCACGGGCGCGTATCGGATGGGCGTTCGGCGTCCGGACGTGTTCTCGGGCGCGGCTCCCGTGGATGGTTGGACAGACTTCCGCCTCTACCACAAGCACTGGTACGAGCGGCGCGACATGAGCGATACGATCGAGGAATTCCGGCGTCCGTTGCTTGAGTCGGTCTCCCCGCTCTCAACGGCCGGGACGGCACGCTGGGGCGACATTCAGCTCATCACGGATGGCAAGGACAATATCGTCTGGCCCAACAACGGCCTGCGGCTGAACATCCGGCTCTACGAGCACTTCGCCAAGGAGCAGGGCGCCTACCGGCACGAACTCGTGTTCAACCCGGACAAGGGACACGGGGGCGGCTACGACCTGCGGATGATCTACAATCGGTTCCTCGGCATATCCGGCCTCGAGCGCCCGCCGTCGGTGACCGTCGAGACGACGCTCTTGCGCTACGGCAGCGTCCACTGGGCACGGATTGACCGGTTTGAGGTCCAGGGCGCGATGGGGCGCATCGACGCCCATGTCGAGGGATCTGGGGTCCATGTCTCAACCGGCAATCTCGAGGGCTTCAGCCTCTTTCTGCCCGAAAGCCCTCTCGCGGAGCTTGAGAGCGCGCAAGTCATCGTGGCGGGGACGCCGGTTTACGACGGGCCCGTCCGCGACGTGAGCTTCGCCGCCGTCCGCGACGGTCAGAGCCGATTCCAGGGATGGGCCCAGACGGATCTCGACGAGCACGCGCTCATCAAGCGGCCCGGGCTCGAAGGCCCCATCGGCGAGGCGTTCCTTGCCCCATTCGTGGTCGTTTGGGGCTCGGCGGGGGATACGAACGACAACCAGATCGCCCGCATCGAAGCCGAAGACTTCGCCCGCGAGTGGAACGGCTTCAACGTCCACTACGACGCCGTCCACGCCAAGCCCGAGGATGAACTGACCCACGACGAGCTGCGCGACAAGCACCTGATCGTCTTCGGCAACATGGAATCCAGTTCGATCCTGCGCCGCGCGGACGCGGCCACGGAGCTGCCCGTGCTGGCGTTTCGCGACCGGGTCATCGTCCGCGACAACGTAAACGGCAACCGCGAATACTCCGGCGAGAAGTTCGGGGCGTACTGGATCTACCCGAACCCGCTCAATGACTTCCGCACGTCCATCGTCGGTTGCAGCGGGCGCTTTGCTACGCGAGACAATGGCGACGTCCCGCGCGGGCTGGGCTATGACCTGGAGAAGCTGCAGTGGGGCTGGGGCGACTACGTGGTCTTCAACTCTGACATCGCCGACCTGGCCTACGTCAAGAACGTCAACAACAAACTCCCCGTGCTGTGCTACGAGGCCGCCTATTTCGTCGAGGCCGGCTACTTCAACCAGGACTGGCAGCCGGATAGGGCGATCGAGCTGAATCGCGTCCGCCGCTTCCGCCCCGAAGGCTCGGGGCTAATCCACGTGGACCGCGTTGAACCGATTGACCGGAAAATCCGGGTCCGCGTCGCGAATGATGGCAACGGACCCGTCGAGCACGCGCGCGTCACGTTGACCTGGACCGAGGGCGCGTCAGGGAGTTACTCCCGGGTCACGAACAAGGACGGCTACGCTGAATTCGCGCCGCCCGCCGGCGCTGAGAATGAGAGTTTCCTACGAGCGGAGGTCGTCAGCGTCAGCGCGACCGCAACGACGTATGACTGGACGGCCGACGGCGCGAGAGACGCGGCGCTGAAGGTGGGCGACTCACACGATGTGATCGCTGAGATTGACCCGCCGAACGTGACTGTCGACGAAGGCGGATACGCGCCATTCAAGGTGAACGTGCGCAACCGAGGAACCGGCCCCATACAGGCGACCGTCACGCCGTCACCGGGTGGAGGCTTGGTTACGCCCGCCACGCACGAGGTCACCGTTCCCGCGGGAGCCACGGCTGCGGCCGAGTTCGTCTGGCACGCGGGCGAGCTGCCACCGGGGCACCACGCGGTGCCGGTCTCAATCCGGGCGCGCGCGGGCGGCCTGGGGCAGATCACGCGTGGCGCCGTGGCGGAGTTCACCATTAATCACGACGAGCCCGCCCAGGTGGCCGTGGTGAAGGTTGAGACGCATGATCGGCGCGTTGGCGAGGCGTACGAGGTGTATGCCGAGATCGAAAACCGCGACAAGGAAGCCGCGGTGACCGTGTCAGCGAGTTGCGTGATCCTGGAGGCGCGGCGGCATCTGCCGAGCCAGGAGATCACGATAGCCGCCGGCGCAAAGGTCGGGCTGCGCTGGCGGCCCGCACCCGATTCGGAGCCACTCCGAACCGGGGTCTACAATGCCAGGGTTACCGTTCCCGCGCTGCCAGGCGTAGCAGGTCAGGCGGGGTTCGTCGTCAAGTAAATGCAACCGGAGAATCTGCGGCAATGACAAGCAAAAACGCTTCGCTCATCGGTGCCATAGTCGCGCTGGCAGTGCTCTGCTCGGGCGCATTCGCCAACATCACGGTGACGCTCTCGCCGCCGCGCGCGGATGTCTCGCTACTCGTTTACGGCAACACCGACCTAACCGTCGCGCGCGAAACGCGACCCGTGGCTCTGCCAGCGGGCGAATCCGCGCTGACCGTGGCGTGGCCGGGCGCCGCGATCGACGCGACGTCGATACGCATCGTCGGCCCCGAGGGGGTCACCGTGTCGGACGCGACGCAGCCCCCCGGCAAGAGAGACCAGTTGAGTTGGACGGTCACTGCGGCGCAGGCGGGGCCCGCCGATCTTGAGATCACGTACTTCACGAGTGGCATCGAGTGGAAGCCTCTCTACCGCCTCGTGGTGAACGAGGGGACGGGCGAGGCGTTGCTCGAGGGCTCGATCACGCTCAAGAACCGCAGCGGACAGACCTTCGAGAACGCCCGCGTTCAGCTCGTCGTCGGCGAACTGAAACTCGTCGAGAATCTCGCGGAGGCCGCGTGGAAAGCCCTCCCCGCAAACAAGGACGTGAAGAAAGACGCGCCGCCGGCCAGCTCCAGCGGGCTGTCTGAGCGCTACCTCTGTGATCTCGGCACGCTCGCGTCCATCCCCCAGAACGACAGCGTCGTCATCCCGTTCATCGCCGCCACCACCGTACCGGCGCGCCCCGAGTATCGGTTGCACGACGCCAAGCACAAAGGCGGCGTCCACAGGATCCTCATCTTCGAGAACACGGGAGACTTTGGGTTGGGAGACCAGCCGCTCGCGGCGGCGGACGCGCGGGTTGCGGAGGTCGGCGCCGAGGGCCTGATCCCACGAGGCGTGGTTAGGGTGCCGTACACGCCCGTCGGCGAGGAGTGCGAGATCGACCTCGGCGTGAGCACGGATGTCGTTGCCAAGCGCCGCGTCATGCGCAAACTGCGGACGAACATCGAGTTCGACCGGTTCAGGAAGGTGGAGGGCTACGACCAGCGCGAGTCGGTGACGGTCGAGATCAACAACTGGTCGATTCAACCGGTCACCTTCGAGTACACGGACACCGTGCCCGGCGTGTGGGACGTCATCTCGAACGAGGAGCACATCGAGGAGGGCATGAACGAGCTGATCTTCAGGATCGAACTCGCGCCGCAGGAGGCGCATGAGTTGGATTATCGCCTGATCAAGCGCCAGGGACGACGCACCCGCCTCGGGCCTGTCCGGCCCAAGTAGCCCACCAAGTCAGCAGAAACCACACGCCCCGGCGCTGTGAAGCGCCGGGGCGTTAGTGTTCATATGGACCAAACCGCGCGCTACTCCGTGCCAATCTCCGCCTCATAGTCATCATCGCGCAACGCGCCCCTCAACTTCAGAGCCTCATCCTGGTCCTTGTAGCTTGCCACGTTGACGCGCGTGTACTCCTTACCGTCCACGGTCACCGTGGTGATGTACGGGTGGTAACCCTCGTTGCGGAGCTTCTCCACCATCGCGTCGGCGTTCTTCGCGTCGCCGAAAGACCCGGCCCGCACGACGTACTCGCCGCCGGACTCCTCCGGCACTTCGGGCATGGCAACATCCTCATCAGCGTCGTCCGCGTCCTCATCGGGGTCATCGGCGTCGTCGTCCCGCTCATCGGGCTCGTCCCGCTTGGGCACCTCGCGCTGTCTCTCGCTGCGGAACGCTTCCTCGTCAGCGGCCGAGACCTCAGTCGGCTCGACCTCGACCACGGCCTCTTCCGGTGGCTCATCAGCGACTTCATCCTCATCGTCGTCGTCATTCACGCCGCCGGCGAACGTGTCCGGGTTGATGCGTTCGGTGAGGTCATCGCTGGTGAGGACGGTCTTGACGTCGCCGTCAAGCCGGTCGCCGATCCACTCTCGGCCGAACCGGTAGCTGCCGAAACCTGCGACGGCACAGATAAGGAGGGTTACGAACCAGAATCCGAGGGCTTCCACAATGCGACTGCGGCGTTCAGAGGTGGCGGCCATGGTGCTAGAGTCTCCCTGTAGTGCGGTGCTTGCTGTGATTAGGCGGGCATCTGCAATGCGCTGCGAGACCTGACTCTATCGTCCGCAGTGATTCTACCACAACCGCGCGCTACTCGACAAGTGCCTCGCGCCGAATCACCGTCACGCTCCACGCCGGCGGCACCACAGATACGCCTGCATCACCGCCAGTCACGCGAAGGTCCTGAACCCTATACGTCCCCGGAAGCCGAGCGTTCAAGTCGTCCGCCGTCAACGCTTCGGCACGGGCGCTTCCGGGCCGGTAGAACTCCACGTTCGCGCCGAAGTGAAGCGGGCTGATTTGCTTACCGGTTCGGGGCCCCAAACGCACCTCGAGCCCTTGCGCCCAAACCGTCGTGGCGAGTATCATGAGGGCTCCCGCGGCTGACAGGGCTGCCGCCGCGCGACGCGTCACTGAGGATAGAGATGACACCGAGGAATCCGGACAATCAGACATGCACTCGCTCCGGGCGACCGGCGGGGCGTCTGCCGGAATGGCTCAAGGTCAAGATGGGCAAGGGCGAGCTATCGGCAGAGACGCGTGATCGGGTCAAGGATGCGCAGCTCCACACCGTGTGCCAGAGCGCGCGATGCCCCAACATCGGCGAGTGCTTCGCCTCCGGGACGGCGACATTCCTCCTCCTCGGCGGGCATTGCACGCGCAACTGCGGATTCTGCGCGGTGAGTTCAGGCGCGCCGGAGCCCCTCGATCCCGACGAGCCGCGACGCATCGCCGAGACCATCGAGCAGATGCAGCTCACCTACGCGGTTCTGACGTCCGTAACGCGCGATGATCTCCCAGATGGCGGGGCGGCCCACTTCGCGGCGACGATCACCGCGATCAAAGAGCGCCTGCCGGCAACACGCGTCGAGGTCCTCGTGCCGGACTTCCACGGCGACCAGGCCTGCATCGCCACGGTGCTAGGCGCTCGCCCGGACGTGTTCAACCACAACGTTGAGACTGTCCGGCGGCTTCAGGCGCTGGTCCGGCCGCAGGCGGCGTACGACACGTCGCTAGGCGTCCTCGCGACCGCCCGCTGCCTGGCCCCCGACATTCCCACAAAATCCGGCATCATGGTCGGCCTCGGAGAGACTGATGAAGAGGTCGCCGAGACGCTGACGGACATGGCCGGCGCCGGCATCGCCATCGCAACAATCGGCCAATACCTTCGCCCGACGTCGCGGCATCTTCCCGTCGAGCGATACGTCCACCCAGACCAGTTCGGCACCTACCGGCAGGAGGGTGAGGCAGCCGGGTTGAATCACGTAATCGCTGGGCCTTTCGTCCGCTCGTCCTATCACGCAGAACTCGCCGCGACCGAGGCCGGCATCTAGCCAGGCTGGGCCGCGCGCATTCGCACCACTGGTCGCTCGCTCAGCGCGACAGCAAGGGCATCCATGGTCCGACGACTCGCCTACATGGCCTTCGTCATCATCGTGCCCATCGCGGTCCTCCTCATGGCCGCGGTGCCTGTTGTCACGCGCAGCGGCTGGGCCAAAGAGCGCCTGCACGAGATCATCACCACCGAGTTGGCCCAGGCGCTCGACGCGCAGATCAGGCTCGGATCCATTGATGGCGATGTCCTGACGAACTTCACGATCACGGACTTCGCGATCTCGGAGGGACAGAGCTTCGAGACCGGCACGGTTCTGTCGTTCGAGAAGGCGATCGTTGAGCTTGATCTCCTGCGCGCCCTCCGCGGCGACGCGCCGGTGGTTGAGACCATCGACGAGATGCGGATCACCGGCCTGCGCGCCAAGCTATCGCGCGGGAGCGACGGCGAGCTGAACATTCAGCCGTTCCTCGATCTGCGCAAGCCCGCGACCAAGCCGTCGAAAGCCCGATTCCAAGGCCGGATCATCGTTGAGAACGCCGAACTCGAGCTGGCCAACGCCGCGCCGGAACCGGCGATGATAAGCGGCGTGGGCCTGCGTCTCATCAACATCGACGCCCTCGCGGAATTCGCCGACCCCCGCTGGATCGACTACACGCTCCACGTCGAGGGCGCCATCGCGCCCTTCGACCTCATCGATGCCGACGGACGCTACGTGCCAGAGACGAAGGCCCTGTCCGTCCACTCCTCCATCGCCGGCGTCGACGTGGCCGTGCTCGCCGACCGCTTCGCCCCCTCGCCTGCCTTCGACGTGCACTCCGGCGTGGCCAACGCCGCGGGCAATGTATGCTGGATCCCCGGCGAACTGCTCGATTTCAGCGTCGTGGGGCACATCCAAGATGTGTCCGCTTCGGTGGCCGCGCTGAAGGGCGAGCGCGTGCGCGCGACTGCCAACTTCGCGATGACCCCCGCCGGGATCATCATCGATGAGCTTCGTGCCACGACATTCGGGGCTGACATCGCTGCCAGCGGAACGGTGTTCGATCTCTCGGAGCCCACGCTCAATGTCGAGGCCGCCGTCCGAAACGTTGACGTCGATC
>CAZKUN010000209.1:0-16028 GCA_964555935.1 uncultured Armatimonadia bacterium | reverse complement strand
CCTTCGGCGGCTTCAGCCGCCGCGACCCGACCACGCCCGCCCGCCTGAGCTGGCTCACGACGATCGCCGCGTCCCGTTCGAGGGCGAAATCAGGCTCGCGATTCGCGGCCGTACTGAGCGCCGCGTTCACGCTGTGGCCGCTTGCCAGCTCCCCGATGAACCGCGCCGCCGTCCTGTCGACCACCGTCCAATACGGGATGTCGCCCCAGAGCATGAGAACCCGGTCGCCGCGTCGCTCCTGGTGGTCGGGTGGGAGGCATCTCATTTCTGCTTTTTTTCCTTCCAGCGCAAAGCACAGGCGGCGATGAACACCGGCGTGGCGAGGATCGGCAGCAGGTCGGTCTCGGCCTCCATCAGCGCAGGATTGGCGCCGACCCAGAGGGTCCCGACGTTCCACGCGATGTGCGCGGCAATGGCCGGCAGAACCGAACCCGAAAGAGCCGCCATCATGCCGAAGAACGCCCCCAATGCCAGGAATAGCCCGAAGTGTCCGATGCCTATGTGGGCCAGGACGAACGCGAGGGTGGAGAGGCCTACAGCCGCGATCGCGGGCATGTGCCTGCGCAGGGCAACCTGCAGGATGCCTCGGAAGAACAGCTCCTCGATGATCGGGGCCACCACCCCGACCCACAGAAACGCCCACATGAGCGCGACACGGGGCTGGAGCACGGGCGCGAGCGCCTCCGCCCTGGTTGGCGGCGTCCCGAGTCCCCCGGCTAGCCCGATCATGAACGCGGCAGCGCAGAAGACGGGCGTGCTGTACCCCTGCCACGCCGGCGGCAGGATTGGCCGATGGCGTGCGGCGATGAGGACGGCGCCGGCGAGCATCACCAGCGGGGGCAAGTGCGTCCCGGCTGCCCACGCGACGACCGAGTGCCGCCCGCCCATGCTTCCGACAGCCCACGCGCACAGGAAGAACGCGCCCAGTGCGATGAGCGACGCCTCCAGCGCCGTGATGCCCCGACGTCCGTCCTCCGCGCCCTCGACACGCGCCATACTGTCCGCTTCCCACTCGCGAGGTTACCGGCCTGCAGGGCCTCAGACGCTTCGCCGCCCGGTTCGCCTCGGGAAGCAGGTCATCGGGGGTGTTGGGCCCAAAGATGCAGGCTCCTTGGAGCCAGCCATGCTTCGCAGAGCCGCCCACACATGAGCGAATCCGATCTCCATCCGACGCCGCGCGAGGCTCCACCCCAGTGGCGCGGCATCGTGCTCGGGTTGCTGTTCGGCTGCGGCGGCCTGTACTTCGGCATCTACGGCTACCAAATCGTCCAGGTCCTGCACTGGAGCACCACCTCGCTCCAGCTTGGCAGCGTCCTCGTCCTCTTCGTTGTCATCGCCCTCGCCGCGCCGCTACGCAAACGCCTCCGACTCCAGCCGTCTGAGTTGCTCGTGATCTTCACCATCACCACCATCGCCACGAGTATCGGCGGACACGGGATGATGGGTTACCTCATCCCAATGCTCCCCTCGGCCAAGTACTACGCCTCACCCGAGAACCGCTGGGATACTCTCTTCGAGCACGTTCCCCGATGGCTGACGGTCAATGACCCCTACGTCGTGGATGCCTTCTACGAAGCGAACGGTACCCTCTACAGCATCGAGACGCTCTCCGCCTGGGCCGTGCCGCTGACATTCTGGCTGGCGTTTACGATGCTCATGGTCATTGGCACGTGGGCGCTGTGTAACATCGTCTCCGAGCAGTGGATCAGTCGCGAACGCCTGACGTTCCCTCTCGCTCAACTCCCTCTCGCCATGGCCGGGGCGCGGCGCTACGAGGGCTTCTGGCGCAACCGCTTCATGTGGGTCGGCTTCGCGATACCCATGGTGCTGCAGAGCATGAACTTCCTCAACTACCTCTACCCTTCGGTTCCGAGCATCTGGCTCAAGGCCCGCCCCGTCGCGCGGAATCTCGGGGCCATGCCGTGGGCCGTTATCCGGCCGCTCCACATCGCCTTCTACCCCTTCGTCATCGGCGTCGTCTTTCTGCTATCGCTTGAGACCAGCCTGAGCTGCTGGCTCTTCTTCTGGGTCACCAAGCTCGAGAAACTCATCTGCGTCATCGTCGGCTTGGGCGCCAGCCGCGAGGGCTGGGGTCAGCTCCCTCTGCTCAACCAGCAGGGCACCGGCGCCTTGCTCGCCATCGCCGTCAGCGCGCTTCTGCTCACATGGAAGGGCATCCGTGAGGGCGGCAGCCGCGATCGCGTCGACGGCGTCCAGGTGATGTCGGGCAAGTCAAGCATCATGCTGCTCGTTTGCGTGCTCGGCGCTCTGGTGCTGATGTGCCGCGCGGCCGGGCTGCCGATCATCCTGGCCACCTCATTCTTCGTGTTGCGCTGGCTGATCGCCCTCGCCTGGGCGCGGGTCGCGGCTGAGACCGGCACCGGCTGGACCGCGCAGGGCACGGGTACGATCCAGCACATGATGATCGCTACGATGGGGACGCGCCCGATCCGCGCCTCGGCGCTGCCGATGTTCGCAACCTTCGACAACTTCGATGTCTACGCCGATTCGCGCGCCGTCCAGCTCCTCGCAAGCCACAAGTTCCGCGAGATCGGTAGCATCCCGCGTGCGCACCTCCGCAACGCCGTCGTCATCGGCATCATCGTCACCGTGCTCTGGTCCGCCTGGGTGCATCTGGATATCTACTACCGCCACGGGGGAGCCATGGCGCGGATGCGGGGTTGGTATACCTCGCGCGGCGCCCAGCCCTGGCGCGTGTTGGAGGGATGGATCCTCCGACCACGAACCACCGATCTCTGGCAGGTCGGAGGCTACGTCTGGGGAGCGGCGATTGCTCTCGGCCTGCGGGTCGCCATGTTCAGCATTCCGGGCTGGAAGCTCCATCCGATCGGCTTCGCGCTGGCCCACACCGACTCGATGCACTACATGTGGATGCCGTTCCTGATCGCGTGGGCCATCAAGACCATCGTCTTGCGCTATGGCGGGGTCAAGACGTACCAGAAGCTCGTGCCGTTCTTCATGGGCCTGGCTCTCGGCGACGTCGTCGTGGCGGGCCTGTGGGGCATCTACGGAGTCAGCACAGGCCAGCGCATGTTCATGCACTTCCCGCACTAGCGCTCGCCGCCAATGTAGCCTGACTGGGCCGAGGAAACTCGCCGCCTGAGCTTCCACGGCTTCTAGCCGGCATCGCCATCGCCGCGCATTCCTGGACCGGCACTCACTGCTGCACGCTGCGCTTGGGTCCGCTCGCCGCCAATGTAGCCTAACTGGACCGCCGGCTTTCAGCCGGCATCGCCGTCGCCGCTCCGCCTGGAGGCTCAACCAATGCTCGTCACAATCATCATCCCCGCCCTGCTCGCCGCTGCCGTCGCATCCGCCCAGGAGCCGACGGTCATCCTGGCCGATCATGAATCGGTCGCGCCATCGACGCAGGAACTCCAGTTCACTGTCCCGGACTTCAGCATCGAGCACCAGGTGCGGCTCAGCCTCCTCGCCCGCATCGACTTCAAGAGTCTCGCGGGGTCGAATCCGTGGCTGCGCGTCGCCGCCAACGGCACGTTCCTCACGAAGCCAGACCTCCTGAATAAGACCCACGAGTTCAAGCTCAAGCGCGGCCTGGATCTCACGTGGTCCGCCGGCGACCGCTGGCGGTTGCTCTACTCGCCCGACTTCGAGGCGGCGGTCACCAACGTGGAGGATGTCAACTCCTGCCCCGACGCCGATCCGTACCACTTCGTCTGGGACATCACGCCCTACGTCCAGCCCGGCGAGAACACGCTCACCCTCGAGCACCTCCACATCCTCGTCGAGCCGTCCACCATCGTGCTGAAAGACATCTCCGTCGAGGTCGGCCGCGCCATCTCGTCACCTGAGGAACCAACCGCACCCGCGCCCGTCGGGCCGCTGCCGGCTTTCGTCGGCGGCGGGGCGAAGGACGTGCCCATCCAGGCGACGCTGAATCCATCCGGCGCCCTCCGCGTTGAGGCCGGTGGCCGCACCTTCGACTTCACCACCCGCGTCGGCCTCCCGGGCGGCGAGTGGCACGCGACCGAAAACTCCGACGAAGACAGCGGCGCCTCCGTCACGTGGTCCGCGGGCGCCTGCGAGTTCGAGCGGACGATCTCCGTCCGACCGGACCACGTGCATGTTGCCGACACGCTGACCAACACGAGCGCCGAACTCCTCGGCGTGATTCTCGAGCACAACACCTCCCTCGCCGATGCGCCCGACGGGGTCCGTGTCTGTGGCCGCGAGGCCTTCAGCGACACGATGGAGCTGCGCAACTCCTATCATCCCTCCGTCTTCGCCAAGTGGGCGGACGCGGGGCTGGGTATCATCGCCGAGGACGACATTCTCCGCGTCCATAATGTCAGCTCCATCGACCCCAAGGCGATGGGCATCGGCGACGACCGTCTCGGCATCGACGCCGGGGCGTCCGTCACGCTCGAGTGGAGCGTCTACCCCGTGCCCGGCGGCGATTACTGGGACTTCGTCAACGCCGTCCGCCGCAACTGGGACTCAAACTTCACCATCCCCGGGCCCTTCGTCTTCGGCGGCCCATACCCCGAGGGCGAGAGCGACGAGTGGTATGGGAACTGGGTTCGCGAACGGAACATGAAGATCGTCGCCGGCAACATCGCCAAGTACCCCGACGGCAAGTACGCCCACGGCACGGGCATGCTCTTCGCGCCGGAGTGGGTCGCCCGCGAGGCCGAATGGGTCCAGGGCATGCAAGCCGGGGCGCCCGAAGTCGACGTTGTCGCCTACCTGCACGCCCAGTGCTCCACCGAGCCTGATGCCCCGACGAAGTACGCCGACTCGCTGCTTATCGACTCCACGGGCAAGCACCTCACGTACCCGTACCGCTACCCGCTGCCGCTGTACCTGCCGACCAGAGACAACGCGTACGGCAAGGCGCTTTGGGGGTTCGTCAACGGGCTTCTCGATGATGTGGGCGTGTCAGGGATCTACTGGGACGAGATGAGCTACAGCGTCCTGCAATACGCGTATGACACCACCTGGGACGGCTGCACGGTGTCCATCGACCGCGCGACCCACGAGGTCACCGGGAAGCTCACCAGCGTCGCTCTCGCCACGCAATCGCTCAAGCTCGACATCGTGAAGCACGTCCGCGACCGGGGCCTGTTCCTCATGGCGAACGGCCAACCGATGACGCGCACCATGCACGCTCAGAAGATCGTTCGCTTCGTTGAGACGGGCACCTACTCGGCCATGATCAACACTCACCTCGCCTGCCCGCTGGGGCTGGGAAACCACCACACGGACAACAGCCAAGCGGACGTCGCGACGCATGTCCGCAGGCTCCTGGAGCACGGCGGGCTGCACTACGGGCACTACTTCCGCCACGAGCCGGAAGACTGGCACTTCCAGTCCATCATGTATCCCATCACGCCCGTCGAGATCCGCGAGGGCATGGTCCTGGGGCAGGAGCGCATCCACACGGCGCGCTCCGGCCGTTTCAGCTTCCCAGACGGCTCGCCGGCCGAGGTCTACGTCGTGGATGCAGATGGGGCTCGCGTGGAGGGGGGAATGGTCGAGGAGTCCGTCGATGGTGGCCGCCGCACTTACGAGATCCGCATGCCCGGCGACCACTTCGCGATCCTGACTCAACAAGAGTAAATGGCAAAGCCGCTCTGACCGCCAGGTTCATCGTGCTGGCTATGGTCGCCGACGGTACGAAGTGATTGACTTCACTGCGCGGCCAGCGTGTCCATTGGACGGGCCGCCAACACTCCTCGGCAAGGCTCAACCACCACGTCTCACACAGAGCTCTTGGGTGTTGGCGCTTTCGGGCGTTCCATCCTCAACGGCGGCAGATCACCCATCATCGTGTGCCGCGCTGGGCCGGCGCGATCCTGTCCGGCTGGCTGAGCCCGGAATGCCCCGGTGTCGTTCCCCCAGCGATGGAGCGCTCCATGGTGGCCAACCAGTGCGGAGAACACGCATCCTTGGCGACCAATCACCATCGCCTATTGACAACGGATCAGTTTCGTGGTATATACCAAGTGTTATCGATGAGGGGAGCTGTTGCATGGCCAGGGCATTCGACGCGGAAGTCCACGCGACCGTCAAAGAGGCTGCGGTGTTCTTGAGCCGGAGCCGCATGACCATCATGCGGCGCCTGGCAAGCGAAGAGCTCCCGAGCCAGAAGCTGAGAGAGCGCGGCGCCCGCGAGGTCCGCGCGATCAGATGGGCAGACCTGGCCGAAGCGCGGTATGGTCCGGACCACCCCCCAGTCATGACCGAGAGGCAGCTCGTCTCCGAGGCCGGCCGTACGGGCGAGGCGATCACAGCCGTGCTCCGACCGTCAGGGCAATGGCTAACGGTCGGCCCCGGCTACTCGATGGCTGGTATCCAAGATCCCCCGCCCGACAAGGTGGTCGCGAAGCTGAAGATGTTGGAGGCGGCCGGACACGGCCTCGCCTCGGCAGCGGCGCGCCTGCAGAGCGAGGGCGTCCCAGACGACGAGCGGCTCGAGCTGGAGACCTTCATTCGGGCACAGGTCCGGCTCGCCGCCAGGCTGACGGACGGTCCCATCGCTACCGATTAGGTGAGGTAATCCGCACTCGATGCCCGCATAGTACGCTAGTCGGAGGAGAGCTCTGATGTGCCGCGAGAAGCGACCGCGCAGAACGAAGAACCGGCGACCAGCTACCGTGCGGATCGGCGGGAAGGAAGTGTCCCTGCCACTTGCGGTCGAGGTCGAGTCCGGAGACCAGATCTCAGAATACCAACTCGCCCGAGGCCGCTCTGGTGCGGGGGTGTTGCTGAAGAAGCTCACCACCACGCGTGTGCGACGACCGGGCGACCTAGATAGCTGACACGTCGTAACCGCTGAGGAGCTCCCACGGCTTGCGGTCAAGGCCAAGGAGGAGCCAAAGCCGACAGGCACCGACTCTGGTGCTCGTCGGCTTTTCGCGTTCTAAGAGGCAGTCGGAATGGGCCGCGCTCGTATCGGACCCGAGATTACGAAAGTCACCGTCCGCCCGGCACCGGACGCCGAACGCAGGCTCGAACACGTGGCGCGGTTGCTGGCTACTCGGGAGTCGGCGCCGGTGACGCCGGAGGCCACCACGCCGGTCGCGCCGGCGCAAACTGACCTGTGCGGGCGGGGCGTTACTTCACCCGTCCGTCCTGTCCGCGCAGGCAAAGACGGGTGAACTATCGTGGCCCCAAACACCACTCCACCGGCACGTAGCCTACTTGACGATGCAAAACGTCGCGTCGCGGCAGATCCCCGCGCGGCGTACGAAGCCCTCGGCGTCGCGGAGCTCAAAGCCAAGGGTCGGCACCTCGTTACATGCTGTCCGATCCACGGTGAATCAACCCCGAGCTTCAAGATCAACGCTGCCGGTCAACCGCACGCCGGCAACTGGCGATGCTTTGGCGCGTGCGGTCACGGCGGGGACGTGTTCGACTTTGTCTCCCGCACGATGAACCTCAACTTCCCCCAGGCGCTCGAACACGTTGCTGGCGCCCTCGGCATACCGATGCCGGAGAAGTCCGAACCAGTGAAGGTCGTAGAGCGGATCTCGAAGGACGCGGACATCACCGACGAACTCGTCGATAGCCTGCATGCAAAGCTCATGGCGAACAAGAAGCGCCTCGAGTATCTGATCACCGGGCGCCTCTGGGCCGAGGACATCATCGTCGCCGCCAAGATCGGCTGGTTATCATCGGAGCAGCGATACACAATTCCGGTTTACGATGATGCCGGTGAGGTAATCGACATTCGGAAGTACGACCCCGGCGCATCGGGCGTCAAAGACTACCCGTGGCGCGCGGGTCTCGACATCGGCAAGCGCGTCTGGGGCCTGCACCTCACCGGGCCGATCACGCCGGGCCGGACGGTTTACATCACCGAGGGGATCAACGATTGCCTCGCGTTGCTGTCACATGGGTTCGCCTCGATCACGAACATCCTCGGGTCGACGTGCTGGCCTAAGGACTGCGATCTCCGCGTCGACGATTGCGTAGTCCACGTAGTCGAGGACCACGACCAAGCCGGCCGGGACCGCGGCCGCGATCTCACCGATTGGTTCTTTGAGCGGGGCGCGCGTCGCGTCTATCGTCTACGCTGCGGCGACCGCGGCGACGAGAAGGGCCGCGATGCCACCGACGTGTTGCGATCCGTCGACAGCACCGATCCCGTCCAGCGTTGCGCGGCGTTCCTCGAGCGCGAAGCCGTCGCCGTAGCGCAGAAGAAGAGAGTCGGCCTGCTACACGACGCGACCCCGATGCTCACCGCGGAGTTCCCCGCCCGGATCCACCTCGTCGAGCGCATGCTGCCGGCGTCAGGGCTCGCAGTGTTCGCGGGCCATCCGAAGATCGGCAAGTCGACCGTGGCGACGAACTCAATCGTCCGCGGCGTCATCAACGGCACCGACGTGTTCGGGCGTAAAGCGCAAAAGGGCCGCGTGCTGTACCTGTTCTTTGAGGAGAGCGAGCAGGCGATTCAAGATCTACTCGTCGGCGGTGGGTGGACCTCCGCCGAGGCGGCGATGCTGTCCATCCACTGGCAGCAGCCGGATCTCGGGAAGCTCGAAGACTGGATCGACGAGACGCAGTGTTCGCTGGCGGTCATCGACACGGTGAAGAGGGCATGCGCCACGAGCGATGTCGACTGGGCAGACTACGCCAAGACGGTCAAGCTATACGGGAAGCTCGACGAGATCGCGCTCAGGCACGACGTTTGCATCCTCGCGCTCGACCACCACAACAAGGCAGCCGGTCGAGACGAGGCAGAAGAGGACCCGACGAGAGACATCCACGGGTCGACCGCGATCGGCGGGGCGGTGCAATCGGCGATGGGCCTATACCGTCGACGCAACGATGTCGACGCCCGTCTCCGGATCCAGGGCCGCGGCCGCGTCGGCGAGACCATGATCCCCGTCGAGTTTGACGAGACGACGCTCACGTACCAACTCGGGGATCCGCACGCCGAGGTGATGGCGCTGAAACACTCGTCGGCGATTGTCGAGTCGATACAGGCCGGCCGCGGATTCTTCTCTGAGATCCTTGTCGCCGTAGGCGGGGAGAAGTTCAAGGGCATCACGTCGACGACCATAACCAAGCTCGAGGACGCCGGCGTCGTCGACGCCCACGCCACCGCCGACGGAACGCGGTATTGGCGCATGAGGTCAGACGATGACTCTTAGCGAGAGAACTACAAGAACCACAAGAACTAAAAGAACCGAGGGAACCGAGAGAACCGGTTCTTGTGGTTCTCGTGGTTCTTGCAGGAAGAGGGGTTTTGGGGGCCATGTTTTCCCAGCGAATTGCCTCTCTCGCGCATTTCGCGTCGACAGACCATTCGTGACGCGGACGCCGGAAAACGGGTGCCATCGCCCGGCGATCCGTCTACCAAACCGGGATGCGCGACGGGAACGTGCCTACAAGGTGCGTTTCCGTCGCTGCGTTCTGGGGGGTGTTACCGATGACCGATGACCAGGCCAGGCTGCCGATGACCGTTCCGGGCGGCCGCGTCACGCCACCGAAGCGCCGGCGCGAATGGACGAACTACACGCGGGGTCGGGCGCAGGAATACCGGGCCATCGAGAAGCTGAAGCGTCTCGGGTTTCCACACGTCCAGCGCAGCGCCGGCAGCCACGGGGTTGATCTGATCGCCACGAACGAGCGCGAGATCATCATGGTCGCCGTCGCCTCTGGGGTCAACGTGACGCGCTCGAAGATCGACGCGGACCTCCAACGCCTACGCGACACGCCGGCGCCGCCAGGGACGCGCAGAGAGTGCTGGGAGTGGTGCAGCACGCGGCGCCAGTGGACGCGCCACCGATTGGAGACGCCATGACAAACATCATCGCCGAGATCGCTCGCCTCTGGCGGGTGATCGCCGATCTGGTCCGGCGCATCGAGGCGCTCGAAGTGGACTCGCGCGAGCAGTCGCAACCCGGACTTCAGTCCGGACAATCCAACAGGCCACCGGCTACATAGCCGCAGGCCACGGGAGAAATACCATGTCAGGATCGCGAGCCGTAGAAATCAAAGAAGCGCCGCTGCCGGCGCCGGGCATATACGAGGCCCGACTCGACGAAATCGAGATGAAGTCGATGATGCACGGCATGTCTTACCGATGGACATTCGAGTTGGAGAAGGGCTTCGTCGTCACGGGGCTATCCAGCTGCACGAACGCGGCCGGAGTTCTGAGTCCGCAGATGAAGGCGGCACGGTGGAACCGGGTGATCATCCCCGGCGCCACGGTATTCGATCCGGATCAACTCGAAGGCAAGGCCTGCGTCGTGCAGGTCGAACTCACCGCGAAGGACGGCGCGCATTTCGCCAACGTCGCCGAGGTGCTGCCGCTGGGCACGCCGACAACCGAGCCCGTGGTGTACGGCGACAAACCCGAGACGCCGATCGGCTTCACGGCCGCGGCGCCAGAACCACAAACCGGGCTCGCGGATGGCACCGCAAGCCCGGCTGAAGACAACATGGTCGAGATGTACGATGCGGACGGGAACAGGGTCATGGTGCGTGCAGGCGCCGTGACCACCGATGATCCGCTCGCGGATCAGTAGCGACTACGGTCCCGGTGTTCGCTCGCGCGGACGCCGGGACCTGCTGGCAAAGGCGGCTACATGGCCGCGCCGATGGCAGGCGCTCTGTGGGTCAGTAGCCGGAGCCGCGGCGCGTGACGCCGATTACCTATGGCCTGAACGAATTCCTGGCGATGACCGACGGCCCCGTCCCGACGTGGTGCGAGGGCGACGGCAACATCGTCCTGGCCAAGAATGAGATCCTCGTGTTCGTCGCGCCGCTCTGGCGCGATCAGCCAACCGATAGGAGGCCCTACGATGATCGAGAAGACGCTGGCCGTACTCCAGAAGAACCGCGACGCGGAAATCCGCATCGCGCTTACGAAGTATCGCGCCAACAGCCTCTGCGACATCAGAGTCTACGTCGACGGCCAGGCGACGCCGAAGGGCGTGGCGTTCAAGCGGACCTTGATGGGCGACGTTGGCCGCGCCTTGCTGGCGGCCGCCGAGGGAGAAGCCGCAGCCCCGCTTACGGAGACCGAAGTCTTCGGCGACGACATCGTGCCGCCGCCCGCCGGCGATCGGGGCGAGGGTCCGTTACAACCTGTGCCCGAAGGGGCCTTCGGAGGGCCCCCTCTCTAGAACAACGCCTTGGTAACTTCCTTGCGGCTAGGTATAGATATAGGGGCCCGCCGAAGCGGGGCCAGCGATCGGCGCCGGACTCCGGGTCGGATCCCGTTCCCCGCGGCTGTGCTGGAAGCGTCGTTGTTGGCTCCTACCGCCTGCGCAGAACCCCCAGGACGACGCCGGGCGCCTGGGGTGGACCCTACCCCCAGGACAACATCCGCGGCGCGTTCTGACGCGCCAGCCTCAGACAGGTCCGTGCTGCGGTGAAGGCCGACAACAGCAACCGCAGGAGCGCCTCGTAGCTCGTTTAGGGGTTAGGGTGCCACTCGGACACCACGGGAGTTCCTGTGGCTTCTCCCGTGTAGCTGACGGGCACTCTTGGAGGCAACAATCAACGAGAGAGGGACCGCACGGATCCGGCGGCCAGGCCTCGCGCACCACGTGGGGTGCAGATGCCTCGGGTGCCCTAAGGGGCCCGAGGGGAGATCGGGGAGGGGTTCCCAGTTCAACCCCAAAATAGCTGCAGCGAGGTATTACTAGGGCGGAGTCGAGCGCGGGGGCCCGCCCACGGGCCGCCTGGGCGCCGCGGGCAACGTGCCCCGTAGCACCCTTCAACGCGGACCTGATCGGCGGGAACGACACGGTGGTCAGCGGTTACACAGAGGTAACAGGCCGAAGGAGGTGCCTGCGGACAGGCGGACAATGCACCGGGTGGACGAATCCTGGAGGTGGGTATTGCCATGCGTTTGCTCCTCGTCGTCTCGCTGCTGGTGCTCTGCGTTCCCTCCCATGCGACGTTGCTGACGGGCTGGGTGACGAACCCGACCAACGGGCACGAGTACGCCCTGTGGGGCGAGGGCAACTGGCAGGATGCCTACGCCGCTACGCCAGGCGGAGCCCACATCGTGACGTTCCAGAACGCCGCCGAGGAAACGTGGGTCCGCGATACCTTCGAGCCGTCCATGGACGCGGACTGGGGCACGTGGAATGGTGTCTACGGACCCAACTACCGGCTGTGGATTGGGCTGACCGATAGCGAAGACCATGGCACGACCGAAGGCAACTGGGCGTGGGTCACGGGTGAGACATTGTCCTACACGAACTGGGGTCCGCCGAACCCCAATGACTTGTTCGGAGAGGACTTCGCCGAGTCCACGACGTTCGGCTGGAATGACCTTGGCCCTCCGCAGACCTCGTGGACGTTCTGCAAGTACGCTGTCTATGAGAAGGGGTTTGGCGCGGGTTCGTCCGCACCCATCCCCGAGCCCGCATCCATGGCTCTGCTCGCCTGCGCAATGGGCGGCATCGGCGTAGGCCTCAAGCGCCGCAAGAAGAAGTAACCGCACCGATTACGAAGACGACCCCGAGGCCCCGTCGATGGATGACGGGGCTTTGCCGTGTGGCGGCACCGGCATCCGGGTGTGGCCTCACGCACCCGACAGCTCCACGGATCTACCACTCCACCGAGGAGGCTGACTGTACTAGTACCGCGTGACGTCGCGGGCCGCCCGTCCGCGGTGGCCCGCGACGCCAACGTAATGTCAGGCGTCGCGGCCGTCAGGCGGCGACGCTACAGCATGGTTCCTCCCGGCGATCTGAAGCAATCTCAGAACGTCCGAGGCCAAGGGTAGGGCTACCCCTAGGGCACCCTCCCAGACGGGGCGCGATGCCTTGGACTCACCCCTGTGCAATAACCAGAGAAGGAGCCGTGCGCCAGCCAAGGAAGTGTGCGCCAACCACGCCGAAGTGGTCCTCGTGGATCGTCGCCGATCTACTGCCGTATGCCCCCCGCGATGACGCGGTACCGTTGCGATACTGAGACATCACGGGCGCCGAATTCACGCCCGTCCGAATCGGGCTGGTTGGGATGAATAGATACACTTAAACGTTGACGCCCTCCGGTGGCTAGTATATAGTTACGCTAATGCGGAGTAGTCGTAGCTATAACTGCCTAGGAGGCCCGACATGCCCAAACGCAAGCCGAAGGCCAAGAAGCTGCCCGAGCGCCTCACCCGTGATGAGGCCGACCGGCTACTATCGGCGCCGTCGCTGAAGGCGCCCACGGGGCTCCGCAACCACGTCCTCATGCGCCTGATGTTGAGGTGCGGGCTGAGGTGCGAGGAGGTCATCGAACTGCGTACCGGCGACATCCGCGATGGTGATCTTCACCTGAAGCGCACGAAGGGCGCCAAACACCGGGTCGTGCCGATGGCCCCGGACACCGAGCGAATGCTAGAGCAGTGGCTGGAGAAGCGCCCCGGCAACGGTAACGGGCGGGTGTTTGTCACGCTGAAGGGCGGCCCGCTGTCGTCGGCGTATGTCCGGCAGATGGTGCACCGGGAGGCAGAGTCGGCTGGCATCGACCGGCTCCGGGTGCATCCACATTTGCTCCGCCATACAGCGGCATCGCAGTGGTTAGAGGACGGGTTCACGGTTCAGGAGGTCGGGGACTTGCTCGGCCACTCCAACCTCAGCACGACGGCGATCTACCTCCACGCCAACCCGGTCGCGATCCGCGAGAAGATCAGGAATGGGGATGGTGAGTCGCGACCCGGCGACGAGGCGCAGCAACTGGCGCAGAAGATCGCGGAGATGACGGACGAGCAGCGGGAAGCGCTGAAGGCGCTGTTGGGGTGACGTGCCCAGGTGCTGAACAGAGGCCGCGTAGAACCGCTGTGAGCGCACCAGGACGGGCACGAGGCGCCGCGCAGGGCAGTGTCTTGGCGGAATGGACCGGGCACAGGGAAGGAGTGGGTGATGATGGAGCAAGGGAGCGAAGTGTGTTGGGAGAGGATGGGCATGAACCCGGCCCCTCCGGACACCACCTATGTGGCGTGTGGTGCGGCGCTGGGCGCTGTGGCTCACGCGGTCCAGTTGGTGGCGCGGTCGGCTGCATCGGTGACCCTCGGGCCGACGGAAATGACGTGCGGCGAGTTGTGCGCGTTCAGGCGGGTGCGGATAGGCGGACTTGACCGCCCGGCGGCGCGCTCAGAAGACGTCGTCACGGTGTCAGATCTGCGTGGGCGACGCATGCGTTTTCGGGCAACAGTTGTATGCTTCGACAAAGTGATCAAGACAGTCCATCCCACCTGGGATTCCCAATCGCTGGGTTGGACCGACCATACCCCGGCTATCGCCCTTGGCGACCTCGTGGACGCAGAAGGAATGCGCATCTCCGGAAGCGCGTGGGTCACACACACAGATGCCCTCCGGATGCTGGGGCTGCGAGTCGGGAACGTGGTCGAGTTTAGCGCGAAGGTCGGGCCGATTAGACATGATGATGCGACGCCTGATGGGCACCAGTTGATGGCGCCGACGGAGATCGTCTTGGTGAGGCCAAGGCAAAACCGTTCCGCGATCACTGGCGAGCGGGACGAGACAGACGGTTAGGATGGACGAGAGCGCGAAGCAAAGCCGATGGGAGGGATGAGGCCATGCCGACCAACATCGACGCGGGCATCGCCGAGTTACCGGGCGACGGCGAAGTCCACTGGTCGCGTGAGGAGATCACGCCAGAGGAGGCCGGTGTTCTCGCCAAAGAGGTCCTCGGCAAGCGGTTTCGCGTGACTAGGTTCACCGAGCACCCAGACGGGCGCTTGGTGCTACATCATCTGGAGGTGGAGCCTGGTTGGTTGCACACGCTCCTTTACGAATGGGAGCATGGGGTAGGCGGGCGGGTAGTGAGCGTGGAGCGTATCGAGTAGGCACCACCGGCTCCATCGGAACTCAACACGACGGGGCCGGGCGGCACAACATCAACTCGAAGCGGGTTGACGTTCGCGAACCCGCCCGGCTCCGACCCATAGAACGCGTCTGGGAACACGCGAGGCGCTGGTCCGGTCATACCGGTGCGCCTGTTGTTGACGCCGGGCTCCCCAAACAGGAGTTGTTCTGGTGGGGGGAGCGAGGTCTACGCGCCCAACGGAGGAGGACCCTTCGCAGTGCTGACCGATCGCGAATTCACCTACCGCATGCCGCGGATCATCCAGTTGGGCTACGCCTCGATGGGGCTGGCCGCTCTGGCGTTCTCCGGGCTTTGCGCGGTGGTGGTGGTCCTCAACGGGCTCGGCCTCTACACGCCCTCGACGCTGGTCCCGGTCTGTTTCGCCATTGGGATATGGCTCCTCCTGATAGGGCTGATGGCGCTTGGCTTCTACGGCTTCTTCCGTCTGTGGGAGCGCAACGGTCTGCTATCGGTCACCGGCGTCGGCACCACGTTCCGCAACTGGCGGAAGCGGGAGACGCACGTGCGCTGGGGCGGTGTGACGGGCTTGGTTTCCGTGCACCCATTCTGGGCCTACTGGCGCTCATCGCTTGGCCGGCTCGACCTGAAGCGTGACGGGAAGCCGGTCCGCGCGATCTTCGGCCTCCAGGACGGGGAGGAGGCCGAGGCTCTCATCGCCGCCCACGCCGGACTGACGGAGCGCGAGGATCACTGGTGGGGGACGAGGTACAGCCGCCCCGTAGAACGCCCGTGAGAACCCGCGAGACGTTGCTCGGGTCATACCCCAGTGCGGCTGTCGTCGGAGCGCCTCAGAACTGCTCAGGCGCGTTTGCCCATCACTGCCAGCGAACTGCGCCTCATCGACTCCTCGAAGGCGTCCTCGTAGACCGCCACGCCCACTGCCCGCGCCGAAACCACCGCCCTTGTAGATGAGAGCTACCCAATTGTGCTAACGACCAAGGATGCCACCGAACCGATTGGTGGCGACGTCGCGATGCGGCTTCTGGAAGGCATGGAGCCGGACGTCATGGCCGTCAGCGGCGTGGTACATTCGAGGTTTGCGCCGGAAAGCGCCCGGCCAGCAGTCATCACGTACGACGTGGTGAGCGAGGAGCCGTTCAGGTTACGGCGAGTGCCGGATGAGCCCTGGCCTTACCCCCTAAAGCGAGTCCAGGTTCAGTGTTAGTATCTGGGTGTAC
>CAZKUN010000208.1:0-16107 GCA_964555935.1 uncultured Armatimonadia bacterium | reverse complement strand
GGTACACCCAGATACTAACACTGAACCTGGACTCGCTTTAGGGGGTAAGGCCACATGGGAGTTCTTCGTGAGGGGTATGGCGGGGGGCACCATCAAGTGTCACAACCTCGGCGGGAGACGGCGCCGGCACGGTCTCCTCCCATCGATGCGCTTTGGTGGGGGTGGATGATCCTATGAAGTGGAAAGCTCGAGATCACGACGAGCGGCATGATCTCGAGTCCCCCTGTACATACCAGTCGACACGGCCCCCCATTTGCGCCGACTTTCTTCGTAGAGCACCCTATCAGCCGTCTTCCCAATTGTCGCAGGACCCCACGCTCGCAGAGGCGAAGAGTGCCCGACGGTCCGGATGACGCGGGCCAGGAGGCGAGCGCTATGGATCTGACTCGACGGGACTTTGTGAAGAGCGTTGGCACGACGGCGGCGGGCGTGGCGGCGGGAGTGTCATTCAGCACGGCCGCGCGCGGCGCGAACGAGCGGCTCGGCGTCGGATTCATCGGCTGCGGCGGGCGGATGAACGCGCACATCGGCATTGTCAACCAACTCAAGGCGGAGGGCCATGCCATAGAGCCGGTCGCCGTGGCGGACGTCTACACGCCGCGCATCGAGGCCGCCGTCAACGCCACGGGCGGCAAGCCGTATCGCGATCACCGCGAGCTGCTGGCCGATCCCAACGTCGACGTCGTGGCCATCGCCACGCCAGACCGTCACCATGGTCCGCAGAGCATCGACGCGATCAAGGCGGGCAAGGATGTCTATAGCGAAAAACCCCTCGTCCACTGGCAGCAGCACGATGTGGTGAAGGAACTGGCGCATCTCGTCGAGGAGACCGGCGCGATCCTGCAAGTCGGCACGCAATATGTCGCGAACAGCATCTACCGGCAGGCGAGGCAGCTCATCAAGGAGGGGGCCATCGGGAAGCCCATCCACGCGCAGGTGAGCTACTTCCGCCAGGGCGACTGGGGCGAGCGCGGGATGCCGATCCTGGACCCGAACGCCCAGCCGGGACCGGACCTGAACTGGGACGCGTTCATCGGCGATTCGCCCAAACGCAAGTTCGATGTCTCGCGCTTCTTCCGGTGGCGGATGTACCTCGACTATGCCGGCGGGCCGCCGACGGATCTCTACCCTCACCTCTACACGCCGATGGCGGTGGCGCTGGACCTTCGCTTCCCAACGCGCGTCTGCGCGGCCGGCGGCAAGCTCTTCTACAACCATGAGCGCGAGGTGCCCGACACCGCCAACATCCTCGCGGACTACCCCGAGGGCCTGACCGTCGCGCTGCTCGGGACCCAGGTGAACGCGACGCCGACTGACACCTGCGTGCGGGGATCTGAAGGCACGATCATCTTCGAGGATCCGGGGCTGCGGGTCTACCCGGCGAACGGGTCGACGACGGCTAGCCGCGAGGTCGCGACCGATGCTCCGGGCGATACGAAGGAGCTGTGGCTGAACTTCCTGGAGTGCGTCGAGTCGCGCGAGAGGCCCTGGAGCGACGTGAGGACGCAGTATTACGTCCAGACGGTCGTCAACATGGGGATGCTATCGCTGCTCGAGGGGAAGACGGCGCGGTTTGACGCGGAGAGTGAGCGGATTGAGCTTGGGTAGGTGGAGAGGATCGACGATCGGGACGATCGTCGTACGGGAGGATCGTCGTACGGGCGGGGCGCGAGGAGAGGGACGGCAGGCTGTCGATGGCGTAGCGCGGACACTGGGAGGCGGATTGTGACGAGACTCATTGCAGGCATGATGGCGCTGGGGCTTTCGGCCTCGCTCGCGCATGCGGAGTTGACGGTGGAGGAGGCGGAGACCGGTTGGTCGGTGCTCGCGGATGGCAAGCTACTGTGCGCGTCCACGTCAGACGAGCAATTCCCGAAGCCGTGGTTCGACCCCGTCAACACGCTCGCCGGGCACAACCTGGTGCTGAGCAGCCCGCCCGATCACCCGCATCATCGCGGGCTGATGTTCGCGTGGGGGAATGTCGGAATCGAGGGTGAGGCGGATGACTACCATCTCATCTTCTGGGGCGAGGCCGAGGGCGACCACCATCACGGGAAGATCCTGCCCGATCCCGATGGCGAGCCGCGCGTCTGGGTTGAGGCGGACACCGCCCACATCGAGGCCGATTACATCTGGACGCGCAACACGGATGACCTGCTGATCTTGCGCGAGCGTCGCGAACTGCGCATCCATCCATCGACCGATGGGCGTGGTTACCTGCTTACGTGGATTACCGAGCAGACGCCGGAGATGAACATACGCATCGGCCCGACGCCGGGGCGGGATGTCAGCTACTACGGCTTCGGGATCCGATCCGCGCCCGATATGGACTTGGGGATGTTCGAGAACTCTAACGGCGGACGCGATGTCACGGGCTGCCACGGTGATCTCGCCGAATGGGTGGCTTACGTCGGGCCGAACGAGCCGGTGCGGGGCTTTGCCATGTTCGACCACCCCGACAACCCGCGATACCCGACAGGGTGGTTCGCGATGAACGCCTTCGGCTACTTGACCGCGGCGCTTCCCGCGTATGAGGAGTACCCGCTGGCGAAGGGCGACACGCTGAAGCTGACGTACGGCGTTCTGGCCTTCGACGGGGCGATGGACGCGGGGTATGTTGATGACCAATACGATGCCTGGCTGAAACTCGTGCCGGCGGAGAACGAAAGGGTTGCGCCTCGGAGCGCTGACGCGCTGGCGACGTCGCGTGATGGTCGCGTCATATTCGCGCCGGATGCCTCTCCGGCCAAGATGAAGCCCTCCTATCATCCGGTCACCACGCCGTCCGGTTTCGTTGTGACGGACGGGCGCAATGCTCAGCCACATCACCACGCGCTATGGCTGACGTGGGGGAAGGTCGAGCTGGCGGGCGGCGAGCGGGTGGACTTCTGGGCGGAGAACGGCGCGCCGGGCGCGACGGGCCGGATCGTCACCGAGACGCTGGACCTCACCCAGGATGGCGACGCCTCCGTCTACGACTCGACTCACCTCTGGCGGCGCGCGGCGGGTGAGGAACCGTTCATCCGCGAGGAGCGCAATGTCCGCGTGGAAACGGTTGGGGATCGCGCGACGCTGATCACGATTGCCACGGACCAGACGGCGTTGGAGGATCTCACGCTGCTGAAGGAGGGCAACGAGGCGGTCTCGTACTTCGGGCTCGACATCCAGATGCCGCCTGACATGCATAACGGGCTGATGCTGAACTCGAACGGCTCCACCGGGCGCGCGGGCGTTGAGGGCGAACCGGCGACGTGGTGCGCGTATTCGACCACGGTCACTCCAGCTCGCGGCGTGGCGATTCTCGACCATCCGAGCAATCCGCGCCATCCGAACACCTACTTCACGCTGCCGACCGGATTTCTCGGCACGTCCCTCGTCGCGCTCGAGGATTACTCGCTTGAGGCTGGCGAGACGCTGTCGCTGACGTACGGGGTGCTGGTGTTTGAGGGTGATGCGGAGCCGAAGTTCATCAGCAAACAGTACCGTCGTTGGGCCAGGTAAGCTTAGCGCCGACCCGGAGGAGCATACCCATGGGTTCAATTCAGATCGGGATCAACCTTGAGTTCGTACGTAGCGCCGACATGAATTTCCGCGCTGGCATCGAGGAGGCCGCGGAGCTCGGCTACAAGTATGTTGAACCGTGCGTCTCGACGGGACACGATCTCCTCGCCATCGCCGGGTACTACCACATGTTGACGGTGGAGGACGATCCGCTTGAGGTGAAGGGCTGGCTGGATGAACTGGGGCTGAAGTGCTCCGGCCTGAGCGGCCACTCAGCGCTGATGCGACCGGATGTCTCCGTGCCGTACATCACGCGCGCCATTCGCTACGCCGCCGATGTCGGCGCCCCGGTGGTCAACACGGATGAGGGCCCGAAACCGGAGTGGATGGACGACGACCACGCCTTCGAGGTCATGCGCTACTCGCTGCACCAGATCCTCGCGGTGGCCGAGCGCCACGAGATCGATGTCGCGATCGAGCCGCACCAGATCTACACGGCGCGCCTCGAGACGCTACTCAGGTTGCTTGACCTCTCCGACAGCCCGCGCCTCAAGGTGAACTGGGATACGGGCAACAGCTATCTGGCGGGGCTCGAGGATCCGTACGACATGCTCGAGGCGGTCGCCGACCGGGTTGTCCACGTGCATGCTAAGGACATCGCCATGGATCAAAGCGCCGAGGAGCGCGGCCAGGTGACCGGCACGGCCGTCGGCTGCGCGTGCGGCGAGGGCGTGGTGGATTGGGAGCGCGTCCTCGACATCCTCGACAGGCACGATTTCTCTGGCGTGCTGTCCGTCGAGTGCGGCACGGTCGAGGAAGCGGACCGCAGCCTCATGTTCCTGAACGCGATGCTCACGTAACCCACGGGAGATAGATATGTCCGGCAAGCGTCGGCGGGCACAGGAGATGGCTACAAGACCCCAGCAACCGGGCCTGTCGGATCTGGAGATCCGACCTACGAGGGCCTCCAGGCCGCTCTGCGTGATCGCGGTGTTATTGGCGATCTCGGCGGGAGCCTACGCCGGGCCGGCGCAGAAAGCTCAGGCCATCCTCCGCGCCACGGGCGTCACCGGCGGGCTGATCGTGCATGTCGGCTGCGGGGACGGCAAGCTGACGACCGCGCTCGCATCCCGCGACGGGGTGCTCGTGCATGGACTGGACGCCGACGCCGCGAACGTGGCGAAGACGCGCGCCCGCATCCAGGCCGCCGGTATCTACGGCAAGGCGTCTGCTGAGGCGTGGGACGGGGCGTCGCTGCCGTACACGGACAATCTGGTCAGGCTCCTGGTCGCCGAAGGCGCGGTGCCCGATGGCGAGGCCATGCGGGTTCTGACGCCCGGAGGCGTGCTGTATGCTCGCTCCGGAAACGAGTGGCTCACGACCGTCAAGCCCGTTCCGTCCGATATCGACGACTGGACGCACAGCCTCCACGATGCATCCAACAACGCTGTCGCTCAAGACGAAGTCGTTGGCCCGCCGCACCATCTCCAATGGCTCGCCGAGCCGAAGCACGCTCGCCATCACGAGCGCCTGGCGAGCATCAGCGTGGTCGTGTCGGCGGGAGGCAAGCTGTTCTACATCGTCGACGAAGCCCCGACGGCCTCCGTCCTGTTGCGGCCCGATTGGCAAGTCGTCGCGCGGGATGCGTTCAGCGGCATCGTGCTCTGGAAGCGGCCGATCTCCACGTGGGAATCGCACCTGCGTCCCTTCCGCTCCGGACCGGCCGCGCTGTCGAGGCGGATGGTCGCCGTGGGCGATCGCGTTTACGTCACGCTCGGGAATGATGCCGCGGTGACGGCGCTTGACGCGGCGACGGGTGAGGTGGCGCAAGAGCACGCGGACACGAACGGCGCCGAGGAGATCCTCGTCGACGAGGGCACGCTCTACGTCGTCGTCGCGCCATCTGTTGAGGAGAGCGCGCGGCGGACGGGCGAAGTCCCAACCAAGCCGATACTGGCGATCGACGCCGAGACCGGCGACGTGCTCTGGCAGGAGACGAATGCCAGGCCGATGCCAAACACGTTGGCAGTATCGGGCGACGGCGTGTTCTATCTCGATGTCGATGGGGGCGTGGTTGGCCTGGATGCGAAGACTGGCTCGCCGCGGTGGAGCGTCCAGCGTGAGGTCGCCTTGCCGCGACCGGGGTGGTCATCGCCGACGCTGGTTGCGCACGATGACGTGGTGCTTTGCGCCGACCGCGATGTGGAGCCACTGGGGGATTTCGACGAGCAGACGAACGCGCCGATCGCCCGCTGGCTGGCCCAGGAAGGCTGGACCGGCGACCTGATCGCCTATGACGCGGAGACGGGTGATGAGCTGTGGAAGACGCGCGTCGCGGAGACCTATCACTCGCAGATCGACGTGTTCGTCGCCGATGGACTGGTCTGGTCGGGCCGCAGCCGGTCTCGGACGCATGGCGATTTCACCGAGGGGCGCGACCCGCATACCGGCGAGGTCAAACGGACGATCAATACCGACGTCGCCTTCGACACGACGATGCCCCACCACCGCTGCCATCGGAACCGCGCGACCGAGCGCTACCTCGTGACCGGACGGACGGGTGTCGAGTTTATCGACGTGCGGACCGGCGACAGCTATCGGCATTCCTGGACGCGCGGCACGTGCCAGTTCGGCTCCGTGCCGGCCAACGGTCTGCTCTACGTGCCGCCGCACTCCTGCGCGTGTCACATCGAGGCCAAGCTGGCGGGCTTTTACGCCTACGCGCCCAAGCGCGACGTTGCGTCGATCCATTCCTCGCGGGATCTGACCACAGGCCCGGCGTTCGGATCGGCGTTGGCAGGCGATCCTGGCGAGAGCGACTGGCCCACGTACCGGCACGATGCAGCGCGCGATGGCTCAACATCATCCGTCGTCTCGGCGGATCTCGCCCCGCACTGGCAGGCTGACCTTGGCGGGCGGCTGTCGAGTCCGGTCATCGCAGATGAACGCGTGTATGTCGCCTCGGTGGATGCGCATGCGATCAACGCGTTGGATGCTGCCAGTGGAAACTCGGTCTGGGCATTTACCGCGGGCGGACGCGTCGATTCGCCGCCCACGGTCAGCGGGGGCCGCGTTGTGTTCGGGTCGGCCGATGGCCATGTCTATTGCCTGCGGGCGTCTGATGGCGAGCTGATCTGGCGGCTGCGCGTGGCTCCCGAGGACCGGCGTGGCGTCGTGCGCGATCAGCTCGAATCCGCCTGGCCCGTGCATGGCAGCGTGCTCGTCCAGGACGGCGCGGTTTACTGCGCGGCGGGGCGGTCGTCGTATCTCGATGGGGGCATCCGCCTCTGCCGCATTGACCTGGAGACGGGCGGTAAGCTCGCCGAGCGTCGCGTGTACTCGCGCGACGAGGGAACGGGCCGACAGCCTGACGACATGGCGCAATTTGAGCTTGAGGGCGCGCTCCCGGACATCCTGTCCAGCGATGGCGAGCTGATCTATATGCGGAAAGCCGCGTTCGACGCGGAGACGCTAGAGCCGGCCGAGACGCGTCGGCATCTGTACTGCCCGGCGGGCTTCCTCAACGACGACTGGTGGCACCGGACGTACTTCATCTACGGGACGCACTTCTACTCGGGCTACATCGGCTGGTACTTCGCGGGCCGCGAAACGCCGGCCGGCCGACTGCTCGCGCTCGACGATGGCGTGGTCTATGGCTTCTCGTACAGGCCGGAGTACTACAAGGGCACGACCGGGCGCAAGTACCAACTGTTCGCGGCCACGCGCCAGGACCTGGTGCCCCAGGACCCGGTGGATTACGCCCAGGCTCAGCGTCGCTATCCGCACTCGGGCAACGGCGAGTATCGGGTTGAGCTTCAGTGGGGGCAGGAGGTCCCGCTGCTGGCTCGCGCGCTGGCCGTCGCGGGCGACACGGTCCTCATGGCCGGCCCGCCCGAGAGCGCCATGCGGCTGATGACGGCATTCGAGGGGAAGAAGGGCGGCGTTCTGCAGGCTTCGTCGACGGGGGACGGTTCGGCGCTCGCGAGCTACCGCCTCGACGGGCTCCCCGTGCATGATGGCATGGCTGTCGCGAACGGGCGCCTGTATATATCGACCGAGGATGGGCGACTGCTGTGTGCGGGCGATCCGGCTGATGCGCCGGCCGGCGCGCCCCAGTTCATGCGCGAGGCGGTCGTCGGCGCTGAGCAGGTCGCGGGGGATCCGAAGGAGCCGGGATTCACCGGCCACTGGAAACTCGATGGGGAAGAGGAAGAGCTGGCGCTGGACAGCTCGGGCGTCGGGAATCACGGCGACGTGTATGGCGGGTGGGTGGAGGGCGACTTTGGCACGTGCCTGCGGCTTACCGGCTCGCCGGGCGCGCTGACGATCGCCGATGGGCCGGGGTGGCACTTCGGCGCCGAGGACTTCTCCATATCGTATTGGGTGAAGCCCGACAAGCTCGACACGCGCATCATCGGCAAGGAGGATTTCCCCGCCAAGTGGTGGGTCTTCAATCTTCTCGCCGACGGCCGGTTGGAGATGGTGCTCGGCGAAACGCACGAGGCCACCAAGACCGTCCGGCCCACGTCGAAGACGCCGCTGTCGATGGATCGGTGGAACCACGTGGTGTATGTGGTGGACCGGTCAAACCGCGAGGTGCGGGCGTACATCGACGGCGCGCTGGACAGCACGACGGAGATTCCCGAGAACCTCGACGGATCGCTCAGCGTGGAGGGCACCGGCATCATGATCCCGTCGGCACACAAGCCCTTCTCGGGGCTGTTTGATGAGCTTCGCGTCTACAAGCGCGCTCTATCGGCTGACGAGGTGACGTCCGCCTACGATGGTCAGGCGTCCAAGCGTGGGTCGGTTGCCTGCGAGCCGCGCTGAGCGTGCCGTCACTTGGTGACTTGGAACGTGCACGTGCCGAGTTCCTCACCGCGGACGATCACAGCTACTCGGTACTCGCCGGGGGCGAATCCGCCGGCATCGGGAGCCTCCCACGGGAGCCAACTCGCGCCGCTGCCGTCGATGAGCATCACCATGTTGATCGTGCCGATATTCGGGTCTGCGCACAGGATGAGCGCCTCAGTGCCTTCGGGCATGTCTTCGTATTCGACGTAGACCATGAGTTCATCCACGCCTTGGAACGTGGTCGCCGTTCCGACTGGCTCGCCGTCAACGACCCTTCGGCACACGGAGACCGGGCCGTTGGCGCCCGTCGGCGTCGTCTCGACCGCCTCCGCCCCACCGATCGCTGTAATCGTGACCGGTGGCTTGGGATCTGATTCGCCTTGGTCATCATCACCATCCACTCCAATTGGCCCAAGCTGAGCGAGAACATCACCGAGGTCCTCGGGGCCCTCGGCGACGAGGTATCGCCCGCCGCCGGCTTCCGCCAGCGAGCCGAGCTGATCGTCGTCAGCTGAGCCCGGTTGCACGCCCACGCCGGCGACCGCGACGGAGTGCTTGGCGCCCGGACGCGCGCTGGTGGCTTCGAGCGTCGCCAGCGCGTCCTCGATTGGGCCCGGGCGACCTAAGTCCCTTGGGTCGTCCGCCGCCGCGAGTGCCGCGGGAAGCGCGAAGAGGCTGCCAACTGTGATGGGCAACTGGACACTCGCGACTCGGTCGGGCTGCGGCCCGGCAGGCGGCAGGCCATCCACCGCGCCGAGCCGGATCTCATACAGGACGCGGTTGAGGGCCTTAACCGCTCGGTCACCGCCGCCGGGAGAGTTGTCCCCGCCACACGCCACGACGTGGCACGTACCAGTCTCACCTTTGGCAAATGCCCTCATATACGCCAGGGCCAGTGCCACGGCGGATGCCAACGGGCTATGGCCGGTCGTGGGCGTCGACGCCAGCGTCTCCGCCGACACTCGGAATTCCGCCGCGTCCCGCGTGAATGGTTGCTCGAGGCGGATCCTGCCCTGGTTGAAGCTGATGATCGCCATCTCAACCAGCCCATCCGGGTACGAGACCCCGTGTTTTGGGCGGGCAGCCCCCCTCGCGACCTGGTTGCATTCGGCCATCTGCTGCGAGGTATCGGCGACTCTCTGCATCACTTCGGAGAGTCGCCCCGTCATGCAGCTCGACGTGTCAATCAGGTAGATCCCCGATAGGACGACATTGTCCGCGTCGTCTCTCGTCCCAAAGACTGCCAGGTCAAGCGCCCTGGCGTAGTCAAGCGCCCGTTCGCGAACAGTCGGAGCGCCCTCGCCCTCTTCGTCATAGTTGCCGTAGACGCGGACGGTCGCCCAGATCTCTCCTCCGCCCCAGGTGACCGACCCCAGCACATAGCCGGGATCGTCTTCGTCGGCGCCGACGGCGACGACCCCTGGCCAACCGTTGATCGTCGTCCTCTGGTAGGCGGGCAACTCGTCGCGCCGCGCCATCTCAATATCATAGTATCTGGGGCCTACAGATCGGATGCTAACAGTCCCTCCTTGCCGCACCCCGTCGGGGTACGTGCCGTCTTCGTTCGGCCGGACGTCCTCCTTGTTGCTGAACATGCACACCCCACGTCCAATCACCGGGTGCGGCAGTGACGCCTCGCACCAGGCGTTAAACGCCTTCAGATGGGCCCCGACGTCGCCAGCGGCCTGGGCCGAGGCTCCTGAGATGCCCAGGCAGCTCGCGAGCACCAGACTAATCATGCACGTCCATACTGCGGCTTTCCACCAACCGGGGGTGCGCATTTGGGGTCTCCTGTGGGAATGGCCGTTCGGTCTATCATATCGTTTCAGTGATTCAATGCCTGATTCCAGCCCGGCGCTCCCTGTAGGCCCGTCCGCGGGCCTCGAAGCAGGTCTCGAAGCATAGCGCGCGAAGTGGTCCTGTTGCGCGACTTCTCCCGGAGGCCCTGATGATGCGATTTACCCGCCCGCTGACCCTCGTGACGATTCTCGCGGCCGTCTGTCTGAGCATCACAGCTCACGCCGCGTCGGCTCGCGATATCCTGCGCGAGACCGGTGTTGACGGCGGGTTCATCGTCCATCTCGGTTGCGGCGGCGGCAAACTGACCGTCGCGTTGCGGGTGGATGAGCGCTACACCGTGCATGGGCTGGACGCTGATGCGGAGAGGGTTGAGACGGCTCGTCGGCGGATATCGCGGCGCGGTCTCTATGGGCCCGTGTCCATCGAGCAGCTCGACGGCGACACGCTGCCATACGCGGATAACCTGATCAACCTGGTCGTGGTGTCAGATGCCGGCTCCGTGCCGATGGGCGAGATCATGCGCGTGTTGGTGCCCGAGGGTGTCGCCTACATCAAGGCCGATGGCGGGTGGGGCAAGGTGGTCAAACCTCGCCCGGACGACATCGACGACTGGTCCCACTTCCTGCACGATGCGGGCAATAACCCCGTCGCGGCCGATACGGTCGTTGGCCCGCCGACCGCGCTGCAGTGGGTTGCGCCGCCGCTGTTTTTGCGGAGTCACGAGACGCCGTCGGGCATTGAGGCCCTGGTCACCGCGGGCGGCCGGATCTTCTACTTCTTCGACGAGGGCCTGATGGGCATCACGGACCAACGCATCCCCGAGCGCTGGTCGTTGATCTGCCGGGATGCGTTCAATGGCAAGCTCCTCTGGAAGCGAGAACTCTCGGAGTGGGGCTGGCCGGAGTGGGCCGACGCGCGCTTCCGGGACAAGGACTGGACTGAGATCACCGGCGCGCGGACGGTCGTGCCTAACGAGAATCACCGGCGCATTGTCGCGGAGGACAACCGCGTTTACGTGACGCTCGGCTATGGCGCGCCGCTCTCGATCCTCGACGCCGCGACGGGGGAGATCCTCTCCACCGTTGAGGAGACGATGCCCGCGCGGGAGATCGTCGTGGCCGATGGCATTGCCGTCGTGGCCTCGCGAGACCTGCCCTCGGCGGCGGCGAAGCGGCGCGGCGACGAGCAGGCTCCGCCGGCGGCCCTGGCCGCCGTGCGTGGGGCGACCGGCGAGGTGCTGTGGCAGAAGAACGTGGGCGCGGTCAAGGGTCTCTTCCTCGCCTGCGATGACGGTCGCGCTATCTATCAGGTCGGGCAGACGCTCGCCGGCATTGACCTGACTACTGGCGACGCGCTGTGGCAGGTCGAGCCGCTTGAGAAGAAGGGCAAGGCGCTGATCGCGTGCGATGGCGTCGTGCTCGTGCGGGGCAACCGCTCGCTGGAGGCTCGCGAGGGAGCGACCGGCGACTTGCTCTGGCAGAAGAAGGTCGAGGCGTCCACCGGCGGTTTCGAGGGGCAGGACCTCTACGTCATTGATGGCGTCGCGTGGCCGGGGATGGTCTCCGTCGACGAGGGCGGCAAGATCGTCGGCAAGAGCGCGCACGTGCGGTCGGTCGGCTACGATCTGCGCACGGGCGAGGAGACCAAGCGCATCACCGTCGAGAATCTCCGCAGCCCCGAGCACCACCATCGCTGCTATCGGAACAAGGCCACCAGCCGCTTCCTGATCAGCTCTCTGGAGGGCATCGAGCTTCTCGATCTACAGGCGGACGACCACGAGCAGCACAACTGGCTGCGCGGCGTGTGCAAACTGGGCATCATGCCGGCCAACGGGATGCTCTACGTCCCCAGCGATCAGTGCTTCTGCGAGCCGGGTGCGAAGCTCTTGGGGTTCGCCGCCGTGTCGAGCACGGATACGGCATCGCTCTCGCTCCCTGACTCCGAGCGATTGACGAAGGGCGAGGCCTACGGCTCCGTGACGGGCTCAGGTACGGCCACGGCAGGCGACTGGCCGACGTATCGGCACGATCCCGCGCGCCACGGAGCGACGTCCTCGTCGGTGGGCGGGGATCTATCTCAGATCTGGCGCGCCGAACTTGGCGGCGGGCTGACGCAACCGGTCGCGGCGGGCGACCGCGTCTATGTCGCGTCGCGGGATGCCCACACGATCCACGCGCTCCATCTCGCCACCGGCAGGACATCCTGGACCTTCGTCGCGGGCGGTCGCATCGATTCTCCGCCGACGATTCATGGCGACGCGTTGCTGCTAGGCAGCGCGGACGGGTCCGTCTACTGCCTGCGCGCGGCCGATGGCAAGCTGGTCTGGCGCTTCCTCGCGGCGCCGGTTGACCGTCGCGTGGCGTTCTTCGATCAACTCGAGTCCGCGTGGCCGGTCCACGGCAGCGTCCTCGTCCGCGATTCTGTCGCCTATTTCACGGCAGGTCGCTCGACCTACATTGACGGAGGAATTAGCGCGTATGCCGTCGATGCCCTCACCGGTGAGTTGCTGAACTCCACTACGCTTGAGGGTCCCTTTCCAGACCTGCCGGACGACCGGGATGTCTCCTTCTATGTCGAGGGCGCGAATTCGGATGTCCTCGTCAGCGAGGGCGACTCCATCTTCATGCGCCAGAAGCAACTCACGCCCGAGCTCGAGGAGGTGACCTCGCCCATTCTCACGACGAAGGGCGAGATGGACACTGGCCTGCACGTGTTCTCGACCTCGGGGATGCTCGATGGATCGTGGTATAACCGCACGTTCTGGATGTACTCCAAGCGCTGGCCCGGCTTCCAGTTGGCCAACCAGGCACCCAAGTCCGGTCAACTGCTGGTCATCGACGAAAGCACGACCTACGGCGCGAAGGTCTTCTACCACCGCAACGTTCACAGCCCCATGTTCTTCCCCGGCGAGGAGGGGTACCTCATCTTCGCCGACCACAACACGACCGAGCCGCAGATCGTCGGCGAGGAGGGATCTCGAGAGCCCGTGGCGTGGCTCCCTCAGTCCGGCTACGCGCGCCGGGACGGCGAGCGAACGCTCGATAGCCCGGCGTATGGCCTGGACAAGATGATCGGCTACACGCGCGCCGATCCGCCGCTGTGGGCCGAGTGGGTTTCCGTGAGGCCGCGCGCGATGGTCAAGGCGGGCGACCGCGTCTTCGTCGCGGGGCCGCCGGACGTGTTCGATCCGGATGAGCCCTACGTGGGTTTCGAGGGCGGTTATGGGGCGCGGCTCGTGACACTGGCGGCTGATGATGGGCGCCAGGTGTCGGAGGTTGAGTTGGACACGTCTCCGGTTTTCGATGGGCTGATCGCGGCTCGGGGCCGGTTGCTGGCTTCGCTTGAGGATGGCAGCGTCGTCTGCCTTGGGGGCCGGTGACCGTTGGAACACTTCCATGTAGGGGGCAGTTCAGGTACAATGAGAGACCAACGCCATTCCGACCAATCCGCTCATCCGGGAGGACGTTGCCCCTTGACCAACCATCTCGCTCCCAGATCGCTCGTCGCATGCATTCTCGTACTGCTCTGCGCATCGCTCGCATCCGCCGATCTCGCCTCGTGGCAGGCCGCCGTGGAAGCCAATCGGGCGGCACTCCCGAACGTCCTCACGGCCGAGGACGCCGCCGGGGCCACTGACGGCGACACCACCGTCGGCTACCCGTTCCACACCAGTCAGGACGCATCGCCCTGGTGGCAGGTCGACCTTGAGGCCGAGGTCCACGTCTCAAGGGTCACGATCTACGCGCCTCACATCCCCGAGCGGCTGGACAACTTCCACCTAAAAGTCTCCGCCGACGGCCTGGATTGGCGCATCGTTCACGATCAGGGCGACACGGCCTGCGAGACGAAGATGGAGATCGACGTGGACGCTGAGGGCACTCGCTTCGTGCGCGTTCAGGTGCCGCGACCCGAGTACATGCACATGTCCGAGGTCCACGTCTTCGCGGGCGACGATCTTGAGACCAACATCGCATTCCAGAAGCCAGCCGATCAGAGCAGCACGAGCCAGTGGTCGACCCGCTCCGTCACGCTCAACCGTGACACCACCGAGTGGACGGCTGATCGCGATTCCGGGCGGCGCGCCATCGCCGGGGTCGCGTCTCATGCCGGCCCCACCGCCACCGAACTCAACGCCCGCGCCGCGTCGCTGCACCAGGGCGATAAGCCCCTCGATGACGCAGCGTGGGTGAGCGTGTACGACGACGTTGTCGGGGAGCAGGCGAAATGGTCGGTCGTTGAGACCCAATGGCCTCTGGTGAACCTTGACGCGCTGGACCGCGCGCTCGACGATCTGTCAGCCCGGTTCCCCGAGCGCTACAAGGACGTGGACAGTGTCCGCGAGCAGCTCGCGAAAGCTCGCGACGGGCAAGAGACGATTCAGGCGGGCATCGACGCGGGCGAGATGGATGCCTGGCACGCGGCGGCGGAGATCGTCGCCATCCAGCGCGACGTTCTGCTGGCGAACCCGCTGCTGGATTTCGAGAAGCTGGTTGTCTTGCGCCGCCACCTCGGTGGCAACGCCCGCGCCGCGACGGGGGGAGCCCTGGGCGTCGGAGCCGCGAATCACACGAGCAATGACTCGATGGGCCGGATGGGCTGGAACAACGAGATATCGGCCCTGAGCGACCTCCGAGGCGCGTCGACTCTCGAGACGATCTACAAACCGGAAACGGCGAAGATCATCACCGATCTGGATATGAACTTCGATGCCGGCAAGATCATGTTCTCATCGGTCGGCGACACGGAGAGTAACTGGCGCGTGTTCGAGGTGGGGGCGGATGGCAACGACCTGACCCAAGTCACGCCTGACGATGGCACTGACGTCGGGCACTTCGATTCCTGCTACCTACCCGACGGCGACATCATCTTCGCCTCGACCGCCACGTACCAGGGCCTGCCTTGCGTCTACGGCAGCTCGCAGATGGTGTCGCTCTATCGGCTCTACCGCGACTCGGGCCGCGTCCGCCAGCTCACCTTCGAGCAGGATAGCGACTGGTGCCCGACGGTGCTCGCGGACGGTCGCGTGATGTACCTGCGTTGGGAGTATGCGGATCTGCCGCACTCGAGTTCGCGCGTCCTGTTTCGCATGAATCCC
Source organism: uncultured Armatimonadia bacterium (assembly GCA_964555935.1). Taxonomy (GTDB): domain Bacteria; phylum Armatimonadota; class Zipacnadia; order Zipacnadales; family VGFC01; genus CAZKUN01. The sequence continues at coordinate 857 of CAZKUN010000208.1, read as the reverse complement.
GACGGCACGGAGCAGCAGGAGTACTACGGGAGCGGCTCGTATTTCATGCCCTCGTATTTCGATGCGCGGCCCATTCCCGGCGACCCAAGCCGCGTCATTGGGATCGCGACCGGTCACCATGGGATCGCTCGCAGCGGCCGGCTGATCATTGTCGATCCCGGCCTGGGGAGCAGCGAGGCCGACGGCGTCGTGCAAGAGATTCCCGGCTGGGGCACGAAGGTTGAGCCCGTCGTCAAAGACCGTCTCGTCGACGGTGTCTGGCCCCAGTTCTGCCACCCGTGGCCGCTCAGCGAGGAGTACCACATCGTCGCCATGAAGCCCAGCGCGACCGCGCTCTGGGGGGTCTACTTGGTTGATACGTTCGACAACATGACGCTGATCCGCCAGGATGAGGGCGTCGCGTATCTCGACCCTATGCCGCTCCAAGCGCGGACCGCGCCGCCGGCGCTGTCGGACCGGGTTGAGTCCAACACGGACGAGGCATCTGTCTTCCTCGCCGACATCTACGACGGCCCGGGCCTGGCGGGCGTGCCGCGTGGCGAGGTGAAGTCGCTGCGGGTCATCAGTTATTACTTCAGCTCTCGCGGCGTCGGGGGCTTGCTAGGATCGATCGGCATGGATGGGCCGTGGGATATCAAACGCGTCCTCGGGACGGTGCCGGTTGAGGAAGACGGCTCGGCCGCCTTCACCATTCCCGCGAACACGCCGATTGCCGTCCAGCCGCTCGACGACGAAGGCAAGGCGTTGCAGTTGATGCGCAGTTGGTTCGTCGGCATGCCTGGTGAGGTCGTGTCGTGCACCGGCTGCCACGAGAGTCGCAACAGGGCCGTGGCGCCGAAGCCGACGCTGGCAACGGC
>CAZKUN010000207.1:0-16212 GCA_964555935.1 uncultured Armatimonadia bacterium | reverse complement strand
CGGGCGCGTCCGGGCCAGTTTATCCACCTCGACGTCCTGCCCGGCGGCACGAGCCCCTTGCTGCGTCGGCCCTTTAGCATCGCGGGCGTCAACAACGCTCAAGGGACATTCCGTCTGCTCGTCCGGACCATCGGCCGCGGCACGGAATTGCTCGCCGAGCTGCGCCCTGGGGCCCAGTTGAACACCCTCGGTCCTCTCGGCCGGCCGTTCCCGGATGTCGATCCCGAGCGTCCAGTTATTACGGTTGCGGGTGGCGTTGGAATGGCACCGCTGCTGTACTACGCGACTGACCAGCGCGGCGGCATCGCAAAGGCCCTCTATGGTGCCGCGACGGCGGACGAACTCGCGCTGGCCGAGGAGGCGAGTGACCACTGTGAGGAGTTTCTCGTGGCGACCGATGACGGCAGCCAAGGCCACCACGGCTTCGTGACCGAACTCCTGCCCGCCGCGCTGCGCGACTTGAGCGATCCGATCGTTCTCTGCTGCGGACCGCGCGCCATGATGGCGGCAACCGCCGCGATTTGCCGCGAGCGAAACGCCGAGTGTCACGTCTCCTTCGAGGCCTGGATGGGATGCGGCGTCGGCGCCTGCTTGGGATGCGTCATCCCCGCTGCCGGAGGTGGCGAACGCTACGCGCGCGTCTGCAAGGACGGCCCCGTTTTCAACGCCGAGGAGATCGATTGGGATGCCTTGAGATGAACGAACCCAACAGCCGTATCGACACGCGCGCCGTGCTTGGCCCGCTCACGTTGGCGACGCCCATCCTCACCGCGTCCGGCACGTTCGGATATGGTGAGGAATACGAGGGGCTCGTCGACTTCTCGGCCATCGGCGCCGCGGCGACCAAGGGCATCACGCTTGAGCCGCGTTCCGGGAACCGCGATCCGCGCATCTGCGAGACGCCTTCGGGGATGCTCAACGCCATCGGGCTTGAGAACCCCGGCGTCGATGTGTTCATCGAGAAGAAGCTCGGGTGGCTGGTCGATCGCGGCGTCCCCGTGATCGCCAACATCAACGGCACGAGCCCTGAGGAGTACGCCGAGTTGGCGACGAGGCTCTCGGGCGTCGCGGGCATCGTCGCGCTTGAGGTCAACGTCTCCTGCCCGAACGTAAAGCATGGGGGGATGCAGTTCGGTGTCGTTCCGTCGGCCACGACCGAGGTGGTCGCCGCGACCCGCGCCGCGACGGACGTTCCGCTCATCGTGAAGCTCTCGCCGAACGTGACCGACATCGTGGAGATCGCCCGCGCCGCCGTGGCTGGGGGCGCCGACATCCTCTCGCTAATCAACACGCTGGTCGGCATGTCAATCGACATCCAGACGCGTCGACCGCGCGTCTCGCGCAACACTGCGGGGCTGTCCGGGCCCGCGGTCAAGCCCGTCGCGGTGCGAATGGTCTACCAGGTCCACCAGGCCATGCCCGACATCCCGATCATCGGCATGGGCGGCATCATGACGGGCGCCGACGCCGCGGAGTTCATGCTTGCGGGCGCCTCGGCCGTCGCCGTCGGCACGGCGAGTTTCGTCAGTCCCCGCTCTGCCGAAGACGTGCTGGCCGGGCTCTCGGACTACTGCCTCCTCGCCGGCATTGAGCGCGCGTCCGACCTCGTCGGCCGGGTCGAACCGTACGACGATTAGCGCCTACCCCATCAGTTCAGCCCTGGCCCTCTCCACAACCTCCCACACCGCCTTCGTCCGATCTTCATCGACCTCCGGTGGCTCATGGCCCGCCAACGTGTCGCGCCACAGTGCCTCAGCATCCACCAGCAGCGTCTCCTCATCAACCCCGTCCGCCAGCGCCCTGGCCGTCTTGTCCAGCAGCTCCGGTTGCCACGAATCGCGGCAGTGCCGCAGCGTGTGGTCCGTCTGCAGGAAGTTGCCACTCTCACCGGCGCCCACGCTCAGTATGTCATCGAGCGGAACGTGCTCGGCGTCCACCGGCACTTCCCAATCGCTCCGCACCAACCCCTCGCTCAGTTCAGTATCGAGCACGTACTGGGTCGGTGAGAACAGCGAGCCCGCGTCAAGAAGCCCTGGGCTGTTCACGCGCACGGGGTTCCCGAGGCACGAGTTGATGACGTGCGCCTTCAGCAGTTTCTCGTAGACCGATTGCAGGCCTGGCGTGGTCGAATCGATATAGCCAGGTCCCGAGACTCCTCCGCCTCCGCCGAACCGCTCCTCAAGCAGATTCACGAAGCAGACATCCTGCATCGCCGCCTCAGCCGTCCCAAAGAGGCCTTTCGTCGTCCGCATGTCGAGGATCCCCGAGGCTGACCCGCCGTGGAATCGCGTCACGTGCGGGTTCGCCGCATGCATCACGATCCACCCGCCTATCACCTCCGCCGCCGCGAGCGCAACCGTCCCGGAGATCGTCGCCGGCGCGCTCATTCCGCTGATCGGCATCGTGCTGACTCCGGCGGCCTCTACGCCATACTTCTCACCCTCCAGCATCAGACCCGCCAACCGGTCGTTGATCGTCAGCGGAGTGATGAGGAAGCCGCCGGTCCCGATGAACCGAGGCGTCTCCGATGGCCCCAACACGATCTCCCCGATCTCCGCGAAATACTCGTTGTGCTCCGGAAGTATCGACACGACGTTCGGGTGCTTGTTCGTCCGCGACACGACCTCCGCGAAGCCCTGTATGGCCTCAATCCGCGCGTCGACATCGCCCATCACCACCGGACACCCGACGCTCCCGACATTCTCCAGCGCATCGCCGAGGTCGATCATATCGAGCAGGTCAGCGCGCGTTGCCTGCCTGGGGCGCCTCTCGCGGAAGTCGTAGATCCGCGGCGTGATGTCATACCCCATCGCCGGCCCGTGCTTCGTCCCGTGCGGCAGACGCTCGGGCTCGCCGTAGCGATCGAGTTGCGTCGCCTTCTGCATGACGAGCACTTCGTCGATCATGCGCTCGGGAAAGCGCGCAATCTGATCGCCTGGGTCGACTGCCGCCCCACACGCTTTCAGCCGCGACAGGATCTCCTCGTTGCAGACTTTCATCCCGGCCTTCTGCAGAATCGTCCGGACAGCATCCTCGAGCAGGTCGAGGTCCGCATCCTTCAGCGGGTACCGCATTCACTGCCTCCAGCGCGACGGGGTGTCCGGGAACTCAGGTCCCGGAATCAGAACGACCCGCCAACAATGTCGTGTCGGCGAGCCGTGGATCACATGTTCAGAGCGCGTCTACCAATCGAGCGTCCGGACGAAGTTGCGGACCGCGTCGTTGTACGCGTTCGGATTCTGAAGGTTCGTCGGGTGCCCGGCGCCGGGCACAATGCAAAGCTCAGCGTTCTTGCAGGACGAAACGAACTCCTGCTCGTGTCGCCGGAACAGGAAGTCCCACTTCCCGTTGAGAAACAGGACCGGCTTCTCATATTCGGGCAGGCATGTCCCCACCTCGCGGCCCATCATCTCCTTCACCGCGTGTACCACTGTCGTCTTGTGGATGCCGCCGTCGAGGATCGGCCGGGAGTACATCGGGGGCAGAACCGCGCGCATCACCCGACTGTGGATCCAGTTCAAGCAGCGGTGGTTCACGCTGCGGATGATCCTCGCGTAGGCTCGGTGCGGGTAGGTGATCGCGCCGTTCGGCCGCGAGCAGCATCCGGAGAGTATCATGCCCGGCAGCTTCTCCGGGTGTTCGTCCGCAATCTCCATCGCGACGTATCCGCCCAAGGAGATCCCCAGCACGCATGCGACGCCGCCGCATTCGGTGTCGATGACGTCCAGCAGGCGCTCCTTCGCGGATTCGAAGCTGAACTCGAGATGGCTCAAGCTCCCGTGACCAGGGAGATCGGGGGCGATCACGCGCAACTCATCGGCGAGACCGTGGAGCTGGGGGGTCCAGATGTTACGGCTGTACTCGATGCCATGCACGAGCAGCAGTGGGTGGGCGTGCTTCGGCCCCACAACCGTGTACCAATCCGGGCGCTCGGTGCTTCGAGTCTTAGGTTGGTGTTCAGCGCTCAGCGCTGTCTGACCGGAGATCATCTGCCCCATAGGTGACTACGCGTAACCCTTCTCTGCCTCGACTTCAGCGATACTCTCCTCGATAATATCCATCCCCTTCAGCGCGACCGCGTCGTCCATGATCAGCGGCGGCGACATCCGGAGGACGTTCCCGGCCGGAATCCAGGCCAGGCCCTTGCTGAAAGCCTTCTGGTAGACGAGTTGTCCTTCTTCCTCGGCTGGCTCCTTCGTAGCGCGGTCCTTCACAAGCTCAATGCCGAGCAGGCAGCCCTTGCCTCGAACGTCGCCGATCAGCGGATGGCGTCCCTTCATCGCCACCATGCGCTTCATCAGCAGATCGCCTAGCTCCGCCGACCTCTCGACGAGCCCTTCCTCGAGGATGACCTCGATGCTCGCCACGGCCGCGGCGCAGGCCATCGGGTTGCCGCCATAGCTTGTGGACGCGCTAATACGCTCGACTCGTTCTTTGAACCGATCGGAGACCAGCATCGCGGTGACGGGGAAGCCGTTGCCCAGACCCTTGCCCAGGGTCATCACGTCCGGAGCGACGCCCCAGTGCTCCACACAGAACATTTTCCCTGTTCTGGCCATGCACGTCAAGACCTCGTCGGCGAAAAGCAGGATGTCCCGCTCGTCGCAGAACGCCCTCAAAGCCGGGAAATAGTCGTCTGGGGGCACCGTACTGCCCGCCCAGCCCTGAATCGGCTCAATCACGATCGCCGCCAGCCGACCGGCGGTTTCTTCTTTTATCACCGTGTCAATGTAGTCCAAACAATGAAGCTCGCACTCCGGGTGGGTCATGTTGAACGCGCATCGATAGCAGAACGCCCGCGGCGTCAGATGGAACCCCGGAGCCCTCAGCCCCTGCGATGGGTCCAGCCTCGCCAACGATACCGCGCCCATCGACTTCCCATGAAAATCCTTGTGAAAGCTGATGAATTCCATGTTATCCGAGGCCGCCCGGCAGATCCGCAAGCCCGCCTCCACCGCCGCCGTGCCCGAGTCAAACAGCTGGACGCCCCCAAGATCCCCCGGCGCAATCTCCCCAAGCAACTCCAGCAGGCGCGTCTTGATCGGCGTCGTGAAATCGTGGCAGTTCATCAGCTCGCCCGTCGCCCGCTGCACCGCCTCGGTCACCTTCGGGTGACAGTGCCCCAGCGACGTCACGTAGATCCCCGACGAGAAGTCCAGATACGTGTTCCCATCGACATCCGTCAGCGTCACGCCGTGACCCCTGTCAAACGCCACCGGGAACAGCCGCACCTGCGACGAGTAGCCCTTCATGTGCTTCGAGGCCCGCGCGTGAAGCGCCTGGGACTTCGGCCCGGGCGCGGGGGTCACCATGTTCGGCACGGTATTCACATCGATATCGGCCCACTGCCTGTCATACGTCATCTGTCAGTCCTCCAACACCCGATTAACTTGACGCCCTTGTAGGAGCGGCTTCAGCCGCGACGCCGTCGCCTTGACGTTCCCTGCCGTCACCCCAACCCCATTTCCTTCTCCGCCAGCTCCGGCGATATGCCTTCCTTCACCACCGACCGCAGCGCGCCCAGGAACACCTCCGGGCTGTCCGCCTGGATGACGTTCCGACCGAAGACAACGCCCCGCGCGCCGCGCGTCACGGCATCATGCGCCAGCGTCAGCGCGTCGATCGGCCGCGGAGTCTTCTCGGCGCCGAGGGCGAAGACCGGCACGGGACATCCCTCGGTCACCTCGTCGAAGCGTGGGCCCGTATAGAACGTCTTGATGGCGTCGGCGCCGAGTTCAGCCAGCATCCGGCATCCGCACCGCACGAGGTCGTGCAGTTCCTCCGGCTTCTTCCCGGCGGTCTCGCGCGGGAAGAACTCTCCGATCATGGGGATCCCCGCCGCGCGTTTCTGCGTCGCCAGCTCCGCGAACAGCGCGACGTTGTCGCGGTCGCGCCCTTCGTCGCCGGTGTTCAGCGTCAGCGACGCCAGGCAGATGTCGGCGCCCAGTGCCAACGCCTCCTGGGGGGTGATCACCTTCGCCGTATTGGCCTGCGAGTATCCCCACTGCTCGCAGAAAACGGTGCTCCAGTTAAGGCGCACGATCGCCATCGGCGCGCCTCGGTAATCGAACGCCCGCCCGCAGTGGCCGAGCATGCCCGGTGAGAGTAGGATCGCGTCCGCCGCGACGACTGTCTCGATCACCTCTGGGAGGTTGATGATGCCCGGCGTCGGGCCGAAGAATTCGCCATGATCCACCGCCACAATGACAGCATTCTTCCCCTGCGTAAAGAGTCTGTTGAGCCGAATGTAATGGCCTTCCAAGCTGCTTCTCCCTCCCGCTTAGTACTGACAATCGAGCATGCGCCCAGACTGCCTCGCCCTTCCCGAACTCTCTCGCCCCTACCTCCTCGCCGCCCTCGGAGGTCATCGCCCCCGCGCGGCCCAACTGTGACTCCGCTCGCACTTGGCAACAAAGCGCTGAGCATGGTCGTCGAACAGATGCAAACTCACTCGAATGCCGAGGAGGCCCGCGGTCGATGACACGTAATCTGCAACTCCATGCCATAGCCGCGCTCGCGGTTCTGCTTACCCCTCTGGTCGGCCTTGCTCAAGACGGGCCCTCGGAGACGATCTACACCGTCTCCGAGGACATCGATCTCCTCGAGATGCTGGGCCCCTACGATCTCATGCTCGACCAGCTTCAGAAGATGATCCCGATCCTCGATACGGTCGAGTTCCAGCGCCAGGCCGTTGTGGATTACCGCACGAGCGACGAGGCTCTCGCGCCGATGCGCGCCCTTCGAGCCGCTCTTCTTTCCGGAGCGCCGACCGCCCAGCTCCTCGCTGATGCCCAGCCCGTCTGGAACGCGGTGGTGGAGCTTGAGGAGAAGCACGAGGCGTCCTTAGGAGCGGCCATGGCGGAGGTCGCCGGTCTACTCACCGATGAGCAACTCGGCGCCGCCCGCGGAGGTGACTGGTCGTACGACGAGGTCGACGGTATCTTCGCCGATCTCGAGGACGCGCGCTTGATCGATAGCGATGAGTACTCCGCGTGGGTCGACGCCACGGCTCAGGAGATCGCCTTCCGCGAGGGCGGCCCGGACGCCGCCGAGGCTGCCAAACTACAAGCCACCGTCAAGGCCTACCTGACCAAGGTCCCCAAGCTCTCGGCAGCCGAATTCGAGGAGCAATACGACGATCTCTTCGACGAGCTGCAGGCGATCATCGACGCGTCGATGCCCCGCCCCACCCGCGAAATCATGGAGGCCCAAGTCGCCGAGGATCTGGGGTACATCTTCATGTCCGAGCGCACGCTGGCTCTGATCAAGGCCCTCGCCGCATCCCGTGCTGAGGGATAGGCTGTCCGGCGGGCTGCTCACGTTCTCACGCGTCAATCTGCCCCAACAGCCTCCTCAACATCAGCGCGTTTCTTGGCGCGCACGCCATGAAGTCATTGTCGAAATACACGTACACGTCCCGCCCGTCCGCCGCCCAATCCTGGGCGCGCTTACCCCACTCGGCAAGCTCCGCATCCCGATACGTCGACTGATATAGCACCCGTCCGCCGTGCAACCTCACGTATACGAAGTCCGCCGTCGTCTCAAACTCCATCGGGAAGTCCGGCGTGTCGGCGATGGTCAACGCGCAGTTGTGCTCCCGCAACAGCTCGTAGATCTCGCTCGTGAACCACGACTCGTGCCGAAACTCAAACGTGCAGCGCGCGAACTCAGGCAACAGTGGCAAGAACCCACGAAGGCGCTCGATATCGCAGTGGAAGCTCTCGGGGAATTGGAACAGGATCGGGCCCAGCTTCTCCTTCAATAGCGCGTACCGACCTACCACGTTGACGAGGGGCTCACCGGCATCTTTCAGTCGGAGCCTGTGCGTGATATACCGGTGCGCCTTGAGGCTGAAGATGAAGCTCGGCGGGGTCGCCTTGCACCAGGCCGTGAAAGTGCGCTCCGCGGGCAGGCGGTAGAACCCGACGTTGGCCTCGACGCTGTCGAAGTGCTGGCAGTAGTGGGGGAGCAACTCGCGGCTCTTCAACTCCGGCGGGAAGAACGTCCCCCGCCAGTGGGGATACGTCCAGCCCGATGTGCCAACGCGAATCTCGCCGACATTTGGCGCGCTCACACGACCCTCATGTGCCCGCCGAGAGCGATCATCCGCTGGCGTGTCCACGTCCGCGGATCGGTCACGCCCTCGCCCGTCGGTCCCGCGATCGTCTGGCTCAGCCAGCCTTCCGCGCCCACGCCGACCCATGCAAATGCCGGCGCGTTCGCCACGAAGATCGTGCAGCCGATCGCCCGCGCAAACTGCGTGATACGGTCCATCGAATCGGAGTGAATCGCCGCCGTGTGCCGGAAGCCGTGCTCGACCCGCACCGCGAGGTCCACGCCCTCGTCGAAGCTCCGCACGCGCGCCACCGGCAGCACCGGCATCATCTGCTCGGCCTGCACGAACGGGCAGTCCTCACCCGGACATTTTATGATCACGCAGCGAGTGTCCGCGGGCGCGCTGATGCCCACGCGATCCAGGATGAAGGTCGCGTCCTGCCCGATGAACTCGGGCATGGGCTTCCCGTCCTCAATGCACGTCGAGGCCAACAGCCGCGCCTCGGCATCGGTCGCGACGTAACCGCCCACGCGGCTGAACGCGTCGACAAGCCCGTCCGCCGCTTCCTCCACCACGATTACGACCTTCTCGTCGATGCACGGGAGGTTGTTGTCATACGTCGCGCCGGTGATGATGTGCTCGGCGGCCTTCTTAAGATCCGCAGTCTCGTCGACTAGCGCGGGTGGATTGCCCGGCCCCGCGCAGACAGACGGCTTGCCGCTCTCGAGCGCCGCCCTCACCACGGCCGCGCCGCCGGTCGCGCTGATGAGATCGATCCGCTCGTGCTTCATCGCCGCCACGACCGTGCGCAGACTCGAGTCAGCGACCGCTGTCATGCAGTCAGGCGGCCCGCCCGCTCCCACGATCGCCCGGTTCAGGATCTGCATCTGCTCGAGCGTGCATTCTCGCGCGCCGGGGTGAGGCGAGAAGAAGACGCCATTCCCAGCCGACAGCAACGCGATCCCGTTGTTCGTCACGGTCGCCGTCGGATTCGTCGATGGCGTGATCGCGAGAATGCAGCCGAACGGACCTTGCTCGATCAGCGTGCAGCCTTCGTCACCCGTCAGCGCATCGGTCTTCAGGAACTCTGGGCCGGGCGTCAGTCGCGCGGTGTACTCGTTCTTGAGCGCCTTGTCAGCGACGTTGCCCATGCCGGTTTCGGCGCGCGCCTTCTCAGCCATCGATCGCGCGCTCCCGATGCCCGCCTCCCGCATCGCGGCGATGATCTCGCGCCGCTTCCCCATCCCGAGCGCGACTAGCTCCCGCTGCGCCGCCCGAGCCGCGTCGATCGCCGCATCCATCTCTTCGAACACGCCGTCCGCGCCCCTCACCACGCCCGCCGACGGCACCATCGCCACCGGCGCGACGCTCTCATCCCGCAGTCGGCTGACCACCCGCGACACGATGTCCTGAATGCGCCCCTCATCCATCTCCATCGGCATCACGCCTCCGGTCCGGTACTTTCGCTCGTCGGCTCAGCGGGCGCGGCCGCCTGCTCCACAGTCTGCACCAGCGGCGGCGGAGCCAGCTTGCGTTTCCGAGCGCGCCCGATGATGAGCTTGACGATCAGCCACACAACCAGCGCGAACGGTCCCACGCAGATGACGGTGTAGATCAGCGCGGTAACAACAGCGCGGAGACTCGCCAGCAGCGTCCGCCACGCGTTCAGCACGTGATCGCCGATGCTCCATTTGCTGATCTGCTGCACGATCACCGCGGGCTCGAGCGACAGGGCCACCGAGATCGACGAGAACGCCACGCTCTCCGCCATCGTCCGCAGGGCGGCCTCGATCCGCTCGATTTCACCGCGTACCCGCGCCAGTTCCCGCTCGACCTCGAGCACGTCGCTGATCTTGCCCTCACGCTCAAACAGCGCCGCCACGACCTCTTCCTCGCGCCGCAAGTTCTTCAGCCGCGCGTCGAGGTCGTTGAGCTGTCCGGTCACGTCCTTGGGGAGGATCCGCTCCGACCTCACCTCGCCCATCTGGCGCAGGTTCGCCATGGTCGAACGGAACTTGTCGCGCGGGACGCGAATCTGGATCGTGCAAGTTGGCTGATCCCGGTAATCGACCTGGGCGTCCTTGCTCTGCAGCCAGCCGCCCATCTCGTCGACTTGCGCCTCGACCTGGGTCACCGAGGCTTCGACGTCCTTCACCCACAGCGACATATCGGCCGTGTAGATGACATGTCGGCTGATCTCGCCGGTCTCGGCCGCGGTCGAGATGAAATCCATCGCGCTCATCCCGCCGCCGGCGGAGCCGTCGTCTGCCTCGTATGATTCGTCCGCTCGCATCATCTCAGGCGAGGCTGCCATCGGGGATTCTGCGGCGTCATACGTGTGCTCCGCGCTCTTCATCCTCCCGACGCACCCGCCAATAACCACAACCACCACCAGAGCCGCCAAAACCCAAATGCCATTCCGCATTCGTGTCATGTCACGCCTCCTCTCCCCTTATTCTTCCAACAACTCCACGCCCATCTCCTTCGCCACATCCCGCGCCAGCGGCGTCACAATCGCCCGAGCCACACTGATGGACTCCCCTCGCCTGGCCGCCCGCCGCACGTCCTCCTCGGTAATCACCCGCCGCTGCTTCATCGCCCGCTCGAGCCTCGGCTCTCTGCCGGTCAGCATCGACAGAACCGTGTCAGCAATCTGCTCCGCCGCGATGACCGCGCAGCCAAATGACTCAACCCGCGTCAGGTACTCGGCGTAGAGCCTCGCCAACTCTCTTGGCGCATCGGCCGCCTTCTCCGGATCGCGCGCCGCGAGGTCCGGGTCAACGCCATCCCGCGCCACGACCACCGGCGTGCCATCCCACAGGGCCGTCAGAACCACGCTACTCGGCAGCGAATCGCTCAATCCCAGCCCAATCCGCGCCAGCGTGGTCCGCGTCAATTGCGCGACGAGAACGATGTCCGCCCGATCCACCAACTCCCCAGGACTCATGCCCGATTCGAGCGTCACGATCTCGCGAATGCCACCCTCACTTCTCAGTCGGTCCTCGCCGATGAACTCCTTCGCTGCCGGCGACATCAAGCCGATCACGTCTACCTGTTTCGCGACGGCTTTCGTCTGTTCGAGGGCCTTCGACAGCCCGCCTCGCCCGCCGCAGATCACCGCCACCACCGTCGGCCCGCCGTCCTCACCATCCGCACCATCCGCCGTCTGGAGGGGCCGAATGGGGGATGTTTGGGGTCCCCATCCGGCCCGCGTAGTCGCGTCTGCGCCCTCGCCTCCGAGCGCCCGCCGGACCTGTTCCCTCACAATGTCCCGCAGCTGATCCCTATCCATCGGCGCCCGCCGTATCCACCGTGTCCACGATCGCCACGATAGCCGTCTTGAGCGGCGTTCGCTCCTCCACCTCGAAGGCGATCTGGCCCGACCGCCCTTCCTCGCACACCAGCACCGTCTCGCCCGCGCCCGCGCCGACTGCGTCGGCTGCCAGGAATGTCGTGCCCTTCGGCTCCATGTCCCAGCCGAGGGGCTGCACGACAAGCAGCGCCCTGCCGTGGTAGCAGTCGTGCTTGATAGTCGACACCGTGCTGCCGATGACCTTGCAGAGCTTCACTCGTTGACCTCGCACCCGGCAATGGCCGGCACCTCAAGCAGCGCCCCAACGCTCTTCCCGCGCCACTCCTGATCGTCCAGCCGATACGTGTCCTCGTGCTCTTCGTATTTCACCCGAATCCGCACCGGGTCCAGCCCGACTTGCGCCGCGCCATACAGCTCGTGACTGCTCCCGTCGCCCACGTGCAGGCACTCGGCGGGCCTCGCGCCGAGTCGGTCGCAGGTCAAATGGTAGATCCGCGGATCGGGCTTCTTCAGCCCTGCGGAGTGCGAGAAGACAGGCTCGTCGATCAACGGTGCGAAGGCCGTCTCCTCCCAGAGTTTGGGCACTTCGCTCGAGCAATCGGTAAGCAGACCCGTCTTCATGCCGCCGGCTCTCAGCGCGCGTAGCGTCTCTAGCGCGCCCTCTCGCGGCGTCAGCACTTGGCGCGTGTAGTCCAGCTTGTGCTCGACCGCCTCGTCGATGCGCTTTGGGTCTGCCTGCGCCCCGAGCCTCTCGCAGATCGCCCCGACATTCTCCCGGACGTCGCCCAGCCGTCCCGCCATCCGCTCGCGAACGCATCCGACCCACTCGCGGACGAACTCTTCCCGGCCCACGCCCATGATGTCGCCCATCTCTCGCAGCACGTTCTCGTGTCCGGCGCGTGAGAGATTGTCGATCAGCGTTCCGAAGAGATCGAAAATGACTGCCTGGTATCGCATTGAATGGTGTCAGACGCTGGTCGCGTCGATCCGGTCGATGATGCCGACGATGGTGGCGTCCGCCGAGATCTCCGGGCCGTCCCACGCCACGCCGGCTTCGCGGCCCGTCTCCGCGAAGACAGTCTCGCCCACGCCACAACCGACGGCGTCGAAGGCAACTAGGGGGTCTCCAGCCGGCTGGAGTTCGTGATCGGTGGGTTGGACCAGTAGGAGTTTCTTCCCGTGAGCGCCCTCGTCTTTGACCGTAGAGACGACTTTGCCAATCACCTTGGCGAAGAACATGCCCCAACGCCTCCCGGCCGCCCGCTCATCCGGGCTCGCGTCTGGTCGCCGCGCGTTGACCCGCGTAGAGACGGGCTTCCAGCCCGTCTATCCCGCGTGCTTGCGGTACGTGATCGTCCCATCGGCTTCGATCGTGTCGACGATCGCGATGATCGTGGCATCGACCGGGCAGTCTCTCGTCTCCGTCGTAATCCGCGCGGACGATCCCGCGACGACCAACACGATCTCGTCGACTCCCGCGCCGACGGCATCGATCGCAACCGTGTAGCTCTCCATCGGCTCGCCGTCGGGCGCGCACTCAGCCACGACGAGGAGCTTCGTCCCCTTGAGAGCCTCGGTCTTCTGCGTCGCCACAACCGTCCCAACAACTTTGCCTAGCTTCATAAGCCTCGCCTGCAGTCAGCGCCGTCGCCTTCGCGCGCGCCTACTCCGCCGCCGGCAGAATCTTGTCCAGCTCCGGATGCGGTCGCGGGATGACGTGGACCGAGACTAGCTCGCCGACCTTCTTGGCCGCCGCTGCGCCCGCATCGGTCGCGGCCTTCACCGCGCCCACATCGCCGCGCACCATCACGGTAACGAAGCCGCCGCCGACCTTCTCCAACTCCGGCAGCAGCGTCACGTTCGCCGCCTTGACCATCGCGTCCGCCGCCTCGACGGCGCCGACGAGTCCGCGGGTCTCGATCAGTCCGAGAGCATCCTGGTTCATCCTACATGCCTCCTATGGCACAAAGTCCTGACCGTCTCGTAGGGCGGCGTTCCTACCCGCCGTCGTTTACCTGTCTACTCATCCAGCCCGAGCAGCGGCGCAATCGCATCATCAGGCCGCGCGATGACGTGGACCGCCACTACTTCCGACAGCCTCTTCGCCGCAGCCGCGCCGGCGTCCGTCGCCGAGTGGACCGCGGCCACCTCGCCGACCACAACTACCGTTACGAGACCGGCCGTCGCGCGCTCCAACCCAACCAACGTGACGCTCGCCGCCTTGAGCATCGCGTCGGCTGCCTCGATCGCGCCGACCAATCCGCGTGTCTCAACCATCCCGAGAGCCATCTGGGCCATAGCTCACCCTCCGAGACTTCTTGTGGGGCGGGGAGTCCTGCCCGCCGCCGTTCATCCGCTGTTCTGCAATGCCTGCATTACCAGGTCCGTAATCCGCTCGACCAGCGCCTCATCGGCTGGGTCGCTATTCGCGCCGCAACTCCCCGCTGCATTCAGGCACGGCCGGTCGCTCGGTTCGAGTCCCATCCTCGTGCGGATCGCCTGCAACTTCGAAAGATCGGCCGGATCGATCTCCTGGGCGCCGCCCAGTTGCCGAGCGACGATGGCGATTTTCGCGCTCTGCTCCAGCGCCTCCATCCGATGCGCCGCGGCAAACAAGTCGCTCCCCACCGCTACCGCTCCATGGTTCGCGAGCAGGAACAGGTCGTGTTGCCGCACGTGTCGTCTGAGCGCCTCGGGCAGATCGTGAGATCCCGGCGTCGCGTATTCCACCACAGCCACCGGTCCCAGAAAGGTCGCGGCCTCCGTGAGAATCTCCGTCGGAACGGGAATCCTCGCGGCGGCATAGCCCGTCGCGGTCGGCGGGTGCCCGTGGACAATCGCACACGCATCAGGGCGGTCCTCGTAGATCGCCAGGTGCATCTTGATCTCTGACGATGGCTTCGTGAAGCCCTCGATCGGAGCGCCGTTCATGTCGATCTTGACGACTTCCTCGGGCGACATGAAGCCCTTGCTCACGCCCGTGGGCGTGGCCAGCAGCTCGTTCGGTCCCAGCCGGCAACTGAAGTTGCCGTCCGTCGCGGCGACCAGCCCCTGCATCCACAGGCGCCGGCCGATTTCGCAGATGTCGCGCCGAAGGCGTCCCTCGTCCGGCATAACGTCTGGCCTCGTCGAGTTTCGGGGTCACGGCTCGGGTCCGACTTCACTACTCGCCACGTTCGCACGCCTGCCGGTCGTGACCTGCATGGGGCCATTGCTTTTTGCCCAGCACCGAGCATGATGGACTTGGGGAACATCCTGGGGCTTCCACACCTGCCGCCGTCTCGTCCGTTCCGTCGTAGGTCGGATCTCCTGATCCGACGCTGTCTGCCGTCGTAGGACAGGCGTCTCGCCTGTTGTCGTCGCCTCGCGCGCTACCCCCCCACGCCCCCGTACTTCGCCGAGTACTTCTCGATCGACGCCATCATGACCGCGCCGATAGCCACCATCACGAGCGCCGCGCACATTGGGATCCACACCGGGGCGAACCACGCCTTCGGGATGAGGAACAGGCAGTCCATCGTCGCCAGCGATTCCGGCCAGCCAATCATGACGCGCAGCGCGATGTAATACACGATGTCCCACACGCCAAACGCGAACAGGAACGTGGCGATTTTCTCGAGGGGGTTGCGACCCACCAGCGCGGCGACCGCGAGCAGCATGAGGATCGTGGCCATTTCGCGCGTCTGTTCCGTGACGATCAGCCACCCCGGTAGCTCCGCCAGCATCTCCGGTCCCAGATCCCCCGGCAGCGGGACCCAGTCCATGAAGTGGCGGATATAGACAACGCACGCGGCCTCGATGTGCCCGAAGGCGATGCCGATCGCCGTCAGCCACACGAGCCGCCCGGCCAATGTCCGTCTAGGGTTCTGCGGCGCCATTTGCTGCCTCCCCTGCTACCGCCGGTCATCCACGTCCGGCGCGTCCCCAACCAGCTTCGCCTTCACGTCTGCCACGGTGACTCCTACGTCGCCCGCCGCGACTGAGTTGCGGATCTCCACGGCCGACGTCATCTCGGCCCGCGTCGATTCGACCGTCAGGTCCTCGATGACAACGCCCTCGGAGTTCTCGACAATCACGGCGCCCGCCTCGCGTCCCATCTGGGCCTTCTCCGTCACCACGACGCGGTTGCCTCTGACGATCACTCCGCTCGCGGCTCCAATGAAGATCGCCGCGCTGGGCGGATCGATGATCGTGTTGTCCTCGATGACGATGTTCGTCATCGTGCGCTCCTCGGCCAGCTTGAACCCGCGCGCGGTCGCGTTCACCTGGATCGCCGCGCCAGCCGGCTGCTGGGAGTAGTGCTTGGCGTATCCCACTCCGGTGATCGTATTCCGCCGCACAATCACGTTGCTCGGCACGACGCCCTCCGGCCAGTCGGCGCAGTCAGCGACCACGATCCCGAGCCCCGCCAGGCCGCTGAGCACGTTGTCCTCGATAATCCCGTCCGGCGCCTTCGCGTAGATCGCGTGCCGCCGGTGGTTGGTGAAGACGTTATTCCGGATCTCATACCCTCGACCGCATCGACTGAGATTGTAGACGGTGTCGGCCACCTTGCTGTCGGGCCCCGCGATCAGCCCCTCGACGGGATCGCTCAGCGTGACCTTCCGCCCGCCGCGAGCCCGTTCCACTGCGACGACCGTCACCTGCGCCTTCCGCCGGCCCGCGCCCGTGTCGAAGATCTCAATCTCATTGCCGGCCTCGATGATCCCGCCCTTTGCCAGCAGCAGCTCCGTCGGTGAGAGAATCTCCGCCACCACGTTCGGCGGGTAGTAGATGTTGATGCTGTCGTCGGCCATCCCCTCGAAGTAGCAGTTCTCGATGGTTGGGCCCTTGATTCCCTGCT
>CAZKUN010000206.1:11413-16241 GCA_964555935.1 uncultured Armatimonadia bacterium | reverse complement strand
GCGGAGTAGGCGCAAGCGGATGGCTGCCGGCTGAGCGTCCTCAATCGCACATCAGCCGACTATGCCCCCCGCTCCGCCTCAGACCGGTCGGCTGATGCGTCCAGCTCAGCCAGCGCTCGGCCAAACGCATTGGTCATTTGCCGATCCACGCCCTTCTTCAGCCGGCCCTTGAGGCAGAACTCTACCACTGACCCATCCACCTCATAGCCGCCCTCATCGATGTACCGGTCATCCGGCACGTAGGCAGTGGCGTCCCCGTACCCGATGAAGAAGACAGTGCGCTCGCAGAAGGCCTTCAGCACATGCTGCTTCACCGGCCAGGTGACCTCGCCGCAGAGGTATGCGATGTGGACATCGGATCCCAGCCGAACGATGGCTGCATGCAGGTCGATCTGGTCCGGGGCGTCGTCGTATGTCTCAAGGACCAGCCGGGCCTCGTTCTTGCGAGGCGAGTCCGACACATTCGGATCGTCGACTATACGAGCGAAGTACTCCTTAGGCCGCGCTTCGGTCTCGAGCGTCACGACGAACTGACGAGCGCCGAGATCCAAACAGAAGGGCTGCAACTTGCCAACACGGATCGCCCGCTCAACGGCACGTGCCATCGCCGTGGACATCTCGTCCACCTCGCCGAAGTCACACGCCTTCCACCCGTCAGCGCCCACCGCGATCTTGGGGCGCGAGCATCCACCTGCGGCCTGGAAGAACATCGCGGTGCAGCCGTAGAACTCAGCCTCGAGCAACTGGCATGTGCGGCCGGGGTACTCTCCGGAGATCCAGAGCGTGTCGCCCAGCGTCACGGGATGGCAGGAGTAACTCACGAGGAGCGCTTTCTCATTCCCATCGAGATCACGGACCCGCAGTATGCTGAGGCTGGTGTCCTTGTCGCCCTCCGGGTTCGGGGCGTTGATCCACCGGCCATCCACCAGCTTGCGCCGGCACATCGTCCAGTCGCCTTCGATGGCACCGTGTTCGATTGTCCCCTCGAACGTGTTGACCAACGCCCGGTCGACGCAACTCTTGATCCGCTCCGCCAGGAAGGCCTCGTAGTGGTCCGAGTGTTGTCCGGGGTCGTATCCCCTGACAGCCGGACCGGCATGGTTGTGGGTGTACGACAAGATGAGATTGTCTGAGGGGATACCGTGTCGCTCCTGGACGTAGTGACCGATGCACCGTGTCAACTCGTAGTCGTGGAACAGCAAGTCGAGCGAGATCAGCACCACCAAGGTCCGACCGTCGTCCACGACCAGCGTCTTGACATACAGGTCGTCGTGGATCCCGACGAATTGCTCCTGGTATAGGCTACCGTACCCGCCCATGTGTGTCTTGGCATCCGGTGTGATGATGTCTTTGGCGACCCCGAACCTCATTGCTCTCTCCTCGTTGGGTTGGCAACCCCCACAGGGGTGCGACGATCGGGCACGGAACGCGGGCCTCCGAGTCATCCTCTGGCCCCAGGCTCAGCGACGGATCGGCCTATTCAGCGGGACAACTCCCTAGCAGCCGCGCGGCTCGCCTCCGGGCCTCCGAGAGGAAGAGCGCCGGGTCCTGGAACTCGGAGTTGGCGATGCAGGCCTCCAAGAACAGATGGCCGGAATAGCCGGAGGCGCGTAGCAGCTCCATGAGGCGGGGCCAGTCAGTGTCGCCCTCATACGGCAGCGTATGGGCATCGTCCCCCCGGTTGTCGTGCAGATGGAGAGTCAGGAGCCGGTGCCCGTACGTCTCCAGGTCCCGAAAGCCTGCGCGATTCACGTTCTCGTGGCCGGAGTCATAGCAGAACCCGATCGGCTTGCCGGCGAATTCCGCCATGATGCGGTCCAGCATCATCGCATAGGGCTCCCCCCAACTGTTCTCCACGGCCACGCGCACGCCTCGCGTGAGAGCGTGTGTCGCCAGCGCCTCGATGCTTCTGAGCCCCTGGGCCATCATAGCCTCCATCACTGCCGCATCGGGGCTGGCGTTGAGGTGGATCACGACGATGCCCACCTCCAAATCCTGCGCCGCCTCGATGGCGATCTGGCATTGGCGCAGCGACCCGAGGCGCTCGGCCTCCTCCAAGGAGCAGAGCCGGTCACCCTCAGGGAAGGGCGCATGCACCGAGTCGATGCCGAGGCCAAGGGAACGAGTCAGTTGTCTGATCCGGCCCCGGCCTTCGGGCGTGTGGTACTCGGAGTGCTGCGGCCGGGCCCCCAGGGAGATGACCTCAAACCCCGCCTCACCGATCAAGGGCACAATGTGGTCGAAAGGGATCGCGTAGTCGATCGCAGCGCACATCGCGGACTGCACAGGCATCACCTCCCCGGGCGGGTAACCATCAACGATCTCTACCTCACGCGCGCGTCTTCGATCCTGGCGCAGATTCCAGACGTGTCGGAGCCTACATGCGTCGGCGACTGGGCGAGAGCCTCCCGCAGTGACGCTGGTATCCCAGGGCTCACAGCAGCGTGATTGGGGGGGGCCGATGACGGAGCCATCGTGTGGGCGCAAACTCACCCCGCCAATGCGCCGTCGCTTACTCGGTCCAGAATGAGTACAGCTTCGCAGCCTGAACGTAGAAGCGAAGGCGCACCGTCCTGCCGGCGAGCGCGTCGATGGCGGCCGTCCCCTTCCACGTGATCTCGCGGTCTATCATGTCGGCCATCTTCAGCGGCACGCAATCGGCACGCGAGAAGCCTTCGATGGGCTCGCCCTCCGCATTCAGTATCTCCGCGGTAACCGTGCCCGGGCGGGCGAGTGCATTCACGTGTAGGGTCTCTCCCTGCAGCAGGAGCGGCGTAGTGGTGACGCTGCCCTCGGAGTTCTGCGCGTCCAGGGAAACGAAACCGTCCGGCCGGAGGAAGCACAGGCCGATTCCGCCAATGTGACCGAACGGCTCCTCCGCCCAATGCAGTGTCTGCCTCCCTTGATAGAAGATGTACAGCCTGTTGCCAACACGAATGGGCGGGTTGTGCGATGGCGCGACCCACGCCTGGTCCCACGCGCCTGGTGGGCCCCAGTCGAGGAACGTCTGCCGGTCGCAGGCCCGATGCCAGTCGTAACCGTCGCGGCTGTATGCCAACTGGCAGTTGAGCTTCCGGATGGGAACATGAAACACTTCCAAGAACCCCAGGTGCAACCCCGACCACGGGAACTGGATCATGCCGTAGAACTCGTCCCTGTCGGCGTCTGCGTCGTCAGGCGCCGCGATCTCACCGATGTACGCGAACTCCTTGCCGTCATCGCTTTCCCACAGCCCGCAGGTGCGCATGCCCCGACCGGGGACTCGCGTGATGAGTCGGAACGTGCCGCTTGAGGCATCGTATGAGACGGTGTTCCGGTCGCCCGCCTCCACCACCACGCCTGGTAGGGGGTTCCACCGCAGCCCGTCCGGCGAGGTGGCGCACCGAATGCCTCCATGGGCGCCGGAGTGCCAGTACATCCGCCACTGCTGCTCCGGCGGCGCGTCCGGGACGTGCACAACACTTGGCGCATCGAGGGTGCCTTCGTCAGCCGTCAGCACGATGTTGTTGGCCTTCGAGCCGCGATAGTCCACCAACCCCAGTTCTGGCTTGTCCCATGCAACCCCATCGGGAGAGGTCGCATAGCAGATCAGAGTCTGCTCTCCAGGCGGACCGTACTTGTCGTAGGCTTCGTACCAGATTCTGAATAGGCGCTCATCTTCATCGTAGATCACTGATCCCCATGTGATGACGCAGTTGCCCTCCCACGGTCGGTCGTAGGTGATTACGGGATTGGCGTGATGACGGACCGGCTGGTTCACGACCCACTCCAATCTCTCAATGGACGCGATCAGCTCGTCATCAATGAAGAGCCGGTGAACGGAGTCCACGATCCGCGGTCCCTCGGCCGCGTCCTGCATGGCGCTCCCCTCCGGCGGCTCGTACTTCACTGTCTGCCAGATGCGCACTTCGTCCAGGCGGCCGGCGAATGTCGAGTCGTCGATATGCGTGCAACCCCCGATGACGAGCGGCTCGTCGGTGCTGTCAAGCTTGCAGGGCCGGGAAGCGGTCAGCGCCAGGTTGCCGTCCACATAGAACCGAAGGGCCTCCCCATCGAAGGTAACCGCAACGTGCGTCCAGCGCTCCAGGGAGATCTGTGGGCCTCCGAGCCATCCGGGGCTGCCCCAGCCGCCGCCGGAGGAGACGGCGGCCCGTAGCTGCCCGTCGAGCAGGCCCACCTCCCACTCATGCTCCTTGGTGGCGATCAGGGCGTGCTGCTTGTGCGTCGTGGGATACACCCAGGCTTCGACCGTGAACTGACCGTCCGGGAAGGCGAGGGTGTCGGAGTGGGGGGCGATCAGACTCCCATCCTCGCCATCGAACTCCATCCCTCCGGCCTCCCTCCCCTCACACCAGTGCGGAGAGCCCCCGGCCGAGTTCACCCACAGATCGTGGTGTCCTTCAGAACCGTCGTAGACGAAGCCACCCTCGGCCTCCTCGAAGGCATACGCGGACACAAGGCCCTCTCCCTCGGGAGTCGACACCTCCATGCGCGCCGCGGCCGCGGCCCGCTCCTCAGCCGAGGGTCGAGGGATGCTGTCAGGGGCGGCGACCTCAGGCCGGGCAAGGCGCTGCAACTCGGCCTCCAGTGTCGGCAAGTACGTCTCTCCGTAGACCAAGTCAGCGTCGCCCTCGTAGAACCACTCGAGCGGGAGCACCTGGACGCGCCAGTTGTACGCATTCTTCTTGGTCATCGACTTGCTGTAGCTGATGATCGCTCGGTCGCCCTCAGCGAAGGCCACGTTCGCCATGGTGATCTTCCCGCCGAAGTCGGTTGCGCCGTCCAGGTGCCGCACGTAGGAGAAGGTGTTGCCGTCGTCCTGAGAGAT
>CAZKUN010000206.1:4981-11403 GCA_964555935.1 uncultured Armatimonadia bacterium | reverse complement strand
CTGTGCTGATGAAGTTGCGCGGCCAAGGACCGTCGATCTCGGACAGGCGAGCCCAGTTCCATATAAGTAGGATGTCGTCGTTGGGTAGACGCTTTATCGTGGCCATGGCGCCGGGCGACGGGATGCCGCTACTGACGGGTTCGGACCACGTCTCGCCGCCATCCGTCGAGTGGCACTTGTAGATGGACTTGAGATAGGTCCGCATGGTCATCATTAGGCGACCGTCACTGAGCTCGATGATCATGGGCTCCTCGGCCGCCGGGTCGGTCTTTCGGCCGGCTGAGCCGGCGGGCGTGCTAATGAGGTCGGTCTTCTGCCATGTCTCCCCGCGATCGTCCGACCACAGGCAGTAAGCATGGGTAGACGCCAGAGAATCCGCGCTCACCCAGCACGGGAGGACAATGCGGCCAGTGCCGATCTGGATGGCCCGGTCACTCGCCAGCCCGCCGTACCCGATGTACGGGAGCTGCTGCAGATCGCTCCACGTCTCGCCACTGTCGGTCGACCGCTTCACCCAAGGGCCGCAGTCCTTGATGCTGTTCTTGACGTTCGCGAAGAACAGCAACTCCCCGCTGTCGAGTCTCAGCAGCGAGGCGGCCATGGTGTTCTCATCGCCGACGTTGCTCTGCAGCACCTCGGCCTGCTCCAGCGGCGTCCACGTCAGACCGCCATCGTGGGAGTGGAACGCGATGATCTGCGCCTCGGTGTTGTCATGGCCTCCCAACCCGAACACTGTCACTGCCATCAGCAGATGCCGCTCGCCGTCAAGGTTGATCGTGGAGCCTTCGGACCAGCGATACGTCTCGCCATTGGAGGAGAGCAGCGTCGTGTCGAGCAGCTTCTCGGTCGCGCCGTGCGAGGAGGAACTGCAGAGGGCTCCGAGAACAAGCATGGCCACCAGCGTTGGCAGGAGCGACTGAGGTGTCACGGTATCCCTCCGGTTGCGGCGTGGCACGCCGCTGTCTGAGCATTCGCTCCGGGCGTCCGCTCACCTGTTCGGCGCCACTTGTTGTCGCCCGCTGTCTGCGTGAGGAAATGCCAACCCCGACGCGTCGATACGGCGGGCGCGAGCACTGCGGGATGGTAGCGGCAACGGCCTAGGCGCGACGTGGCGTCGCCAAGCCACAGCCATCGCCGGAGCCAACTGAATGTTACCCATCCGAAGGGCTCCCAGGGCTGCTCTCGGACCGGGGACGTAGCGCCTAACATCGTCAGCGGGGAGTGAACCCCACCCGGCGTCCAAGCCCCAGATTTGGGCGTGGATGGGGTTCTTCGGAGGGACAAGTACTCGTTGCCGGAGTCGGAGACATACGAGGTCTTCCACGAGCCACCGGCGGATTGGCCCTCCAAGAAGCCTGGGCATGTCGACATCCAGCTCGCCTACAGCCGCGACGGCGTCAACTGGTCTCGCCCTGTTGATCGCTCCCCCATTGTTCCCAATGGCGAACCCGGATCGCCCGACGCCGGGACGACATTCGTGCCCTCGGCGAACCCCTTCGTCATCGACGGCGACACCTACATCTACTACACCGCCGTCCGGTACGAGCACAGCGAGCGCACCCAGACCGCGTACATGGAGGCGCATGACCACGACATGCGGGGCGCCGTGTCCTGCATGCTCGCGAAGATGCCCGAGGACCACTGGGTGTCGCTCGACGCGGGCACCCACGAGGGTTGGGCACCTGCTAGACCGTTCGTCTTACCGTCGCAGTTGCTGGTCAATGCCGACGCCGAGGGCGGCTTCGTCGAGGCCGAGTTCCTCACCCCATTCGGCCAACCGGTCGAGGGCCTCACCCGCTCGGCGTGTATTTCGGTCACGGCAAATGGTAAGGACCAGGAGATTGCCTGGCGCAGCGGCGTCTGCCCTCGCGATCTGGCCGACGCTCATCGCGGCGGGCTCTGCCTGAAGCTCTATCTCAAGAATGCCAAACTCTACTCCTACACCCTCGTCGAACGCGATCCTGACGGGGCCATAGGACGTTACTGGGACAACGCTCACTGGAATGAGGCCATCATGCACCGGTCGGACAACTGGGGTCGCGCCAGCAACGAGCCAGCCGGCGGAGCACCTCAGCCGCCGGGCACCCAAAACCCGTCCGGCACGCGATTCGGCCCCAATCCCCGTGCCGAGGCGAAATGGTCCTGACGGCCGGGCGGGTGGTCACGCCTCGACCCGGTTCTGATCCGAGTGACGTCCGCTCGCGATGGCTCAATTCCCGCCCTCCGGGTCCTCGGAGCCTTCCGCAACTCGCAGGGCGACCTGACGCAAGCCCCACGGTCGAAGCGCAACCGTGACGCCGTTCTCCACGACAGGCAACCGGGCCCCCCTCGCATCTCGCAAGTCCGTCAGGAAAGCCTCCTTGACCTCGAGGCACGCGCGCACCGTGGCTTGCACCTCTTGGTCCGCTGTGTTCGCCAGCCGAACGAGAAGCCACTCACCTTCATAGCGACACGAGAGCACCTCAACGTCGGGGGAGTCGACGGATACGAACGAGACGACAGAAACCCCCTCCGCATCCGACTCGGCCGTCGGGTTGGCCCGAACATGCGCGACGAAGATCGGCTCGACCCACGCGCGCGCCTGCATGATTGGGTTGCCCTGCGCAAATCCTGCCCCGCATGTGAACTCCCGGGCCGGCTCCTGCTCGAAAACCAGTATGTTGCTGATCTCCCCGTCGCGACAAAGATAGAACTGGTTGCCTTCGTTGATGAACAGAACGTCTCGCTCAGCGCCACGTGCGAGGAGGAGGTTGAGGCTGAACACGCGCTCAGCCGACGCTGGCTCAAGGACGTTCGCGTGGCAGCGCATGATCTGGGGTGAAGCCTCGGCGAGGTTGAACCTCACGCCCAGGTGGTTGTGCCACTGGTCGCCCCGGACTTCCGGGCAGCGGAGAATCTTGTCCTCAAACCTCAGCACCGACGCGCCGGCGTCGAGCACGGCTCGGGTACGAATCCGACTGGATGCCCCTCTTTTCTCGCCGACGCTGACCTCGAATTCCAGGCCTCCTCGGAGCGGGCCTTCCATGGTGACTCGAGCCTTCAGGCACCGCTGGCTCTCGTCGCCCGGGAAACAGAAGCTGTGGCTACCATCGTCCAGTAGGTCCCGTCCGTCGGCCAAGCGGATCAGGCGTCTGATGTTGCCTTGGGCCAGGTCGAACTCGGCACGCAGTAGGCCGTTGTCGAGGTAGTCGTCCCCGACCGACACGGCGGCATCGGGACGGGGAACGTCCTTCTGGCCATCCTCGGTCGCCTCCAGCACGACGAACCCGCATGCCGGTAGGGGAACCAGAACCAGGAGGTCTCGCCCCACGTCTTGGACGGGTAGCCGCTCGCCCCCTAGCGCCAGTCCCTTACCGGCAGCGCGCCGGACGGTGACTGCTCTTGTGTGGGCGGGACCGGGGTTGTAGACCACATATCGATCGCGTAGCGGCGATGCGGGGGTGAGACGTCTGAGGTGGCGATGGATCGAGCGTCTGGCACCCTTTTCCGAACGAGTCAGATCCTGCAGGCTGCGCTCGATGACGGGTCGGAAGTCCCACGGTCCCGCGTAATCGGCGACATTTTGGATCGCCCGTCCCTCGAGCGCAGAGCGATGGTTTGACACGCCGCCGAGGAATCCGCCGGCGGAATGGTACGGTGCGAAATACACGTCATGTCCCTGATGGACGGCGAGTGCTGTCCAGCTCCAGCGATCGGCCGAGGGATTCCGCGTCTTCACGCCTTGCGCGGCCAGGGAGGCCTCAAGCATCTCGGCCGCACAGAACAGGTGCGACGTGGACAGCGACCGCATGCAGGCCGTATTGTTGCCGCCCGTTACCGGGCGATGCGCGCTCCAATCCCCCTCGATCTCCATGAATGCGGCGCGGCAGTCGAAGTCCTCCATCGTGAAGCAGTGCCTGCGCAATTGCCCGGGGCGCGGCTCGGCGAAGTACTGGCTCCACGTTTGGAACCCGCCGAAGACGGGGGCGTAATGGCAGACTCGCGCGAGCTCCTCGCGGAACGGGCGGTAGTAGCTGATGTCGCCAAGGCCGCTGAACACGGCGAAGTCCAGCCCCGTCTGTTGGTGCGCAAAGAGCTTCAGGTGCAAGTTGTTGTAGGTCGCGTCGTTTCGCTGCTCTGACTTGTAGGGGTGGGATGGCACTGCCTCCAGCGCGTCCTGGCTTGGCGCCGCCCAGAGGATTCGCTCCTCGCGCAGCGTGGGGGCATCGCCCATGTTTTGGACCCGAAGCACGGCACCTGCGTAGCCCTGCTGGGCCAGGATCGAGGCCAACTGCGGCGAGAACCCGAATTCCTGGGATGCGTAGATCCGAGCCGGTCGCCCCAGAACTCCCTCGAGCGCGGCGTTGCCGTCCGCGAACTGGCGGATCTGGCTCTCCAGCGAGTGGAAGGGAGGGTAAGGCTGGTTGATCGTCCCGTTGACGAACTCGACCATCCCCTCGTCCTGGGCCGCCCGCAGATCGTCGAACAGCCTGGGGAAACGCTCCGCCATGCACTGAACGGACTGCGCTCCGAAATCGATGTTGAATCGATACGATCTCTGCTGCACCCAGTTTAGGTGGCTTCGCAGCAGGTCGGCCGGATGCTGCGGCCAATCGAACTCGAAGTAGCCAACGTCGTCATACAAGCCTCCGCCATGCAGCGTGTCGGTAAACGCGGCCGGCGTCGGCTGGAGCTTGCGGTTCTCTCGCTCCAGCGCCTCAAGACCCTCGGAAAGGCCCCGCTCAGCCCGCCCCACATCCCCGGCGGTCATCGCGCTCGCCGCTTGGACCGCGCAACGGCCGGCTTGCTCGAGGTCGACGGCGCTGCCGCCATAGCAGCGATCGAGTTCAAGGACCGTCATGTAGGCATACCCGAACGCGTGGAAGTCGCGCCGGATGTCGGGGTTCGATCGCAGCAATCGCTCCTCGGTAGCAGATATCGGGCGGTCGGCTATCGAGGCGACGAGCTGGGCCAGCAGCGACGCGAAGTCGAGCAGGAGTTGGGGGTAGTATGGGACATTGATGTACGCCAAGATGGTCGTGAAGGGATCCCCCGCGAAGATGCCACCCCCCTCGGTCAGCACGAGGTCTGGGTTATCGCCGATCGATGAGAGGACAGCTCCGCTCGCCGCGTCAAGCCTCAGAAACGTCGCCCGGTCGGCGTAGTGGTATGTTCGCACAGCAAGCGGCCCGAGGTGCCAGCGCTCCTTCAGAGACACCAGTGACCGGCCTTCCCCGAGCAACTGCCTGAACGCGGGCAGGTCAGCCAGCGCGTCGAGATCCGGCTGAGTGAGCACGACCGACCCGCCCGCGGCCACTACCTCGGTGACCGCAGCCGTGTCGTCGGCTAATGTCGGATGCGCGTGGAACAGAAGGCTGGCTGCCGGATGACGTGTCGATTCCCCCGGCATTCTCAGGGCAGGCGGCGCTTCGGTACGCGACAGAACGCGCGGATCCCAGAGCAGGGAGTAGAAGTACTGCGTCCTCCGCGTGAGGCAACGGCCCAACCCGCACGGGTGGTCAACGTCAACCGTCGCCCCTGTCAATTCGATCCTGGCCATCGACGCCCCCTATGACAGTCGGATCGGGTATCGCCCGACGTCTCTCACAGCATCGAACATGGCCAGCGCGTTCCCCACGGGCACACTCGCCATGATCTCGCCCGCACTGGTGTCCAGGAAGTAGCCACCCCCGGCCGCCGCATCGCGAACGCATCGTCTGACATCTTGCTCAACATCCGCGGGACAGCCGAACGGCAGAACGTGGGCGGCGTCCACGTTGCCAACCAGGACCAGGTTCCTCCCATAGCGTTTCTTCACGGCCGCCAAATCCATCCCGGCCGAGACCTCCAAGGGGTTGATCCCATCCACGCCGATGGCGACCAAGTCGTCGAGGACCTCGGCGATGTCGCCGTCGCTGTGCACAATCACCTTGATCCCGGCCTGTTTCAGCGGCTCGATTTCCCGTTTCAGCCGGGGGAGAACTTCGCGCCGCAGGTAATCCGGGGAGAACAGGACGCCCGATTTGCCGCCAATGTCACAGCTCACCTGGTAGACCGGCGCCAACTGGTGGTCGGCGTAGATCCGGGTCTGCACGCGGTGTGCCTCTGAATAGGCGTCGAGTACGCGCCCGACGTCCCCGGGCGCCTCATACATGGCCACGCAGAAGAGCTCGAGTCCGGTGACGTTGTAGTACTGAATCGACGCCGTGCCCTGGCACACGTACAACGTGTGTGGCGCGAGGGCGGCCTGGATCTCCGTGAAGCTGGCCACATACGCGCCGACGAGTTCCCCGTACGACGGCACCGCCGGCGTGAACCGCGCCAGGTCATCGAGCGTCTTCAGTGGGCGCTTCCGCCAATGTGTTTGGCCAGGTTGCGCCTCTCGCGGGAAGGGATTGAC
This sequence comes from uncultured Armatimonadia bacterium, assembly GCA_964555935.1. Taxonomy (GTDB): domain Bacteria; phylum Armatimonadota; class Zipacnadia; order Zipacnadales; family VGFC01; genus CAZKUN01. The sequence goes on along the minus strand of CAZKUN010000206.1, from coordinate 5,024 downwards.
GTTGGTGAACGTCACATCGATGCCGAGTCCATGACAGGCAGCC
>CAZKUN010000206.1:0-4971 GCA_964555935.1 uncultured Armatimonadia bacterium | reverse complement strand
TGTAGAGCTGCTGGAACGCCGGCGAGAAAGGGTCGGCAGGGCCCGTCAGCGCCGCGAAGTCGAAGTCCCGCGGCGCGAAGTGCCGGTAGACCGCGGCACTGTTGATCATGGTCCACACCGGTACTCGGTCGGACTCTCCGTGATCGAGTGCGGCAAGGACCCGTTCTTCTGTGGTCATGTCCTGCTCCGTGGGTCCGCAAGACCGGTCCGCGCAGCCTGCAGGGCCTCGAGTTCCAGAGCGGATGAAGTTCCTGAGAGGAACTTCGGGTGGTCCGGTCAACGCGGCGATGTCAACTCCTACTCGCCGGAACGGAAGTCTGCAATCGGCTCGTCCGTCAGCCTCAGGAAGTCGAACGCCACTCGGCAACCGCCCTGGAACGGCGCTTGCGCGTGTATGCCGACCATCACGGTTTGCGGCATCTTCAGCGGGAAGCATCGGACGAGCCGCCACGTCTCGCCGTCGAGGCTGTAGTGCATGCCGAAGACGTCGCCCTTGCGGGTGAGCCGCATGAAGCACTCGGGCCGCTCCAGCAACTCGCTGTTTGCATCGTCGGAGAACTCGTCAGTCACAACGGACACGGCCGAGATATCGCCGATGGGGCTGCGCTCCAGGCAAAGCTTGGCCCACAGCGCCTCGTTGGCGCGCACCGTGACCGCCGCCGCGTCGCCGAAGCCGGCCAGAACCGCCTCGGCTCGGGTCACGGCGGTGAAGTCTCCGGTGACCTGCGTGTAGAGCAGGCAAGCGTTGTCGCTTGGCTCCTCGCCGCTAGCCCGGAAGAAGTCTGAGACCGCCTCCGGCACGATGGTCAGTCGCCCGCCGTCGTCGAACCGCCACTCCGGCGGCTCGTTGAGCCAGGCCATTCCCTGTGGCACATCCCTGTCAGCGCAACCCTCAAACAGGTTCACGTACTCGCTCCCTCTCCGGTTCCTCGCTCCGAGCGCTCGGTCTTTGCTTGCTCACTCGTCGGTGTAACCGACGCGCCCCCAGGCCTTCCGGGCGCGCGCCAATTGCGCGGACGTCGGCTTGATCTCGCCACGAACGCTGGGCCACGGATCGCCCTTCTTCCGGCAAGCCGGGTCCGGGCGCCAATGGTCGTTGGCGTATCTGCGCCGGACGGACGCCTTCCGCAGGTCGGGCACTTCGAGTGGACTCGAGTCGTCCAGCGCGGAGCGATACGCCAGCGGGCCGATGATCGACATCGCCACGCCTCGGTAGACGTCGAGGTACGGTTGCTCGTTCTTGCGGATGGCCTCCGCGAAGTGGTAATTCACGAAGAAGTCCGAGCCGGCGTGGGCCGTCTGGATGGCCTGCTCGTGATGCTTGGCAAACCGCGGGAGGTAGATCTGTTCGGTCGGGTCGGTCTTTCTCTCATGGAACTGCTCTCGGCGAAGGTGGACCATCATCTGGTTGCCGTGACGCAGGTTCTCGATCGTCCCGCGGCTGCCGTGGATGCGCACCCACACGTTGTAGCCACTCAGGCGGTACTGAAGCAGCTTGGCAACCGCGCCATTGTCCATGCGCACCACGATCACCGACGCCGCGTCATTGCGCCACACGCTCCGAGCCGCGACGGGGTCGTCGGCGGCGTGGGGCATCACGAAGCCATTCACCTTAACGGGCATCGTGTCGGTCGCCGTCATGATCGGCGCCATGGCGTGAGTGCAGTAGTAGGTGGCCGGGATCCAGTTCCGCCAGTGGTCCACCCCAGGTGACCGCTCTAGCCAGAAGTCGGCGTCGGCCGGGTGCACGTACTCGGCCTCGCCATACATGAACTGGCCCAGCTTGCCGCTCTGGAATACCCGCGTGATCTCCTGGCTGAACAAGTTGTACTGGTAGTTCTCGGCGAACATGTAGATCCGGCCCGTCTTCTCGACGGCCTCAATCAGTTCCACCCCCTCGGCGAGGGTGAAGCAGGCAGCCGTTTCTGACAGAACGTGTTTGCCGGCGTTCAGCGCCTGGATCGCATACGGCGCGTGCTCGTGGAAGCTGTTGGTCACGATCACGGCGTCCGTGTCATGTTCGAGAAACTTGTCGTAGTCGGTGTAGGCCTCCGCCCCGGTCTCCTCGGCCGCGTCGCGCAGACGCTGCTCATCCGTATCGCACAGAGCCACCGGCTTCAGGCGCATGGACGGCGCGGCGGCTCGGATGATGCCAAGTCCCCGGACCACGCCCAGGATTCCGACTCTGATGGTCTTCACTCAGCTCACCACTTTCCGGGTGCAGTCTCATCCCTGCGACACCGAGTTAGAGACGACCGTACCGCGGTCCTACCCGTTCTCACTCAGCTCGTCGGCCAGGGCCCCGACAAGCCTCTCAATGTCGGACGCGGTGTTGTAGATGTGCGTGGCGATACGGATCCCCGTGCTTACGGCCCCGCCGCCAGGGCGGCGTCGATCTCGGCGATCTGCTCGGCAGCCGCCTGGCGCAGCGCATCGTAGGCCGCGAGAGGGAGGTCGGGCTCGACGCGCGGCCGGTCGTAGGCCGTCGCATCGCCGCCGGCCGCGAGGGCCAGGTGGTAGGCCTTGCCGTAGTTGTCCATGGTCACCATGGCGCGGGCTTGCGCGAACACGGACTCGGCGTCGCGCACCAGGTCTGCCCGGCCGGCATCGGATGCGCGGCTGGCCAGACGCCTCAACGTCGCCAGGTAGCGGTAGTCGTCGATCCCCTCGCGCACGGCCTCCCAGCCGATGGTTGGGATCAGCTCATCCTTCGCGGGATAGGCGTAACTGAGCCGTGGCCCGGCGTCGAAGTAGCACCAGTGGGAACAGCCCTTCACGCCGCTGGCCCATGCCCAGACGCCGAAGTAGTATCGGTCGGTCTCGGCGTCGACCGGTGCGAGCATGCAGTCGTAGGTCCACAGTTCCTTGCGGTGCATCGCGGCGTCGGCGATCACCCCGGACTCACCGATCCGCTGGGCCATGCACCCGATCCAGAGGTCGTAGTAGTGCCCAACGGTCTGGATCCCTTGGGATGAGCCCAGCGCCGTGGTGACGCGCACGGGGTCGTCGAGCCGTTTGCGCTGGAAGGGCTGGAACTTCCGCATGAAGGCCCGCACGCGGCTGTTGCGATCCTCCTCGCCGGGCTCGTCGGCCGCGTAGAGGATGATCTCGGGCCACCCGCGCCGGCGCCGCTCGTCGAGCACCTGGGTCCATACGTCCGGGCCGTAGCTCTCGGGCCCGAGCCAGATCACCGGCAGGCCTGGCGCGACGAGGTCGGTCTCGGCCAGCAACTGCATCGAGGCCGCGAAGGGCAAGTGCCCTGGTTCGCTCTCGGTGAGCGTGAACTGATCCTCGACAACGGGGTAGATGTACAGCGTGGCGGTCGTCATGCCATGCCGCCGCATGTCCTCGTATATGAGCCGCTGGTAGTCGGCCGAGACAGCCTGCTGCGCGTCGTCGGGCAATTGCCTGTGGTACCCCGTGTTGTGGTACATGAAGAAGGCCATGCCCGTCTCGTGGGGATCGAGCAGGCGGATGGGCCGCACACGCACCCGGAGCGTGAGGACCTTCAGCGGCTGTAGGCGGCCGAGGTCGGGCCCCAGTTCCGTGGTCGGCACACCCACCACGAGCCTTGACCGGTAGGTCCCTGGCCGCGCGTCGTCGGGGACGTGCACCGTCAGCCAGAAGCGCCGCGTGGTGTCGGCGGCCAGTTCTACCGTATTGGTGCTCAGCAGGAACTGCTCGATGCCCTTCTTCTTTGTCCACGGTTCGAACGGGTCCGCCAGCCGAATGCTCACGGCGCCGGCGTCGATTCTGTCGCCGGCGTCGGTCGTCAGGTCGCCGCCCAACTCCAGGCGCAACTGCTCGTGTGGCTGCGCGGCGCGAACGCTGATCGTCGCCGGCTCGTATTCGCCGGGCGCGGCTGCGACCGTGACGGTGTCGACGATCTGGTCGGCCTCCGGCTTCGTGGCCTGGTCGCCGCGCTCCAGCCAGTGGCTGACGAACACGACGAGATCCGTGTTCGATTGAGCCCGGGCATCATCGTGCCTCATCGCCATAGCCCCTACTACAAGCGCAGCGGTGAGGAACGAGGTGGATGGGGAGCGTTCAGTGATGCCGCGTAGCATTGTGGTTGTGCCTGATGCTGCGGGTTTCGGTTCTACCGGTCTCGACCTTTCGCCTGCTCAGTCGTAGGACGGGATATAGTGATTGTGCAGTATTCGCGGCGTGAACGAGAACAGTCGCGCGTTCTCGAGGTGGAAGCGCAGCCGGATCGGGCGGCCCTGGATCAGGTGGCAGTCGTCGCTGTCGTTCCATTTCAGCACGTGGTGCACGTCGTCGCCGGTAAGCGGCGCGCACGCGTCCTCGGAGAAGCCCTCGATCACGTTGCCGTCCGCGTCGAGAGCGGCGACGCGGATAGCTCCGCCCTCGGCGTCGGCGTTGACTTCGATCCCGTCGCCGAGGAACAGAAGCGGCCGCGTGGTGAGCGCCCCGCTGCCTTCGACGGACACGAACCCGTCTCGGCGCAGCGTGGCCAGGCCAATGCCGTTGGTTTTGGGGTCATCGCCGTGGTAGGAGGCCCAGTGCCGGCCGGTGGCCCCAACGTAGTAGAAGCGGATGGTGTCGCCAGTCACGATCGGGGCCTGGAGCGGGTAGATCGAGCCCCAGTCCCAGTCCTGCTTTGCGCGTCCCCAGGGGATGAACGTGGCCGCTTCCGACTCGGCCAGCCAGTTCCGGTCCTCCCCGAAGTCAGCGGGCTCAAAGGCGCCGGCGCCGCCGACACGGCTCCATGTGCGCCCGTTGCGGCTGAACGTGAGCTGCACGTTGAGCTTATCGGCCCAGGCCTCTCGCTCGGGGGGGATTGGCTGGATCGTCTCGCCGTGGTAGGTGGAGATCAGACCGAAGTAGGCCTGGCCGTAGGGGAACACCTCCATCTGGTACAGCTTGGTATTGCGCGGACGGTCGATCGGCAGGGCTCCCTGAGGGAAGAGCGTCACCTTGGGCGACCAGTGCACGAAGTCCTCGCTCTCA
>CAZKUN010000205.1:0-16485 GCA_964555935.1 uncultured Armatimonadia bacterium | reverse complement strand
GGCGATCTGATCACGACCACCCACCGCGGGCACGGACACTGCATCGCGAAGGGGATGGATATCGCAAAAATGATGGCCGAGTTGTATGGTCGCGCTACGGGCTTCTGTCAGGGCCGCGGCGGGTCGATGCATATCGCCGACTTCTCCCAAGGCGTCTGCGGGGCGAACGGGATTGTCGGCGCAAGTCTCCCGATTGCGAACGGGATCGCGCTGGCGCATATGCTCCGCGGCACGGGGCGGGTCTGCCTGTGCTTCTTCGGCGATGGCGCGTCGAACCAAGGGACGTTTCACGAGGCGCTGAATCTGGCGTCGATCTGGAAGCTGCCGGTGGTCTTCATCTGCGAGAACAACCAGTACGCGGTATCGATGGCGGCGACCGAGTCGATGAACGTGGAGGACGTGGCGACTCGCGCGGTGGCGTATGGCATCCCGGGCGCGATCTGTGATGGGAACGACGTGCTGGCGACGCGAGACACCGTTAGGGAAGCGGTTGACCGCGCGCGCCGTGGTGAGGGGCCGACGCTGGTGGAGGCCAAGACATACCGGATGACGGGCCACTATGCGATGGACCCGGATCGGTATCGCCCGCGCGAAGAGAAGAAGTGGTGGGAGAAGAATAACTGCCCCGTCACGCGCTCGGGTCAGCTTCTGATCGATGCGGAACTGGCGACCGAGGAGGAGCTGAAGACCAAGCGGCGCGCGATCCGCGACGAGGTCCGCGAGGCGCATCGGAAAGCCCGCGACGAGGAGCCCTGCCCCGTCGAGACGGACGCGATGGAGCATATTTTCACCCCGCAAGAGCCGCTCACCGCGAGCGGCCCCGTGCCGGAGGGCTCGCCCGAGAAGACGTTCGTCGAGGCGCTTGGCATGGCGATCTGGGAGGAGATGGAGCGCGACGAGCGCGTGGTGCTGATCGGCGAGGACGTGGGCAAGCGCGGCGGAGCGTTCCAGGTGAGCGCGGGGATGCTCGAGGAATTTGGGCCGGAGCGCATCCGCGACACGCCCATCAGCGAATCGGCGATCATCGGGTGTGGTGTCGGCGCGGCGATGCAAGGCATGCGGCCGGTGGCTGAGATCATGTTCAGCGATTTCTTCACCGTGGCGATGGACCAGATCGCCAACCAGGCGGCGAAGATGCGGTACATGTTCGGCGGCCAGGTCAGCATCCCGGTGGTCATCCGGGCGACGTCGGGTTGCGCGGGTCGGGCGCGTGGCGCGCAGCACTCGCAGAGCCTGGAGGCGTGGTTCATGCACACTCCGGGCCTGAAGGTGGCGTATCCATCGACGCCGTCGGATGCGAAGGGACTGCTGACGGCGGCTTTGCGCGATGAGGACCCGGTGGTCTTCCTCGAGCACAAGGGACTCCTGCAGGATATCGGTCCCGTGCCGGAGGGCGAGTATATCGTGCCGCTGGGGCAGGCTGACATCAAGCGCGAGGGGACGGACGTGACGGTGGTGACGTACGCGCGCTCGGTGCACGTGGCGCTGCACGCGGCGCGTCGGCTGGAGAAGGACGGCATCTCGGTCGAGGTCATCGACATGCGGACGCTGGTGCCGCTCGACACCGAGGCGATTCTCGAATCGGCCAGGAAGACGGGGCGCGTGCTGGTGCTGACGGAGGACTGTCGGACGGCGGGCGTGGCGAGCGAGATCATCGCGCTGCTGACGGACAACGTTTTTGATGAGTTGAAGAAGGCGCCTGTGCGGATCACGGGTGAGGACGTGCCGCTGCCGTATGCGGAGAGTCTGGAAGCGTGCGCGCTGCCGAACTCGAGTAAGATTGCGGAGGCGTTGCGGGAATTGGTGGGGTGAACGGCTGCATGAGCAGGGATGCTCATGCTACGAGACGGCATTCGACGGGCTGGAAGCCCGTCGCTACGCGGGCGACGGCGCGGGCCGGATACTTCGATGGCCGATCTCGTATTCGGCCCCTCCGGACGACAACGAGCGGCGGACGGCAATGGCGTCGGATCTGGAGATCCGACCTACGACAGCGGACGGCGGGCGGGATCGAACATCAGCCGGCATGGGGGAGACTCCATGCCGGTTTGCATGAGCAGAGGAGACACGCACCATGCGTTCCGAGAGATTGCCCCTCGTTCTGGCGGGGCTTGTTGTGCCGGTGGCCAATGCGGGCGCCGAAGAGCGGTGGTCGGCGGCGAAGGCGTGGGATTGGTACGAGCAACAGCCGTGGTTGGTCGGCTTCAACTACGTGACCAGCACGGCGGTGAACGATGTCGACATGTGGCAGGCGGATGGGTTCGACCCCGAGACGATTGACCGGGAGCTTGGATGGGCCGAGGCGACGGGCTTCAACACGTGTCGCGTGTTCCTGAATTACGTGGCGTGGGAGGCGGATCCGGAGGGCTTCTGCGAGCGACTGGACGCGTTCATGAGCATCGCCGAGGAGCATGGTATCTCCGTGATGCCGATGCCGTTTGATGACTGCGCGTTCAGCGGCAAAGAGCCGGTCGCCGGTCCGCAGCCAGACCCCGTTCCGGGGATTCATAACAGCCAATGGGTGGCGAGCCCGGGGGCGGCTCGGGTGCGGGATCGCGATGCCTGGCCGCAACTCGAGCGGTACGTGAAGGACGTCGTCGGGCGATTCGCCGAGGACGAGCGCGTGGTGCTGTGGGACCTATACAACGAGCCGGGCAACTCGGACATGGGGGACGATAGCCTGCCCCTGGTGGAGGCCGCGTTCGCGTGGGCGCGAGAGGCCGGAGCGACGCAGCCCCTGACGGTGGGCGTGTGGGCGGAGTTGGAGAAGCTGAACGAGGCGCAGATCGAGATGTCGGACGTGGTCAGCTTCCACATCTACGGTGACGTGGCGGGGCTGGAATCGGGGATCCGACGGCTGCGCGAGCATGGCAGGCCGATCATATGCACGGAGTGGATGGCGCGGACGCTTGGCGGATCGTATCAGACGCAGTTGCCCGTGTTCGAACGAAAGCGGGTGGGGTGTTACTGCTGGGGCCTCGTGGCGGGGAAGACGCAGACGCACTACCCGTGGGGGTCTGAGGAGGGCGCCGACGAGCCGGTACTGTGGTTTCATGATCTCTTCCACGCGGACGGCAAACCGTGGGACCCGGGCGAGGTGCTGAGCATCGGCGACATCACCCGCAAAGTGGTCCTCTACGAGATCGTACCGACATCGCGCGACACGGTTGTGCCGTGGCGCTACACGTTCGATCAGCCCGGCGAGCGGTGGTTCAGGCCCGATTACGAGGATGATGACTGGTCGGTGGGGGCCGCGCCGTTTGGCAAGGAAGAGCCGAAGTTCTCGCGCCGGCCGAGGACCGAGTGGACGAGTGATGACATCTGGCTTCGTCGGGAATTCGCCATCAACGGTCGGCCGACGGGCGAGCTGTATCTTTGGATCTACCACGACGACGACGCGGACGTTTACATCAACGGCGTGCTCGCGTGTGAGGTGAAGGGGTACAAGACGGAGTATGCCGCCGTGCCCCTGCCGATCAGCGTGCGGACGGCCTTGAGGCGGTCGGGCAACGTGATCGCGATCCACTGCCGGCAGGATTCCGGTGGGCAGTATATCGACGCGGGGATTGTGGAGGCGCGGAAGCCCTAGAGTTGGTTTCAGAACCCCAACAACTGGACCGGTCGTGGAAACTCAGACGACGAGTTTCCCTGGAGCTTCGACCTACGGGGGTTTTGAAGCCACTTCTAGTCGAAAGGCACCGTTTCGGCTGGGCTCATGCCTGGGCGGAGCTTGATGCGGATCGGCTCGTCCGTGTTGTCGGCGAAGACGGGACCAGTGCCGGCGCCGGGCGGGTAGCCCTCGATGATTCCGGCGGCCCAGAGATTGGCGACGGCCGCGAAGGCCCAGTGCGTCTCGGGCACATCGGTTGGGAATGGCGCGCGAGGATTGAGGTGGATCTTGACCCTCGGCGTGAGGACGCCGGCGTCGGACAGCGCCTTCACCTGGTCGGGGACCCAGTGATCAAACGGCACAGTCTCGGCCGGGCTGCTTGCTGCCATCACGGTCGCTGCCAGTGTTAGGGCCATCGCTGCAATGAGCCATCTCATCCGGTCCACCCCGTTTCTCCCCTGAGGGAACACTTGATGGGTTAGACGCTTGGTATGAGAGGGAGTTGCATGAAGAGGACGGTTTGCGCGTCCGGGCGAAAGTGGACGGGCGGCAATCCATCGCGTATATTGGATCCTAACGACTATCCTTCGGATGGATCGAAGGGGAGGCTCCGGATGGTCATGCGACGCGCGGGTGTGTTCGGCATCGTTCTGCTCATCGCTTTCGGCGTCGTTGCCGGGGCGCAGTCGGCTGATGTGAAGCCGCTGTATGAGAAGCAAGACACGTGGCAGACCTCGTGGCAGGCCGCGTGTGAGTCGCTTGCCAGGCTTGAGGCGAGTGAGGCTGTGGAGCGCGGGAGCGTCGTCGCGCCCGAGGGCGTGACGCTCGGCCCGTGGCACATGATCGGGTCGTTCAGCAATACCGATCACAAGCAGTTCGACACGGCCTATCCGCCCGAGACGGAGACCGACTTCGACGCCACGTATGAGGGCATCAAGAAGTCGGAGGCCAAGTGGCGCCTGGGCGACAGGCTCGTGGATGGTCAGGTCATCAACCTGCACCAGCACTTTGAGATCACCGAGGGCGCGATCTGCTACCTGCACCGTGTGGTGACGGCCGAGAAGGAGATGGAGGTCACTCTCTACCTCGGCAGCGACGATGGCCTCGCGGTGTTCCTCAACGGCAAGCGCGTTCATGCGAATGACGTCCCTCGCGGCCCGGCGGCGGATCAGGACAAGATTAAGGTCAAGCTCAATGAGGGCGACAACGAGCTGCTCCTGAAGATCGTCAACCGCACCGGCGGCTGGGGCTACTACTTCAACATGACGCCCTACAAGGGCACGGACGCGACTCCGCCTGGGCACAACCGGCGCGTGAACGAATTGTGGGGTATGGTCAAGAAGGACTTCCCCATCGAGGCTCCCGCAATGGACTGGGAGCGCGAGGATGGTATCTGGGACGCGTTTGGGAGCCACGTGGGTGACGCCACCGTCGTAGCGCGCCTCGCGGATGCAGCCGAGGCCAGTCTTGCCAATGCCACCCAGAAGGCTGAATGGACCCAGAAGAATGGTTGGGGTGTTGACCAGGCCAGCGTCGTTCTGTGGAGCGTCAAGGAGCTGCGCGACGATGAGGTCTCTGCCGCGATGGGACGTTCCGCCCGGTCAGCCTACTTCAGCGCTCGCGAGCTTTCCAGCGTCGCAGAGGGCCTTTACTCCCTGTCCTGCGGGGTTATTGCTGTCGGGGATCTCTCAGAGAGCTTCCCCGGCTACACAGGCGCCGAGGCCTTCCGCGGCCGGGTGAGAGATTTCTCCGAGAACGCCACTGCCACTGCGAAATGGGTCGTGGTAGCGATGTCCAGCGCGGAGGCCGTCAGGGAGGCGGATCGCATCGACCAGTGGCAGGCCGACATCGACGCTGCCAAGCGCGAGGCGCTGGTCGAGAACCACCCGCTGCTGCAGTTCGATGATCTGCTTTTCATCCGGCGTAAGGGCCACCATGGTCTGCCACAGAACTGGCATGGGAACTCGAGCCTGCCGCGGACGAACTACGACACGACGATCAGCGTTCTGGCCAACCCGGCGACGGGCGGCGAAGTGACCGACATCTTCGCGCAGAAGCCGGGCTTTGTAGGCGATATTGACCTGCACTTTTCCGGCGAGAAGTTCATGTTCAGCATGGCGGGCGAGGAGAGCCCCCACACGTATCAGGTCTACGAGATGAGCGCCGATGGGGCGGACCTGCGTCAGGTGACGACGTCGCCGTACCCGGATGTCGACAACTACGACGCCTGCTACGTGCCCGATGGCGACATCATCTTCTGCTCGACGCGTAACTTCCAGGCCGTGCCGTGCACGGGCCCGGATCACGTGGGATTGCTCTATCGCGCGGACGCGAACGGCGAGTTCGTGCGGCAACTTACCTTCGATCAGGACCACTCGTGGCATCCGACGATGATGCCCGACGGCCGCGTGCTCTACACGCGCTGGGAGTACAACGACACGCCGCACTACTTCAGCCGGATCCTGTTCGCGATGAACCCCGATGGGACGGAGCAGCAGGCGTACTACGCGACGAATAGCTACTTCCCGAACTCGATCTTCTACTCGACGCCGATCCCGAATAGCCCCACGCGCGTGGTGAGCGTTGTCTCCGGGCACCATGGCAACGCGCGCATGGGTGAGGTGGCGATCGTCGATGTGGCGCAGGGCTTCAAGGGCGCGGAGGGCGTGGTGCAGATCCTGCCGCAGCGCCACCGCAAGCCCGAGGAGCTGATCATCGATCAGTACGCCACGGGCCAGTGGCCGCAGTTTGTAATGCCTCACCCGCTGAGCGATAAGTACTTCATCGTCTCATGCAAGCCCGGCCCGAGCGCGAGCTGGGGGATCTACCTGCTGGATGTCTACGACAACCTCGTGCCGATCCACACCGAGCCGGGCGTGAATCTCTTCGAGCCGATCCCGCTGCGCGCGCGGGCAAAGCCGAGGGTGATGCCGTCGCGCGTCGATTACTCGCGGGATGACGCGGTGGTCCGGCTGGAGGACATCTACAGCGGTCCGGGCCTCGCGGGCGTGCCTCGCGGGACGATCAAGAAGCTGCGGATCGTCGAGCCGATCTACCGCTACTGGGGCAATGGCGACCACTATGGGGTGAGCCACGACGGCACGTGGGATGTGAAGAAGATCTGGGGAACCGTGCCGGTACATGAGGACGGCTCGGCCCTATTCAGTATCCCGGCCAACACGCCGATCGCGGTCCAGCCGATCGATGAAGACAACATGGCGTATCAGCAGATGCGAAGCTGGTTCACGGCGATGCCTGGCGAGCACGTTGCGTGCGTGGGTTGTCACGAGGCGCGCGGCGCCGCGCCCGCGCCCGCGGCGACGATGGCCACGAAGGCCGGCATCAGCGAGATCGAGCCGTGGTATGGCGCGGCGCGACCGTTCCGGTTTGAGGATGAGGTGCAGCCGATCCTGACGGGCAAGTGCGTGACATGTCACGATGAGACGCATCGGGTGGACTTGCGCGGGATAGACGCGAAGCCGGATCACCGGTATAGCATCGCCTATAGCTCGCTGCATCCGTACGTGCGGCGCGCGGGGCTGGAATCGGATATTCACTTGCTGCCGCCGATGGAGTTTCACGCGTCGACCAGCAAGCTCGTGCAGATGCTCCGGAAGGGGCACGAGGATGTTGAGCTGACGGATGAGGAGTGGGACCGGCTCAGCACGTGGATCGACCTGAACGTGCCGTATCACGGTTCCTGGCAGGAAGTCACGCGTCAGGTGGCGCCGGATGATTTGGTGAACCGGCGCGAGATCGTCCGCGAGGCCGACGCGGAGTGTCGCGGGGCGCTCTCTCAGCGGAGAGGGGGCTGACGGTGAGGAGAGCCCTCTTCATTCTATTGGCCGCCGCACTGCCGTTGGCGGCCATGGCGCAGGCCGAGCAGACCGTTGAGGTCTGTGACGGCGTGAGCCTGGCGCTGGTTGAGATTCCCGCCGGCGAATTCACGATGGGCGCGCCCGAGGATGAATCGCCGCTGGACGGCGACGAGGGGCCGGCGAGCGTTGTGAAGATCGAGAGCGCTTTCCTGCTGGGCAAGTTTGAGATCACGAACCAGCAGTACGCGTGTTTTGACGCAGAGCACGAGTCGGGCTGGATGGACACGCATGGCAAGGACCGCGTCGGGCCGGGAGTCGCGATCAACGCGCCTGAGATGCCGGTGGTGCGGGTCAGCTGGGAGCGGGCGAACGAGTTCTGCGAGTGGCTGGGGGAGAGACTGGGCAAGACCTTTCGACTGCCGACAGAGGCGGAGTGGGAGTACTCGTGCCGGGCGGGGACGGACGGCGCGTTCAGCTTTGGTGACGAGGCGAGCATCGCGGAGCACGCGAACTCGGCGGACCAGAATCTGGGACGGCTGAAACCGTGGACCGTTCGCGACAACAGCAAGAACGATGGCCACGTGGCGTCGGCGCCGGTGGGGACGTATGCGGCGAACGCGTTTGGCCTGCACGACATGCATGGGAATGTCTGCGAGTGGACCCAGACGACTTACGCCCCGTACCCGCACGCGGGAGCGGATGGCGATGGGCCGAAGGTGGTGCGGGGAGGATCGTGGGACGATCTGCCGCGACGGTGCCGGTCGGCATTTCGGTTGAGCTACGTGCCGTTCATGGCAGTGTACAACGTGGGATTTCGCGTGGTGGTTGAGAAGTAGGCGATGGACTATACACACCCGAGGGTACCAATCATGAGATGGGTGGCATTGCTTGGAATTGCCCTGATGGTCTGCGCCGGTGGATGGGCGCAGGACGACGCCCCAACGGCGACCGAGTTGCTCGACGCGTTCCGGGTGATCGATTGGGACAGTCGCGCGAAGATGGCTAAGCCGGATCCGGCGGAGGATGCGTGGCGGCTTCGAATCCGCACGCAACACGCGCTGGTCGGGATGGCGCCGGCGCCGGTCGATGAGCTGATCGCGGCGCTCACGGACGAGAATCGACACGTGCGAGGCCTGGCGGCGCAGTGCCTGGGATGCATCGGCGAACTGGCCGCTCTGGAGCCGCTGAAATCGGCCGCCGCCGATCCTGATGGCATGGTGCGCGTGTATGTGGTCGAGGCGCTCGGGAGGCTTGGCGATGAGTCGGCGCTCGACGTGCTGACCGCGGCCGAGAACGGCGAGGATCGCAACGTCGCTTACGCGGCGCATGTTGCGAAGGAGCGCCTGGTGGACGCCCCCCCCCCGCCGGCACGAGCTTGCGGGACGCGGTGAAGTCGATGGCGGACTTCGACGCGCTGGCAACGCCGGCTGTCGGCGAGCCGTCGCCGGAGATCGAACTGCTGAATGGCCAAGGCGAGCTAGTGAAGCTATCGTCCTTCCGGGGGAAACCGGTTGTGACGCTGTTTCAGCTAGCGGACTGGTGACCCATCTGCTCAAACCAGCTCGGGGAGCTGGCAAAGCGCGCGGATGACTTCCGCGCAAAGGGCGCAACAGTCATCGTCATCGTCGCTCAGGAGTCGTTCCGCGTGGCGCAGTGGGAAGAGAAACTTGGGCATGAGGATTTCATCTTCCTCGCCGATCCGATGGGATGGGCGTGTAGCCAGTACGGCGTCGCGCAGCAGCTTGTGGTGCACAACGAGTGGGTCAACGTGCCGGGCGCGTTCGTGACGGATGCGGAGGGCGTCCTGCGATACCAGGACGTGGGCACGGCGTTCAATGATCGCGCCAAGCCCGAGGAGTTAGTGTGGGCGGTCGGGGCGCTGGACTAGCCCGCAGCCGGCATTGCATTTCGTTGGGTTGCATGTGTTTGACAATCAAGGCGCCCGGGAGGCTTGACCTCCCGGGCGCCTTTGCGTCTGGCAGGAAGGCCACGCGTTGGGTGCGAACGCATGAGAACGTAAGGGTGTCGGCCAGAGCGTGAGGCGAGAGGGGGAGCAGGCGTGATCAGAGTCAGTAACCTCCGGGTTGATTACGATGACGTGCGCGCGGTTGATGATCTGTCGCTGGAGATTGGCGCCGGTGAGGTCTACGGCCTGGTCGGTCCGAACGGGGCCGGGAAGACCTCAGCCCTCAGGGCCTTCGTTGGGCTCGTAGAGCCGACGTATGGCGAGGTGCTCATCGACGGGATTGATATTGACGAGCATCGGGCCGAGGCCACCCGAGTGATCGGCTTCATGCCCGATTCGGCTCCGACGTATGACGACCTCACCGTTTGGGAGTTCCTCGATCTGTTCGCCGCGAGCTACATGGTGCCGGAAGCCACCCGCGCTGAGACCACCGAACGGTCCATCGAGCAGGTGGGCCTGGCGGAGAAGCGAGACACGCTCACCGCCGGCCTGTCGCGGGGGATGAAGCAGCGTCTGATGCTAGCCAAGACGCTCCTCCCCGACCCGCGGGTATTGCTGCTGGATGAACCGGCGAGCGGCCTCGACCCGTACGGCCGCGCGCTGCTGAAAGACATCGTGCGGCAGCAAGGGGCGGATGGCAAGACGGTCGTCATCTCGTCTCACATCCTCTCGGAGCTTTCTGAGTTCTGCACGTCGATCGGGATCATGGAGAGGGGCAAGCTGGTGGCGAGCGGGGAGGTCGACACCGTTGCGACGGAGCTCTTTGGCGACGCGGAGATCACGCTGGAGGTGGTCTCGGGGGCAGAGGCAATAGTCGCCATCGCCGCCGCCAACCCGCTGGCGGGCGAGGCACGCGTGGAGGGGAACCGGGCCAGCTTCAGTTTCGGCGGCGACGAGGCAGACGCGAGCGATCTCTTGGCGGCGCTGATAGCCGGGGGCGCCCGCGTTTCATCATTCGCGCGGAAGCAGAGGGATCTCGAGGCGATCTTCCTCGAGGTCGGCGCTCAGGAGGTGTCTTAGATGAGGCTCGACATGGCCCTGTGGCGCAACCCGCTGCTGGTCAAGCACCGTTGGTCGCGTCTGCGACGCCAGCATCTGGTGCCGTCCGTTCTGGCGGTGCTCATCACTTGCTGCTTCATCATGTGGTGGGCGAGCTCCACAGACAGCCTGACCAACGGCTACGCGTTTTGGGCGCTGGTTGTCCTGCAGAGCTTCCTGCTGTTCCTCGTTGGCACGTCTGAAGTCGCCACGGCCGTCGAGCGTGCTCGCGACAGCGGCGTGCTGGACTTCCACAGAATCGCGCCCGAACCACCCCTCGCGACGGTGATCGGCTTCATCCTGGGCGCGCCGATCCGCGAGTACGTTCTCGTGGCGTACACGCTGCCGTTCTCGCTTATCTGCGTGTTGATGGGGTCGCCGGGTTTCCTTGGTTTTTGCGCGGTGCTCGTGGTGCTCGTCGCGGCGTCACTGCTGTACCACTCCGTGGCGGCCTTGGCGGCGTTGTCGGCCCCGAAGCCTCGCGGTGTCGGCAAGTGGATCGTCGCGCTTGTCGCCATCGTACACGTGGGCAGCGCAGTGGATCACGTGGGGCTCGTGACCATTGTGCCAACGTGCAGGCAAGTCTTCGCCGCGGGGACGGAGCTTTCGTATCGCGTCGAGTTTTTCGGACTCGAGGCGAGCCCGTTCTTGCTGACGTTGCTCCACCTCGTGCCGCTAGTCGCGTTCGTTCTCGTCGCGGCGGTGAGATGCGTGCGACGGGAAACTTCGGCGCCGTTTTCAAAGCCCATGGCGGTTGTGGTCCACGCCATCGCGAGCTTCCTGATACTGGGCGATGTGTGGAGCGCGTTCGGGTTGGAATACCGCACGGCGGCCGCAGTCTACGGGTCGGTGCTGATTGGCGTTGCGATGTGCGCCGCGAGCACGCCCAGTGCGGGAGCCTTCGCCAAAGGCGTCCGACGGGCGAGGAAGGCGGAGCGATCAGGCGCATCGTGGTGGGACGACGCGGCGGCAAACTGGGCGTCGGTGGGCGCCTTGTGCGGGGTCGTAGTGGTGACGGGTACGATGGCGTGGGTGACGGAGGTGGAACTGTACACGAGACCGACGGACGCCATCCTGTCGGTGGTCATCGGGACGTGTGTCACGGCTTACTTCGGCTGGGCTCTGCAGTTCGCCGTCCTAAAATACCCTCGGGCGGCCCAGCATTACTTCGCGTTGTTCCTGTTCGTGGCTTGGGGCCTGCCCCTGGCGGCCGCCGGGATCCTGGCGGTGTCGTACGACGAGTCTTTCGCGACGTCGGTGGGCGCGCTCAGCCCGATCATGGGGATCGGCATCGCCGACGGGTGGCTGTCGGCCCTGACGTCGAGCATCGGGTGGGCGGTGGTGTTCGGTTTCCTCGCGGCACGTGGCGTTCGCGAAGCCGCGTTGATGGCGACGGCGCCTCCCATCATTACGGGAGTGGACGAAGCCGACGTTGCGTAGCTTGCTCAGGCGCGTCGGTAGAAGTAGCCGCCGACCTGGAGCTTGGTGACGGCGCCGCTCTCGTCGAGGGTGAAGATGGTCGCCTCGCCCTTGCTACCGCCGCCGGTGATCGTGAAGGTGTGGTCGGCGTCGGTGGGCTTTAGCGGGACGGCTTCAGACAGCGGCCCATCGACGGCGCGAAGGAGCAGCTTTCCGTCGACGGCTAGCACGGCGAGCTTGTCGTTGCCCATGGTCGACTGGTACTCGCCCTCGTAGACGCGCCACTCGTCGGGAGCAGTTTTGGGCGCTTTGGGCTTGCGGCGTTTGCGCGCGCGCTCGACGACCGGGATGAGGATGTCGAGGACCTCGGTCCCGATGGCGGTGGCCGCGCCGCCGCCGTTGGTGAAGACGGCGACCGATAGCGATAGTTCACGGATGACCCTCAAGTCGGTCGACAGCCCCGGCAGACCACCGGAATGCCCGATCGCACACTTCCCGCCGACGCGGCAGACTCCCCACCCGATGGCGTGACCGCCCGACCAGTCCGGATGGACCCATTGCACCGTCTGCATCTCCTTGACCGAGGGCGGGGCGAGGATGCCTGCGTTCTCGGGACAGCCCATGTGGAACGAGGCGAACTTGGCGATGTCGGTGACGCTGGCGCAGAGCCCTCCGACCGGTGCGAAGCATCCGATTTCAATGGGCGGGGAGGGGTCGCCGGGCCCGTCCTCGTCGCACCACGGGTAGCATGTCACGGGCCGGTCGCCCGCAGGCGCGAAGGTACTGCCAGTCATACCGAGCGGCTGGAGGATGGTCTCGGTCACGTAGTCGTCATACGGCTTGCCGGCGGCGAGGGACACGACATGCCCGAGCAACGCGTAGGCGAGGTTGGAGTACTTGTGCTCGGTGAGCGGCGGGATGATGAGCGAGCACTCGCCGAGGGCGGCCAGGACCTGATCGATGTCTGGGAAGACGAGGGTATCCCAGGCATCGGTGGATGTCTCTCGCTGGAAGCCGGACACGTGCGAGGCGATCTGGCGGAGCGTCGGATCGGGCGTGTCGTCGGACGGGCGCTGAACGGGAAGCTCGCCGATGTGCTTGCTGAGAGGATCGTCGAGTTGTAGCTTGCCCTCGTCGCGGAGGCGCATGAGGGCCGTGCTGGTGACGACCTTGGTGATGGACGCGAGGGGGTAGACGGAGTCGGCGTCCGCCGGGCGCTCGGAGGCCGCGTCGGCCGATCCGAATCCGCCGGACCAGGCTGTCTCGCCATCGATGACAATGGCGGACGACAGTCCGGGGATATCGCGGTCCTCGCGCGCACACTCCAGGTGGGCTTGGGCGTGCTGAACGGCCGCGAGAACGTCGCGGTCAGCGGTGATCTCTTTGGGCAGGTCTCTCTCCGGCATCTGGAACTCCTTTGTCTACTTCGCTCCCGGCAGGCGCCACTCAAGGATGCCGCCGGACATGTCATATTGAAGCTGGACGCAGATCTGGATCGCCGTGGTCTCGACCCCGTCGAAGGTCACGCGATTGAAGGCGTCCTTCGCGACGCCGTAGTCCGAGGCGCCCTCGACGGGCTTCCATTCATCGCCGTCCATGTACTCAATCACCCATGAGGCGGGCACGCGGCACTGGCCGAAATCGGTGTCATCGAACCAGTAGACCTCGGCGGCCGAGACGCGCATGGGGGCGTCGAATGTGAGCCTGACCCACTCGCGCGTGCCCCGGTGATCCCACCAGGTGAAGCGCGGGATATCGACGTCGGCTGAACTGGTTGGCTCCGCGCCATTGCTGACGGCGGCGACGGCGTCTTGCGCGTGGCAGTGGGAGGCGGTGACGACAGCTTCCTGCGCCGCGGTGGGCGGGAGCTTCAGCTCGGCGAGGGCGGTCATCTCCGGGATCCAGACGAGCATCTCACCGGGCTCGCGGTGGTCCCACGCGTAATAGGGAATGGCGACGATGTCGATCTTCTCGTCATGGGGCACGGTCTGGTAGAGGGTCTCATCCCACTCGCCCGGGGCTCGTCGCCTGGCCTCGCCGCGGAGGGTCATGACGCCGCCAAGGAGATCGGGCGAGAACTTGGCCTTGAGTTTGGCCTTGCGGGGCAACGCGATATCGCGGACAGCGCCCGAGTTATCGGCGGCTTCGAGACAGTAGACTATCGGACCGCGCATCAGCGCCACGCGGCCGAGGTTGGCTTCGACACTCGGGTGCGCGCTGACGCGTCGAACGGGCATGTCGAGTTTGAGTTTCACCTCGTCGCCGGACTCCCAGGTTCGCCGCACCGTGACGTAGCCCGTGGGGCCGGGAGTGACATTGAGCGTGTCGCCGTTGAGCTTCAGCTTGCCGCTCTCGCACCAGCCGGGGACGCGAAGATTCAGGGCGAATTCCGAGGCTTCGTCAGGATCAACCGTCAACGTGACGTCGCCATCCCAGGGGTAGTCAGTGGTCTGGGTGAGCGTGACGGAGGAGTCGCCGACAGCGACCGTCGCCTCGTTGCTGGCGTACAGATTGACCCACACGCCCTCGGGCGAGGATGCGTAGATATAGCTGCCGACCTGGGGCAGGAGTCGCAGGACGTTGGGCGGGCAGCAAGCGCAGCCGAACCAGGCCTGGCGATGGTGGCGGCCGCGGCTGGCCAGCGGGTTGACGTAGAAGAACTTGTCCCCTTCCATCGAGACGCCCGAGATCATGCCGTTGTAGAGCGCCTGCTCGAGCACGTCTACGTACTGGGCGTCGCCGTAGATCAGTCCCATGCGTTGGGCCCAGATGATGAGGCCGATGGCGGCGCAGGTTTCGGCATAGGCGGAGTCGTTGGGCAGATCGTAGGCGGTGGTGAAGCCCTCGTTGTGTGATGATGGACCCACGCCGCCGGTGATGTACATGCGGCGCGTGGTGAGGTCCTCCCAGAGCCGATCCAGAGCGGCGAAAATGGGCTCGTCGCCCGTGCGGGCGGCGACATCGGCCATCGCGGCGTAGAGGTACATGGCCCGGACGGCATGGCCGACGGGCTCGGTCTGCTCGCGGACGGGGATGTGGTCCTGGCAGTAGTCGCGGTCGGAGTAGCCGCGCTTGTCGACGAAGAACTTGGCGAGGTCGAAGTAGCGCTGCTCGCCGGTCGCGTCGGCCAGTTTGACGAGGGCGAGTTCGATCTCCTCGTGGCCGGGGACGCCGACGAGGGCGTCGTCGCCGAAGACGTCGTCGATGTGGTCGGCGAACTTCGTGGCGACATCGAGCAGGTTGGTCTTGCCCGGGGCCTGGTGGTGCGCGACGGCGGCCTCGAAGAGATGACCCGCGCAATAAAGCTCGTGGCGGACGGGGAGATCGGTCCACTTGTTGCCGGGCTCGACGAGCGTGTAGTAGGTGTTGAGGTAGCCGCTGTCTTCCTGGGCGGCGGCCATCTTGGCGATGATCTCATCGATCTGCGAATCGAGCTGGGGATCGGGGTGCTCGGCGAGGATGTAGGCCGCGCCCTCGAGGAGCTTGTAGACGTCGGAATCGTTGAAGTAGATGCCCTCGAACTCGCCGTCAGCCAGCCCGCCGGCTTTCTCGAAGTTGCCGATCCGGCCGGTGTCGTAGCTCTCCTTGATCGCGTGGCGCAGCGTCACCGTGCGGTTGATCTCCAGTCGTTTGGACCAGAACTGGTCAGTCAGCGTGACGTCGGTGAAGGAGGCGGCTTTGAGATTGGGGCGGGAATCGTCGGCCTTGGCACCGGCGCAAAGGAGCGCGGCCAAGGCGGCAATTGCGAGGATGGCGGGGGTGATGTGGGTCGGTAGCATGGGTGGTGACGCCTCCAGGGATAGGAGTTTAGTCGGCCGAGCCGGCGCTGTCTGTCGGCGCCAGGGCGAGGGAGGTCTGCACGGCGAATCCGCAGGTGCAGCCTGAGCTGGATTCCGGTATCAGGACCATTCCGCCCGCCGCGAGGACGTTGAGCCAACACCCCGGTCGCGTTGTGTGGGTGAGCGGCTCGCCGCTAGTGCTGTCGGCCCCCAGATCGTAGCGCCTGGGGTTGCCGCCGCGCCCGTAGAGGTAGCGCGCCGATCCTGAGATGCCCCCGCAGCCATGGGCGCCGCGATCGAAGCGGAACTCCTCTTGCTCGCCTGTCTGCAGATCGAATGCGAACGGTCGCGTGTAGATGGTTCCGCCGACGATGACGGGATGCTGGTCCTGCTCGCCATGGCTTCCGCCGACGGCGAGGCCGCTGTCATACGTCGCCCGCCAGATCTCTTCGCCAGTGGCTGCGCTATGCCCGATGAGATTGTACCAGGCATGGTTGGCCTCGTTGCGCGAGCCCGCGACAAGCACGATGCCATCGGCCACGCTCAGGTGGGTTGAATTCTCGAAGCCGTGGCTGACGGGATGGTCAAAGACCACTTTGCCGGTGCGGGCGCTCAGAGCGACGATGTGAGCATCGTTTGCGTAGATGCTGTCGACGCTCGCGCGTCCGCCGGATGCATCAAGCGCGTCGCCCCGCGCCTCAACGAGGTAGACGCGGCCCTCGCTGATAGCGATGGTGCTGTTGAGAATGGCGCCGGATTCGTGACGCCAAGATTCGGCCTGGGTGTCCTTGTCGATCGCGAAGACTGACTCGCTCAGCACTTGTGGTGTCCGGTCATAGTACACCAGGGCGATGG
>CAZKUN010000204.1:0-16520 GCA_964555935.1 uncultured Armatimonadia bacterium | reverse complement strand
GCCTCATCGGCCGCCCCGGCCGCTGCCGTCAGAACGAGCAGCGCCGCCAGCGCCGCGCGGATCGTGCCGGTCATGAACGTGTCTCCTCGAGGCGACGCGCCTACGGATCGGGCGCGTTCGTCACGATTCCCTCGCGCGTGTTCGCTTCGTGCTCCTCGAACTCGCACCCGCGCTCGAGCGCCTTCTCAAGCAGGCCTGGCGACTCCTCGCCATACCAGACCTTCAGCGGCTCCTCGGCCTGATCGGCCTCGAACACATAGTGGTTGTCCTCCACGACAAGCCGGACCACATGATTCGGAATCTCGGCCCCGATCTGAGCATGTGAACGGAGCAGCACGCCGACCTCTTGTCCGCGGATTTGGAGCAAGTTGTCGCTGATTCTCCCGTCGGTGCAGTGGGTGATCGCAATCAGTCCACCGGTCTCGGACACGTTGACTCGCAGGATGCAGTCGGAGATGGTCACCGATCGGTTGGCGTACCCGAGGTAGATCTGGCCAGGATACGTGGGGCCACGTTCGATGTACTCCGGGACAGCCGCGCCGTTGCCCTCGAAGTAACACCCCGTGATGGCGAGCTTCTTCATCATCCGAGCGACGATGGCGCTGTTGGCGCAGACCTCCATGCCGACGCCGTCGACGCGCACGCCGTACCCTCCATTGAGGTATATGCCCACGCCACAGCGGCTGTAATACCCGTCCCGGATCGTGATGTTGTTGAAGTGCGCGCCACCGTAGAGGCCGACGTTGAAGCACCAGCGGATGGTTGTGTTGAGGAACTGGCTGCTCCACCCTTCGGCGTACACCCCGTACTCATGCGCGCCGTGGATGTAGCACGTGTCCATGGTGAAGTTGTTGTGCCACTTGATGTTGAGTGCCGTCGCCCCGCCCACGAGGCAGATGTCCTTGATGCTGCCGCGAGCCAGGCTCTTCTCGTAGGTCGGACCGGACCAGTTGAGGATGTTGGCGCTGTCGTCCATCTGCTGGATCATCGAGCGCCATTGCCCCCCGCCGATGATTCGCAGCGGATACCCGTGTCCCACCGGCGTCTCCTGGGGATCCTCCACGTACGGGACGTCGATGGCGCTGCGGATCTTGAACACTCCCGCGGGCACGTACACGGGGCGCCCAGATTCCTTCGCGACCCGAGCGGCCTCCATGAAAGCGGGTTGCCAGTCTTCGGTCTCGGTGCCGAGGTCGACCACTCGATCCTCGAAGGAGCGGACGTTGATCCAGTTCCGGTCCATGGCCTGAGCCGAACTCAGGCGAGGCGCCCACGCGCAAGCGATAGCAGGCACCGCAGCGGCAAACAGAGCGATGAGGCGGCGTGTCCAGGCAGTCATGTGGAGCCCCTATCACGGATGTTCTATCTCGGTCTCTGTTCCTTCTGCAGCACAATGCGGAACCCGATGTTGCCATCTCGGCCCACTGCGGCGCTGACCGGACGGTATGATGCCTCCAGGTCGGCCGGATGCACCAGGTCCCACGACCCTCCGCGCAGCACCTTCTCGTTTCTCTTCGGGTCCCACCAATCGCTGCACCATTCCCAGACATTCCCGCGCACGTCGTGCAACCCATACCTGTTCGGAGGCCTGGACTCCACGGGCATCGTGCCCAGAGGGACCAGCCCATCCCATCTCGCGTGGACCATGTCTTCGAGGCTGGCGTCCCCGACGAAGTACTCCCACTGCTTCTCCGTGGGCAGACCGTACTGCCAGCCACCGGGCAGACCGCCGGCGGCCCGCTCGCGCGCGGTGAGTTGCTCGCAGAACCTGGTGGCCTCTTTCCAGTCTGTGTTTTCGACGGGCCTCCTGTCACCGATCCAGCGGCTTGGGTTGGTCGCCATGACAGCCACGTATTGCTTCTGCGTCACCTCATGCTTGCCCACCCAGTAGCCGGCCGGGACCCACGCCAGTTCCATGCCTACTGAATTCGTGTGTGGGGCGCCCTCCCGAGGGGCCGCCTCTCCGGCATGGGAGCAACCGGGAAACGCGAGTCGCCCTGCTAAGAGCCCCATCAGCCCTAGTGCCGTGAGGCCAGCTCTCTTGGCCATGGCCTGCTCCGTTACCTGGTGAAGCTGATCAACCGGAAGTTCTTCGCACCAACCACGCACGTCACCACATCGCCGTCAACGCGCACGGGCAAGTCATGCATGTTGTCGACGACCTGATTCAGAGCCCCGTTCTTCGCTCTGATCTCTGACAGCGGAAGCGCGATTTCGCGCTCGCTGGCGGAGAGATTCGACAGCACTAGCAGGAGGCGGTCTTCGCCGCTGTAGGCGGTGGCATATACGCCTTCGGCGTTCAGCGCGTCGTTGATCGCTTGCCACTCCCAGTAGGGAATGAAGGCAACATCCGGCTCATCCAACTCATCGAGCACGGTCCAGACCTTATGTACGAGCGGCGTGTCGACGTACTGGGTCCACACGGGGGTCCCGTGGAGCAGGCTCACGGCCAGCAAGCGCGGCGTGCCGATCACTTCCTGCTCAGCCCGGTCGACGTCCGGGCCGAGGCCATAGCCGAAGGCGGGGAGGTAGGTGTTCTGGACGCCGAATTGGTTCGGGCCGAGCCACCGCGCCCGCCACTCACCAAGGGACATCATCTCCGTGTGGTCCGACCCGTACGAGCCCTCTCCCTGCAACTCGGCGTCAATGAACGAGACCGATGCGGGGTACATGCCGGCATGGGTCAGGATGAACGGCTCCTTGCCTCGCTTGACGAACTCGCGGCGCACCATCATGAAGAGCTGCCTGAAGCCGAGGAGCGGGAGCGTCGGCTGCAGATCGCCCTCGTCATCCACATACCCGCACCCGTGCTTGGTGTTTTGGCATAGCTGCGGGGCGCAGTTATCGAAGTAGACGCCCGCGATGTCGTAGTCGTCTATGAGTTTGCCGATTCCCCGCGCGATGTAGGCTGAGAACATGCTCTTGGGGCAGGTGGGCCGCAGGTAAGGCGGCCGAGCGATGCGAGGATGGTGTGTCCACTCATCCTGCTTCTCCACGTAGTAGTAGCCGGCCGGATCCTCGGCGGCAATATGGGTGGCCGCGAAATAGGGCAACCCCCGATGGCCGTAAAGCTCGGAGTACTTGACCAGTTTGGACAGTCGCTCCGGATGTCCCACCAGCGGCGTGGAGCACCCTCCGACCGGCAGCCCAGCGCCGCGGGATCCCTCACTCCACAGGACGTACCACAAGAACCCGATGTCTCGGTACTTGCGGTGGTCGCGCCGTTCCCATACTCGCGGCGACACTCCCGTCCTGATGACCTCATAGACGGTGGTATACGGGGGGGGCTCGCCCTGGGCTACGTCGGGAGTCTTATGTTCCTCAAAGACAGCCAAGCCCTTGTCCACGATCTCCTGATAGCTGGGGAACATGGCGTTGTACCTGGATGAGAACCAGTCCTCGCGGACAGGTTTCGGTGGCATGATCTGCAGCGCGAACTGCATCTGGCGCGCCTCGCTCAGACGCACGTCGTCGGTGATGAACCGGTACGTCAGAGCGACCTCATTGTCCTTGCGGACCAGCCGTACGGTGGCGTCGTCTTCACCCGCCGAGTAGCCTTGCGTGCTCAGGCTCATGAGGCTGAGACCTCGGGCTTCGTCCCCGATCCACAGCATCTGCGGGAAGCCGCGTTTCCATTCCCAGATCAGGCCGTCAGCACCGGGAATGTCGGGCTTCCAGTCATTCGCATTGCCCTCGCCCATGTGCGCGCTGCCAATGACGGCCTTCGTCTCGGTCTTCTCCCCTTCATCCGGAAGCGGCCCGTAGCCGAACACCCACTCGTCAGAACCGCTCGCGCCAGGAGGGGCCGACCTGTCGTAACGGATGTACCGCGCGACCTCGGGCAGGATGGGAATGGTGAGGGTCGCGCTCGTGATGGTTGCGCCCGGGTCCTTCGGGAAGCTGATGGTGTAGACCAAGACGGCGTCGTAGTGCATCTGCAGACTAACCGTCGCCTGCTTGCCGCCGGCGCGGGCCTGCTGGCGCATGACCACTTCCTGGCCGGTGGCGCGAGTGGTGGGTTTCGTCCCATCAAGACGCAGTCGCGTCCCGTCGTCATACTCGACGGCGAGTTCCATCGGCCTGGCCAGGATGTCTTGCCCTAACACCGAGATGCGCCGCGGAAGAACCGACTTGCCGAACTGAACGCGCGAAGTGGTGAGGGTGAAATCGCCTGGCTTTTCCATGACGATCGGCTTGTAGGGCGGCAGAACGCTATCGGCTTCGGCGATCTCTCGAAGCTCCGCGAGTTCCGCGTCCGAGAACCCCTCGTAGGAGGCGAGAGCGTCGTCCTTCGCATAGTCGGGCCAGCTCTCACACATGGCGCTGAACTCGTCGGCGGGAACCGGCATCTCGAAGCTCCGGAGGCGCGCGTTCACATCCATCGGCGTGCCGTCGGGGGCCTCCAAGAACACGATGGATGGGCGGATGCCGGTCGCGTTCTTCGAGGGCCTGTAGGTGAAGGAGAATTGCTCGAACTCGGGGGAGAGCACGTACCGTTCGGAGTAGTTGTTGCCGATGTGGTGGTCGTTCTCATCATATTCGAAGGCGCCGAAGGCGAAGTGCCCCGTCCCTGACGCCTGCAGCAGCACCTCATATTCCCGGTCCGGCTGAACCTGCAGCAGGTACGTGCTGTAGACCGTGAAAGTCCGCTCCATGCCGGGGGATGTGACGATCAGCTCGGTGACAAGGTCTTGCGCATGCTGCGACTTGTCAGCGGAAAGGGCGGCACCCTTATAGCCGGGCCCCAACACGCCGTATGCCGTCACCCCTTCGACGAAAGCGCCGTTGAAGATGGCGTTCCTGGATGGCCCATCATCCGCGTGCAGGGCGGCGGCTGGACCCAACAGGGCCGCCAGCGCGGCAACCCCGACGAGCCTCGTGAAGGCGACGATGCGCGTTCTCATGCTGCCTTCCTCTCGTCCTTCCCGCGTGTCAGTCCATTGTGAGTACGACGCCGATGGCTTGCTCAGGATGTTCGATCAGGATGTCGCAGGCGGCTGGCGCCTCGTCGATCGGGAAGCGGTGGGTGATGAACGGGAGAATCTCCAGGCGCCCGGCGGCCGTCAGGAGCAGGATCTCCTCCAAGTTCCGCTGCGTCGTCCAGGGCACGAAGACTGGGGGGTAGTCCCGGCCATGTTCGTAATCCGGGTCGAGGAATCCCGGCCCTGTCCGGGCCGCGCTTCGCACGTCCACGTTCCCCAGCGAAGCGGCAAAGCGGTGGGTGATCTCGGTCCCGCCGACGATTACCACGCGCCCCATTTGGTGGGTGTCGGGCGAGACTTTCAGCATTGCCACAACCTGCTGGAAGACCTCCGTGCCCTCGCCCCCGAATGCCAGGATGCCGCAGTCGAGCCCATAGCCCCGCGAGAACTCCCGGCCCGCCGCCAGGACATCTTCCTCGGTCCCATTGACGACGCGGTCAGCGCCGAGTTGACGGGCGACTTCCAGCCGCGAGGCCAGACGATCGAGTCCCATGACGTAGGCGCCACTCAGGCGCGCCAGTTGCGCGACAAACTGGCCCACGATGCCAAGCCCAACGACCACCATGAACTCGCTGATCTGTAGCTCCGCCCGGCGAACGGCATGAAGCGCGGTCGCCCCGATGTGCGCTGACGCGGCTTCCTCGTATGAGACCCCTTCTGGAATGGGGACGCAGAGGTTGACGGGGATGATGGAGTGGGTCGCGTGCAGGGCGTCGTCAATGCCCATGCAAGCCAGCTTGTCTCCTACCCGCCACCGCGTGACGCCCTCCCCGACGGCGAGGACGTCTCCCGCGTTCTGGTAGCCGAACGGGATGGTCTCGGCATCGCTTGGGTTCTCGCGGCGCCACACCACGCCGGCCATCTCCGTGCCGGGGCTGATCATGGAGGCTCGCACCTCCAGCAGGATCTCTCCCGGGCCCGGCTCTGGGATGGGTTGCTCGAGCACGAGAATCGCGCCCCGACCGTCGAACGCCACTACCTTGCGCATGTCGTCTTGCTCCTTCGGAATCGTGTTGTCCGCAGGTCGCGATCCTCACTCGAAGACGAGCTTGCCGAAGGCGTTGGCGTCATGGTAGCCCTCGGAGATGGTCCACGTGTTGAACTCGCGCGTGCCCGTCGGGTCGACGCGCGTCCGCATGAATTGGGCTTGCCACTCCTCGCCCGGTTGCGGCGCGGGGAGACCACCGGCGCCCAGGGGCACGGCGACCTCGACAGTGAAGCGCCCTGGGAGCTTGTGGGCATGGCACTGCAGGGCCACGGTGCCTTTCTCGACCTTCTCCCGCGCGGCATCGGAGGTCTCCTCGTAGGTGACGGCGTCCGCGCTTACGATGGCATGGAGATAGCGTCCGTTCCAGGCCGCCGGGGATAGGGTGAACTCGATGCCGTCGTCCCACCACGGTCTGCCCTTAGCCCCGCTGGTGACACTGAAGCCGTTCTTCTCGGTCTCCAGGCATGTCAGGCCCAAGTAGAGGAAGCGGTCGTCATACCCCATCCGCACTTCCGTGGCCTGCGATGCGCGCCGCCCCTGCTTCTGCACGATGTAGAAATCGCCCACAGGCGGAGCCTGCCCCCACACTTCGTCGTCCAGTCGCCCATCCACCTCGGGAGCGCCGGCAAAGGTCACGGCGGTGATGGTCTGGTCCTGTGGCTGGGCCGCCGCGGCCAGCATGTCCTCGACCGTGACGCTTGGGGTCTCCGCCGACGGGTTGAGGGCGACCAGTTGCAGGCTGATCCAGCGGCTGCGGAAGACATCGTCCATCGCCAGCGTGATCCAGAGCCGCCCGTCCCAGTCCGGCGGCGCCCACGGCTGGAAGTCGAGACGCCCCTCGATCTTCTCGCCCGTGAAGATGGTCGCCGGCAGGTGCAGGAAGCGCTCCGGGGCGCGCGCGGCTCCCCATCCGGGAAGGGCGTTCTCGCGCTTGAAGCTCATCTGCCCCAGTGAAAACGCGACGCGACGGGTGTATCCCGCCGGCGTGGCGTAGTCCACGAAGAAGCCGATGAAGGGGTTGGCCGCCCCCTCAAGCAGCACGTGGCGCGCCGGGTAGAGTCCCTGCTGGGGGACCATGTTGTGGTCAACCCGGATGGTCGCTGAGGTTAGCCCGTTCAGCTCCAGCCCCGCGTGGGCACGGTTGTAGTAGCGCTGCGTTTCGTCGGGCATCTCGGTCCGGAGCGTGAGCGTCTCCGGGTCCACCGTCGGACGTCCCCCGGCGACGCTGCCCAGACCGGAAGAGATGATGCTCACGCCCTCGCGCTCGAGATCGACCTCCGTGGTCTCCTCGGACGGCTCCATTGGTGGCCAGTAGGACGCGACCTGCTCGGCCTGCTGGTGGCCGGTGATGGTGAAGAAGGCCTCTGTCGTGAGGTCAGCCCCTGCCTGGAGACGGTACTCGCCATCATGGGCGACCACCGGCACGGAGACCGTGAAGCGCGCATCGCCGCCGGTGGCGCCAACGCTTCCCGCGTGGACAAGCGTGCCCTCCCGCCAGACGCTGTAGCAGAGCGGGCCGTTCGGGGCTCCCGTCACGACGGCTTCGAGCTTCTCGCCCGCCGCCACCGTCGACGCCGCGCTCAACTCAAGCGCCGCCACTTCCGTCTCGGTGGCCGCGAGCCGCACCGTGATCGATTCGCGGCGCGTGGATGGATCGACCGGCACGATCACGCCTCTCAGGCCGTGGAGCGCCACCTGGCGTCCGGCGACCTCCGCTCCGTTGACTTCGATACGCTCGCAAGTCTCCCCCGGCGGGGCCAGCATCAGCACCTCCACCGGTACAGTCTCGGGCGATGTGGATAGCTTCAGCAAGTCGCCTTGGGCCTGGGCGGTGATCTCGCGACCGCGCACGGCCGGCAGCAGGAAGTTGGCGCGCAGGCCATCGCGGCTCCAGTAGTACGCCGGCTCCCGCACGACCGTGAACAGGTTGAGCACGCCGGGCGGCAGAGATGCCTCCATGCGGATCCAGCCCGCGGGATCCACTTCGACTGGGGTGATGCTCCGCCACTCGGTCACGGCGCCGGCGGCCCAGGCATCCCGGCGCGAAACAGCCTTGCTCTCGAAGTCGCTGATTGGGGCCTGGTAGTCGGTCATGTTCTTGAGCACGTGATGCGCGACGTATACGGTCTCGCCCGGCCCGGCCACGTCCGCGGGCACCCGGGCGCGTAGGTCGCGCGTGTCTTCGGTCTCAGTGTGGGATACGACCGACAGCACGAGGCCGCGTCCCGCGCGCAGGGCGTGAATCTCAAGCGGCGTATCGGCCTCAACGCGCCAGTCGGGCGTGACGCGGGTGGGGGAGAACTGCAGCCCGCGCGTCTCGAAGGCAGCGCTGCAGTAGGGGGCATATTCCAGCAGGCCGGACGTCTCATACGACACCGACCCCGCCGGCACCAAGCCCAGCGCGGTGCAGAGCCGCAAGTAGGCGAGGCTGTTGGCGCGGGTGACGTAGAGAGGAGACAACAAGCGCAGCGGGTCGAAGTACTGGCGGACCTTCACCTGGTACATGCCGGCCGCGGTGGTGCGCCAGTCCTGGCCGAAGCCCGTGCCGATCTCGGCGTAGCCGATGTCGGCGAACCGGTCCTCGGCGTCGTTGAAGAACACCAGCCCCTCCGGGTCATGCCGTCGGAACTCCTCGCGCGTTCGCCGGCAGAAGTCCTCGCCGTTGTAGTCCTGCGAGATGCGCAGCGTCTCCCAGTCGATGACATTGGCCGCCCCCGCGCCGCCGTCGAGGTACCAACAGCTCTGGGTATAGCGGCGCAGGAAGTCGGTGACCTGCTTCACCAGGAAGTCCTCATGGCCCGGCGCGCTGAGAATGCGGCTGAAGTTCGTCTTGAGCGTTGGGAAGAAGCTCATCGGGTCGCCGACCTTGTTGGTGGCGATGGCCCAGTCCGGGTGCGCCTGATAGATCTCGGACTCCGGCATGATGCTCTGCAACCACATGTACAGGCCGCCCTTGAAGCGCGGGTGGCGATGCAGGCTCTGCAGGATGCGCTCCATCTCCTCGGCCGAAGTGACGCCGCCGAAGATATCATGGCAGTCGCCGGCGAGGGGCAAGTCCCCCCAGGCCGTATCACAGAAGCAGAAACTCGGACTCAGCACGTACCCGTCGTCCACGATGCTGAGCAGTCTTTCCGCGGTGCGTTCAGCCATGCCTGGCAGCAGCTCGTGGTAGGTGTCCCCGAAGACGGCCTTGACGTCAGCGATCCACGGTGGACGCGTTAGGTCCGCCACGAAGCGGCGGTAGTCAGGCAGCGAGACGAAGTGCCGCTCCCAGCCGAACCTCCCGTCGCCGACCATCCCCGTGTGAACGTGTACCGATTGTGGCACGCCGGGCGCGAGCTTCAGAGTCGCGTGCCCGACCTCCCACCCGCAACGGTTGTAGGAACTCGTGTTGTACGTCTCCGTTGCCGGCTGCGTGTAATATGGCGCGCAGAAGCGGTCATTCACCTTGAAGCGGCACTGGGTCACCGTCTCGCCCGACTCTGGGTGGGAGAGCATCACGGCCTTGTTCGGGGGGATGATCCGCTTGAAGTGGACGTCATCGGCAAGAGTGCGGTCACATAGCGTCTGGACGCCCTCGTAGTACCCGCCCCGTCGGAAGGCCTCGGTCAGCGCAACGTTGGATAGCACGGTAGCGAACTGGTCCGGCCGGGCACCGGTGTAGGTCAGTTCCGAACGCTTCTCCAGCATCTCCTCCGCGCCGTCACGGCGGATGCGGTATGACTTCTCAAGCGCAATCCCCGGCAAGTCCTCGTTCGTGCCTTGCCAGGCCAGGAGGCCCGCGCCCTTGCGGCTCATCTGCCCGGCGTCGGCGTATTCCGCGCTCTCGACCAGGTCCTCGCGGGTCTCGAACACGTACCTGTCCCAGCCCCGAAGCACGACGTGTTTGTCGTCAGCGTTCCAGAGCCCGCCGATGATGCCGGTGCGCCGGTGGATGGCGACCTGGATGCTCTTCCCACGCAGCCAGACGTACTCCCCATCGTCGGCGTGATCCGCCGGGATCGGTGGCATGTCCGGGCCATCGAAGTAGGCCTCGGGCGTGTATTCCCGGTCGGCGGCGCGGGTCGCCCGTCGTTCCAGTACCACTTCACCCAGCGCCAGCGGGACGTCTCCCTGGGGTTTGCGCAAGGTTACGCGCAGGTAGCGACCCACGCCCAGACAGGCCGCGCCCAGAACTTGCTCGCCTCCCGGCGGCGGGGTCTCCTCATTGGTCAGACTCGCGACGGGCTTCCACGACTCCTCGTCCTCACTGACCTCGAAGGTCGCGCCGGCGATGTTGCGCCCGCCTTTCGGATAGGCTCGCAAGACGATGCGCGTCAGCGTCTGCACCTCACCGAGATCAAACACCAGCACGGGGTCGCCGCTGTAGGGGGCGAAGGTGACCTGCTGGTCGGGGTCGTTCTCGCCGTCGAGCAGTTGCGTCGCGGCAGCGTCCACGTCCCCTTGCGGCGCGACCTCGTAGCGGCAGGTGATGCCCTGGGTCGCCACTGTCGCATCCTCTTCCCTGGGGACGAAGCGAAGGCCGTCAATCTGCAAATACTCGCCGGGGCTATTCAGCTCGCGGTACGGGTAGAAGCGGATGCGGTCAGTCGTGCTGAAGGTCTGGGGCCGGCCGTCGATCGCAAAGGGCGGCGCGCGCAGCGGCACCGACACCTTGGTCCACTCCTCGCCCAGGCCCATCAGGGGGTCGGCTACCGCCTGCCCGCCATCGGCGAAGAAGACTTGCAGCGCGCACGCCCACGGCGTGTCGGTGGTGCGGACGTTCTGTTTGAGGTAGAACTCGACCCGAGAGAAGCGGGTGAGGTCAACGGCCTGGCGAAGGAGGAGGCCCTGCCAGTCCCCCGCGTGCTTCGCCTCGACGCGCAGTGCGGTCTCGCCCACCACCGCGTCATCCACAACCGAGAGCAACGGCTCCTGGCCCTTCGCCGCGTCACCGGCGATGACTTCCCAACCACTGCGTATGGCCTCGGTGACGTCCTGACAGGCAGTGGCCGGATCCTCCGCCTGGGCCCACGATAGGCCGCCGGATACCCCTACCAGGAGGCAGAGGAAGACCGTGCCGCGGAGCAGCAGGGACTGTGGTCGGATGCGTGACCTCATGCGGGACGCTCTCCCTGACCGGGGTTGCCGGTACGCAATCGGTGTGGTCGGTTCACGGACTCAGCAACTGCCACGTGACGCCCAGGTTCGTCATTGGCCCCACGGACACTTTCTTACCGGCCCGCGAAGCCGTTACCCCACGAGACCGCGATGCCGACGCGTCCTCGCACCGCCTTGGGAGGAGGTGGACCCCGTATCGCGGAAGCGGGCCGGCGGACGTTGATGCCCACGCACCGGAGCGGCTAAGTGGCGGATGCCGGCCAAGAACCCAGAGCGTTTATTGCCGCTCCCGACCTCATGCGGGCGATCCGCCTCGTCTGGCGCTCGGGGCCGGGTCGCGCGGTGGCGACGGTGGCGGTCACTGTGGCGCAGGGCGTTTTGCCTCTCGTCGCGCTCTACCTCATGAAGTTGATGGTCGACGCCGTGGCCGATGGCATCACCGCCGATGACAAGGTCGCGGCGTTTGGGAAAATCGCCCTGTACGTCGGCATCGCCGCGGGCCTGGCCCTCGTCAATTCCGCGTTCGCCGCCTTCTCGACTTACCTTTCTCGATCTCAGGCGCGCCACTTCGCCGATCACATGCAGAGCCTGGTGCATGAGAAGAGCGTCAGCGTCGACCTGGCTTACTTCGAGGATCCCACGTACCACGACACGCTACACCGCGCGCGCAGTGAGGCGAACTCCCGGCCGCTCGCCATCGTGAGCGCGCTCATCGGGCTCATTCAGAGCACCGTCGGCGGCATCGCGATCGTGGGCTTGTTGATCGGGCTCCACTGGGCCGTGCCGCTGGTGCTGTTCGTGATCTGCGTGCCGGCGATGCTCGTGCGGGTCAAGTACTCCCGCGAGCTGTACCGATGGTATCGAGGGCGCACGCCCATGCAGCGGCTTGGTGGGTACCTGAGTCGCGTGCTGACGGGTGATGACCACGCGAAGGAAGTGCGGCTGTTCGGTCTGGGGCGCGAGTTCATCAGTCGCTACCAGGACGCGCGCGCCGTCCTCCGAGGCGAAGAACTCGCAGTGCGCGCCCGGGAGGCGCTCGGTACCAGCCTGGCTCAGGCGGCGAGCGTAGTCGCCGGGTTTGGGGCATTCCTCTTCATCGGCTATCGCGCGATCCACGGGCATATCACCATCGGCGACCTCGTCATGTACTACCAGGCGTTCCAGCGCGGCCAGGGCTTCATCGCCGGGGGGATGCAGGGACTGGCGGGAATCGGTGAACACGGCCTGTTCCTGAGGAACCTGTTCGAGTTCCTGGACCTCGAGTCGCGCGTGTTGGAGCCGGAGGCGCCCCAGCCTGTGCCGCGTCCGATTCGCAAGGGCATCGCCTTCGAAGGCGTCTCGTTCGAGTATCCATCGGGCACTCGCCCCGTGCTGGAGTCGATCGATCTGGCCGTAGCCCCGAACGAAGTCGTCGCTCTCGTCGGCGGCAACGGCGCGGGGAAGACCACGATCGTGAAGCTGCTGTGCCGGCTCTACGATCCAACCAGCGGCCGGATAAGCATCGATGGCGTCGACTTGCGCGAGCTTGGGACCGCCGATCTGCGCCGCGAGATCGCCGTCGTGCTGCAGGACTACTCGCGGTACCACTTCTCCGCGCGCGAGAACATCCGGATCGGCAACATCGAGCTGCCGGCGGATGATTCGGGCATCATCGACGCGGCTCGACGCGCGGGCGCGGACGGGTTTATCGAGAATCTTCCCGCGGGCTATGACACGATTCTTGGCAGGTGGTTTGAGGATGGGGAAGAGCTGAGCGTGGGGGAGTGGCAGAAGGTTGCGCTGGCGAGGGCGCTGGCCCGGGATGCGCAGCTCGTCGTGCTCGACGAGCCGACGAGTTCCATGGACGCGCTCGCGGAGCAGGAGATCTTCCACGCCTTCAAGGACCTTATCGTCGACCGCGCGGGGATCATCATCAGCCACCGCTTCTCCACCGTGCGCATCGCCGACCGGATCTGTGTCGTGGCGGACGGGCGGATTGTCGAGGAGGGTCCCCACGATGAACTCGTCCGACTCGGGGGCATCTACGCGGAGCTGTTCGAAGCCCAGGCCCAGCATTACCGGTGATCCGGCGTAGGAATCACCCTACCTGACAGCGAAGTGATTCGCATAGCCGACCCGCGCGAGCAGGCAGTCGGCATCGGCCGATACCCGTGCCTGTGGTGCGCGGCGGAGCACAATAAGCTGGAGTTCCTGCGAGGACTGGATTCGCCCTGGACGAGCCCATTGGATGAGTACGAAGCGTCTAGCGCGGGCGGTCGGCCTGCCCGGGCATCCACGTGCGGACCGGGAGCTTCCACCGCCATTCAGCGCCCTCTGCATCCACGGGCAGGTACGGCAGCATCCAC
This sequence comes from uncultured Armatimonadia bacterium, assembly GCA_964555935.1. Lineage (GTDB taxonomy): Bacteria > Armatimonadota > Zipacnadia > Zipacnadales > VGFC01 > CAZKUN01. Next base: position 3,105 of record CAZKUN010000204.1, on the reverse strand, counting down.
GCCAGCGCCGTCCGCAAGGGCCCTCCGCGCCGCGACTCCCACGCCCATTGCGCCACCTCGCTGAGTTCAAGCTGCCCGTCCTCCAAGCCGAACAGCATGTCGCTCAGCGACAGCGGATCCCGGACGTAGCGGCGCGCGCAGGCGTGGTGGGCGATCGTGCCCGCGAGTCTCATGAACGCCTCGCCGCGCGCCTCGACTTCGCGCGAATACGCCTCGTAGTCGAGGGCCTCAGTCGCATGGAGATGGCGATGGACATGCACTGGCACGTGACCGCCCGACGCTTCCGCCTCCCGCAGCTCCAAGTCCAACTCGCGACAGAGCCGGCGCGCCTCCGGGAGCTGGCCGGCCGGCACGAGGAACTCGACCTCGGGGGCCATTCGAAGGCGCCCGTACTCGGGCCACTCGCGCATGATGGCGCCGCCCTTGACTGCGCGTGAGTCCAGGCCGGCGCGCTCGAACGCTTCGTGGATGCTCTCCGCGGCGCGCTCCGCTTGAGACTCTGCGTTGAGATGCGGCGCCGAAGCAGCCTCGATAGCGTCGGACCACGCCTCGAGCGCCTGAAGCGATGGCTCCCGACGCATGACGGCACATGCGATGAGCAACGCCCTATGCCGCGCCAGGTCGAGGACGGAATCAGCGACGTCGGAGTGTTTCGTCAGCTTGGCGTGAAGAGCGTCGAGTAAAGCCGTGTCGCCTGGCGCGTGGTATGCTCTGACAAACGCCACCGCGAGCGCTTGGTGCGGCGCCAGCGGCTCGGGGCGTCGGTCGACGGGCCGAGCCTCGATCATCGGCTGGTGGTCGCCGGGCCTCGTCTCCGGGCGATCCGCCAGGCCGAGGTCATCGCTCAGCCACGCGTGCCCCTCTAACTCCTCACCCTCGCGACGGACGCCCATCTGCACCGAGGTCGACAGGCCCAGGCGCGCCGCCTCGCGCGCGATGAGCATCGCGCGGTGGTAGCACTTCAGTTTGAGCACGTGGCCGGCAAGATCCAGCCTTTGCTGATAGGCGCGGAGGCGGTCGAGGGCGGGGCGAGGCTCGAGCATTCGCACGCGTCGGACTGGGATGGTGATGCCTGCCGTCGATGCTGCTTCGATCCAGGTTTCAGCCTCGCGAGAACCGAACGCGACGTCGACCAGCGCCATCGGCAGGCGCAGGGCGCGTCCGAGTCGGCGGAGCCACGGCGAGGGCCGAGCGGGCTCCGTCACCAGGTCGGCCCCCCGTTGAACTGGTTGGGATCGGTTAGGCCCTTAGGGTTCTTGCCGTTGGCCCGGGAGATCATGACCCGCAGGTTGCCGCTCGCGTTGGATGCGAAGACGATGCGCCGCCCGTCGGGCGAGTAGTTGGGCTCGCTGACGCCGCCCGCCGCTATCCTGGTAGTCGCGGCGTCCCTCGACTCAGCTGGCGTCAGTGGCTCCACGCTGCCGGAGCACGGCGCGAGCAACAGACAGACCGCGGTGGCGGCTATGGCGCTGGTCCGCAAGCTGTTTGTCACTTCGGCGTCTCCTTCGTCGGGGTGCGTGGCCGGCGTGCTGCCTGGCGCGTTGGTCGTACTTCGGCTTGAGCGAGGGCGGGCCCTCCTGGCAGGTGGCGGCGCCGCGCGCAGATCCGCCGCAGCCAATGGCTCTCTTCTCATGACTGGTGCGTCTGCCGAAAGCAAACGTGGGGGGAATTCGGCCCGAGTAGCTCGGGAGACGCTGTGCCAGCAGGTCCGCCGCGCGGCTGACGCCTGCCTGCCCGGTGTTCGCTCGACTCGGCTTACTCGAGATCCGCCTCCTTGTCTTCCATGCTCAGCCCGTACAGCTTCGCATCCTCTGCCGAGATGCGCAGGCGGATTCGCTGGCCCACAAGGTCTGTGAGGTCGGCCCGCCCCTCCCAGCGCGCGGGCACGTCCAGCCCGTCCTCCCGGATAGGGACCGCTTCACCCATTGAGCATCCGGGAATGGCCCGCCCTTCCTCGTCGGCCAGGGCCGCCTTGACCTCGCCACCACGGGCATCCACATTCAGCGTCAGCCGCCGCCCGCTCAACGTGAAGGGTCGCGTGAGCAACTGCCCCTCCGCCGCGCCCGCATGGTATCCCACGAGACGCCCTCTCTTCACGACGCCCAGCCCCAGGCGCATCTTGAGCGTCCCTTCGTCGTTCATGATCTTGTAGTTGTGGGTCATGTTCGTGCCGCCGTAATAGAAGTGCAGGTCGTCTCCGACGGCCAGCGGGCTTCCCTTCGAGACCCACCCGATGGTCCCGCAGTCCCAGGCGTCCGCGGTCGCCTCGATGAACGGTTGGTCGTTCGGCTCTCGATGCCACTCAAGGCCGTCGAAGCTGTGGACCAGTCGCACGTCCATCCGCCCCGTCACCTCGTTCAGCAGGTTGGCGAAGCCGAGGTAAAGTCCGTGGTACTGAGTGACCGTCATGCCGTAGAACTGCAGGTCACGGCCCCGCGCGTCGTTGGCCTCGCTGAAGGCCGGAGCGTCGCGGCCATCTGTATCCAGGACACATCTCGCGCTGCCCCAATCCCACTCGACCAGGTCATCGCTTTCGATGCGCGCCACGAGGCGGTTGGCTCTGGGATGCCCGGCGTGAATCCTCGGGTGCGGCCGGTGGTACAGCACGTACCGGCCGATGCCGGTATCGAACAGGAAGTTGTTGTACGTGTCAGAACCGGCGAGGTCGAGGACGGGGTTCTCGGGGTATGCTTGCCAGCGCAGGCCGTCATCGGAGTAGAGGAAGGACCCCTCTCCAATGAGCGCAGTGTAGCGGCCGCGCGTATGCGGCCCCGGCGTCCGCTGATTGTCGATGACGCAGAAGTTCTCGGCCCCCCTGACACCGGTGATCTCCCGGCCCTCGATGTCCGTATCATCGGCTGTCAGCAGGACGTTGTTGCTCGTGCTGCCATCGAACTCTTTGAGCCCCAGCGTCGGCATGTCCCAGGTAACGGCGTCGGTGGATTCCGCGTGCCGCAACGTGTACTCTCGCGCGGAGCCCGTGTGGCCAGGGATCTTCCTCCGCGTCACGTACCACATCCGGAGCCGTCCGTCGTCGCCGCGAAGGACCGTCTGAGCCGAGTGGCAGTCGGCGATGATTGGGTTGCTCTCGTGCTTGCGCGCGGG
>CAZKUN010000203.1:0-16565 GCA_964555935.1 uncultured Armatimonadia bacterium | reverse complement strand
GGCCTCGAATACGGCCGCTTCCCCATCGAGAGCTGATGCCGGCCAGTTCCCGCGACCGATCGGGCCGGTCGGCACAGGAGGTCAAGGAATGTCGGACAACAAGCTGTACCTGATTGGGCAGTACGACTGCGAGCCGCTGGCGGCCAAGTCGCCCCAGTGCGGCGGGCCCCAGACGTGGCAAGAGAGCGAGCAGAAGGTCCTCGAAGTCGCCGGCATCTACCGCGAGCGCGGGCTTCTCGGTGCTCTGGGTTTCCACCTCACCCCCGAGGCGGCCAAGGCCCAGTCCGACCTCTACAAGGGCCTGCACGCCGAAGGCATCTTCATGGGTCTCCAGATCAACGTGCCCGGCTTCCGCTACCCAACGTATGACAGGGATCTGGGTCTCCACTCGCCGGACGAGCAGCGCGAGATCATCCGCCTGGGACTTGAGGATTTCGAGGAGGCGCTCGGGTTCTCGACCACGTGTTACACCGCCTGCTGTGGCTCGCGCAGCCACGCGACAGCCTCGATCCTCGTCGAGCAGGGATTCAAGGTCTTCCGCCCGCCCGGGGCCGGACGGCTGGCGTGGGACCGCCCGGACAAGACCACCGTCGGGATGTTCCCCTACCCGTACAAGGCCAGTTCCGAGCACATGTGCCTCGCGGGCGATCTCGACCTGCTGTGCATCCCCGTCGGCAATGACGTCACCGGCAAGTACAAGCGTAGCGAGTGGGCGCCCGGCGACCTGCGCGGCGAGAACCCCGTCTCCGACGAGACGCGGGAGATGTACCGGTACATCGTCGACTCCACCATCGATCTCGGCCGGCTTCTCGACGTGCCCTTGCAGAACGTCCAGGCCGTGGGCCACAACACGGATCGCTGTGAGGGCGAGAACGTCGCCTACGTGTTGGATTACATCCGCGAGGCTGCCGATAAGAAGGGCCTCGAACTCGTGCCGATCAGCCCGGTCGGTCTCCGCGGGGAAGCCGAGAGAATCGGACTGGTCTGAAGACAACACTCGGCGCCAGGCGAACAGGAGGAGACACCCCATTAACGTCCCGCTGGGCGGAGCCCGGTCCTGAGCAACGACGAGATGCACCGCATCCATCTGGCGATGCTCGAGATCCTCGACGACCCCGGTCTTGAGGTGGAGCTGCCCGATTACGCCTACGACAAGCTGGAGGCGGCGGGGCTGCGGGTGGAGCGCGCCGGCCGTCGGGTGCGCCTCGGTCCCCAGCCCGTGCTCGAGACGATCCGGCAGTGCGCGGGCGGCGAGTCGGCGGACATCACGGTGGATGGCACCGACAGACCGCCTCAGCCGCTCCGCCTGCCCACGCAAGTCCGGGGCACGGTCGGCTCGACGCACGGCTTCGTGTTCGACGTCGATAGGTGGGCGATGCGCAATGCGACCCACGATGACGCCCGCGACTTCATGAAGATCCGCAAGAACCTGCCGGATGTCTCGCCGAACGGCGTCGGGATGCTACCTCAGGACGTCCCGCCGCCCGTTCAGTACATCCACCGTGTCGCGCTGAGCGCCAAGTACGATGAGCACGCCGAGGGCGCCATGGCGAACGGTCCCGACGACGCGCCCTGGACCACCCGCGTCCTGCAGGCCGCCGGTCTGGCCAGTGCCGACGCGCCGCCTGCCTTCTCGGTCCACATGCAGCCCACCGGCGCCTTGCGCGTGGACGGCCGGGTGGCCGGGGATTCTCTCCGCGCCGCGGAGTCGGGCCGGCTCTCGTTCATCCTGCCGTGCGGCTTTATGGGCGCGAATCATCCGGTGACGATCCCCGGCGCGCTGGCACAGGTCTACGCGGAAATCTTCGGGCCCAATACCGTCTTTCGCTTGCTGGCGGACCCGTCCAGCAACGAGTTCACTCCCCGCGGAGTGGGCTGCGACCACCTCATCATGGACGTGCGCCGCGGCGCCTTCTGCAGCGGCTCCCCCGAAGCGTTGAAACTGCGGATGTGCATGCGCCAGATGTCCGGTGCCTTCTACAAATTCCCCGGCGGCAGCGGCTTCATCACGGGGCTATCGCCTGACGCCAAGGTACCGGGCATCCAGGCATCCATGGAAGGCGCTCTCGCGGTGGCGTCCGAGTTGATGTGCGGCGCCTACAGCTACGACGCGGAGGTAGTTGCGACGGTTAAGATGCTCGGACGGCTGCATGCCAACCTGTGCATCTGTGCCGAACAGGTCATCATCGACCACGAGCTTCTGCAGTGGATGCAGCAGTTCCTGGCGGGCGTGAGCGTCGACACCGAGACCCTCGCGCTGGATGCCATTCGCGAGGTCGGGCCGGGCGGGGAGTTCGTGAGCGCCGATCACACGATCCGCAACTACCGGGAGCACATGTGGTTCCCGGCCCTGACCCACCGGGGCCCGTGGGCCGATTGGGTAGCTGCCGGCGCCCAGAGCCCGGTCGACATTGCCAAGGCGAAGGTCCGTGAGCTGATGGATATCGACCTGGTCCCCGTACTGCCTGACGACGCGTGTCGCGCCGTCGATGAGGTCGTGGAGGAGGCGGAGCTGGCACTGCTCGGCAGAACGACGGGCGTCGCCATATAGCGGGCGGGCGTGGGATCGCCGCCGGAAGAGAGGGAGCGCGCATGCGGTTTGAGTTCTTGGACGCAAATGCACGTATCGGGACGGTCCCGGACCGCGACCCACGGCATTTCTACTCCGCCGATGAGCTGCTGCGACACATGGACGCCTTCGGCGTGGCCGAGGCCATGGTCTGGCATGCATGGGCCTGTCGGTGGGATATCGACCGGGGCAACGCGGCCCTGATGGAGGAGATCGCGAAGAGCGACCGGCTGCATCCCGCGTGGGTGGTCGCGCATCATCACACCGGGCAAATCCCCCCGGGGCCGGAACTCGTGGAGCGGATGCTCGGCTCCGGAGTGAGGATGGCTCGCCTGATCTTCGGCACGTGGGGGTCCAGCGACGGGTATATCCCGTGGGCCTATGGAGTGCTTCTCGGGGCGCTGGAGGCAGCACACATGCCGTTGGTGGTGGAGTGGGAGAACCAGACCCCGGTCTGGAACGACCTCGCGCACATCTGCGCGACGTACCCGGATCTCCCGGTGATTCTGACGCACTCCAAGCTCACCCAGTGGGAGCGCAACTGGTATCCCCTCATGGCGGAGTACCCCAATTTCCACATCGGGACCGCCGGCTACCAGGGCTGGCGCGGGCTGGAGTGTCTCTGCCGGCTCTTCGGCCCGCGACAGGTGCTCTTCGAGTCGCGGGCACCTCTCTACCAGATCGGGCAGTCGATGTCGATGATCGCCAGGACATTGCGTCCACCCGAGGAGCGCGAGGCCATCGCCTCGGGTAACCTGCGCCGCTTGCTCGGGGAGGTGGGCAGCTGATGCTAACCGACCGTTTCACCAAGATATGCGGAAGCGACGAGCCTCTGAACGACTGCTTCGTCATCGACGGTCACTGCCACGTGGACGAGTGGGCGGGGATGCACGCGATCGAGCGCCACATCGATGGTTTGCTGGAGGTCTGCGACGCGGTTGGCATCGACAGGATCTGCGTCAACTACGCCGCGGCCCCGGAGATGGTCGCCGCCAACAACCGAGTCGCGGAGTGCGTCAGGCGCTATCCCGAGCGCGTCATCGGCGTCTGCTACGTCAGCTATTTCGAGGGCGGGGCGGAAGTGCAGACAGCGGAGCTGAAGCGCTGCTTCGACGAGCTGGGTTTCCGGGGAATGAAGATCGGCAACTTCCACGAGCTGTACCCCCAGACGCCCCAGTACTTCGAGCTGGATGACCCTCTCCAACCCGCGTGGGAGTTCGCCCAGGAGCGAGGCTCATCGATCCTCTGCCACGGGATACTCAGCCACGAAATCGCCGAGCGATACCCCGGCGCCAATTTCATTGCCGCTCACGGCTCGAGCGTCCCGGCATTCTGCATCGAGCTGGCCGAACTGCCCAACACCTACTGCGACATGTCCGCCACGACAATGACCGCGGGCACCATTGAGCTGCTGTGCGAGAAGATGGGGGCCCACCGGGTCCTTTATGGATCGGACATGCCCGCCTCGGATCCCGGCCAGCGACTCGGGATGGTCATGGCGGCACAGATCACGGAGGCGCAGAAGGAGCAGATCCTCGGCTCGAACATGCAACGGTTGCTCGACAACGTGGTGTGAGCGATCGGGGATGAAGGTCGTTGTGGAGCCGCGACGAATGCGAGCCAGTTAAGATGTGGGGAGGAAAGATACCTCAGCCCAAAACGGAGGCGCTCAACGTGTCTAGTCTCACGATAGACGGTGGCCCAAAGACGGTTACGGCTGCGATGGATGATACGTTCCCCAAGATCAGCGAGGTGGAGAAGGCGCACCTGAACGCCTGTCCCTCCGAAAAACTCCATCCACGCTGGAATCTGAGCCTTTGCAGGATGTTGGTGGTTGGCGTGAGGAACGCTGACGCGTGAGCATGTCAGCCCTCAAGACCACGCACGGTCCACAAACTCATCCGCGGTATCGAGCCCCAGATTCTGCTTGCTGAGTCGTTAGACGAAGGGCGACAGAGCGCTCCGACCGGCGTGCTGGGTTGGCACGAGAACTGGGGACGCGATGAGCCCGGGGGCCAGATTGCTCGCGAGGTCCTCAGTCAGGGGTTGTCAAGTTCAGTTGTATCCTCCTACGCCGCCTTGCGGGAGTATGACCTCAGCAATCCTCCCAGGAACTCCTCGACTTGCACATCGTCCAAGCGAGTGACACCCGCGCTCGGCAGAACCGTCGCCTCTTCCCCATCGCCACGCAAGTCGTTGGGAATCCGGTTGCCGATGCCCTGGTGAGGACGGTGCTCGTTGAAGAAGATCCGATACTGATCCAGAGCCCGCTGCAGACTCCCGAGGCCCAGTAAGACGAAATGGTTCAGACACTCGCGCCTTGCTGATCTGACCCAGCGCTCGGCGTGTGGATTTGCGTTCGGCGCCTGTAGAGGCGTCTTCAGCGGCCTCACACCCGCACGGCGCAAGACAGCGTCGAAGGCTCGAGTGAAGCATGAGTCGTTGTCGTGCAGGAAGAGCCGGGGCTTGATCCCCAACTCATCGCATTCCCACAGCGCATTCCGGACCTGCTGCTGCATCCATTCCTTGCATGGGGAGTACGTGGCTCGCGCCAACAGCACGGTGCGCGTCCGCCGGTGGATGACGAAGAAGACGTACGCCGTCTGTAACCCGGCGATGGTCCAGACTTCCTGAGTGAAGAGATCGGCGCAGAGCAACACATCTGCGTGGCGAGACAGGAACTCGCACCAACTCAGACCGCTCCGTTCTGGCGAGGGTGGTAGCCCGTTTCGCCGCAGGATGTCGGCGACGCAGCTCTTCGAGATCTGGATCCCCACCTTCTTCAGTTCGCCGGAGATCCGTTTGTAGCCCCACTCCGCGGCGCGAGCCATTCCGCACACCAGGTCCTCAACCTGAGGCGCCGTGCGTGGCCGACCTGGCTTTCGTTTCCGACGATCTGAGTAGTCCCATTTCCGCTTCTCGAGACGACGCTGCCAAGCCAGGATCGTGTCGGGTTGCACGATGCTCACGACCTGCCGCATCAGCTTCCGCTCCATCTTCAGCGCAACGTCAACGAAGGAACGCCTCTCCTCATCAGTGAAGCGGACGCGATCGGGGAGCTTCGATCTGAGGACACGGTTCTCCGTGCGCAGGTATTCGTTTTCCTGAGTCAACTCGCGGCACAGAAGTCTCGCTACAAGCGCAACCAACGGGAAGTGCGACCAGCCAAACGGCTTTGCGGAACGACTCTCGTCCAATGCGAGCCTCCGGGGCGGCGAGATGCACTCGAAAGCGGGAGGATACCATACAAGTCAACCAGTGCAAGGTCCGCGAACGCGCGTCGGCCCAGGTCCCAGATTCCCCCAGATCCTGGGACGATGAGTTTCCGGACACTACGACGTCGTCGACGTAGTCGGACGTGGCGAGACTGCACGGCCCCTGAGATCGCCGCTGTCGCGTGAGCGGTGCGATCCTCTCTCTTCTATTGCTACCAACCCCGAAGGGGACCAGCGACGTATGGCGGGTCCCCCTGAGCACACCACCCAGTGACCGCCCCACCCCCGACTAGCCGCTGTCGCGAGTGATTCGATCTCTTCTCCCCTGTCGACAACCCGAGACGGACCGACGACGTGCTCGCGTCTATCGAGGCAGTGCGACCCACAGATGAATGAGGGAACGGCAGGCCAACCTGCGTTACCGGCTCATGGCGTAGCGGTCAGTGCCGAGCAACACGAAGGACTCGGGCTCCAGCTCGACCGACAGCCGGTTGCCGTTGGTCGTCAGCTTCTCGCCCGTCCTGGCGTTGACAACCTCGGGCGCCCAATCGCCGGTCCAGCGCAGCCGCACCGTCTCGGTCCGGTCCACCTGCAGGTTCGACACCACCGCCAGCACTCGCCGCCGCGAGTCGTGGCTCCACGTCGCTACCATCACCTCCGGCAACGCCGGGGTTTCCACCCGCAGGTAGGGATTCGCGCGCCAGCCGGGAACGAAGGTCGCCCGCCGGGTCTCGTATTCGGCGAGCACGCGGTAGATGTCCCTCAGCGTGTTCTGGTTCATGTAGCGCAGCTCGCCCGCGGGCACGCCGTGCGGCAGGAACCAGGCGTACGCCATGAGGGTCTGGCGGTCGGTCGGGTGGTTCTCCAAGTGCTCCCACATGACCGGGTGGAATAGATTCGGCACGCCCCAGTTCGTGGAGAGACACCGGCTGCGAAACAGGCCCAGCCCCAGGCACTTGCCGAACGTCCCCTCGGGCTTGAGCGTGCCCTCGCCCCGCAGCGGATAGGCGGAGAACTCGCCGGTGAGCCACGAGGTGGCAAACCCCATCACCGAGGGCACGAACTCCCACGAGTGCAGCCGGTAGTGGTAACGCGGGAAGTCCCCTCGGTCCGGGGCCGTTGCCGGCACGACGAGGTCGCTGGCGACATGGTCTTCGAGGAAGGCCGCCATCCGCTGGTTGTACTCGCGCCCCTGCAGCACCGGCACGGTCACGCGCCGGTCGCCGCGCTCATCCGCCCAACCGCACCCGTGTCGCGCGTTACGGCAGGCGATCTGGCCCGTCTGCCAGCCGTCGTAGTAGATGCCCTCCATGCCGTGCCGCTGCACGATCCCCACCGCCCAACCGTAAAACAGCCACTTCCGCAGCAGCTCCGAGCCGCCGCAGTTCTGGTAGTGCGGCGTGCCCTCCCAGCCGAGGACCGACTCGGGCTCGACCAGCCAGTCAGACCGATATGCCTCGAACTCTTGCGATAGTGGACTGATCTTCTGCGGGCACCCGGTGAACAGAGCGGCCGTCCCGCGTTCGTGGATGTAGGTGACGTGCTTCTTAACGGACTCATCGACGAGGTTGTAGGGGTCGTTGAGGCCTTGCATGTGGTTCGGCGGCCAGATGACGACTGAATCGACGTTGCCCGCCATCCCCTGCCATGCCGCCCACTCGTGCCAGTCCAGCCCGGTGCTAACCATTGAGTGGTAGTCGGGCGGCAGGGGTTTGACCGGCGTTGCCTGGAGGCCCAACCGGAAGACGCGGCCATCAAGCGCCGCGGGCTTCTCAATGAGGTTGACGACGTACGTGACCGTCCCACTCTCTCGGCTCAGGACGCAGAAGGCGTTCTCGGACTCCGGCGCGCAGTGCTCGAGCGACGTGTAGGTGAACCCCAGCCCCCGGTCCTCGTTGCCGATCCAGTGGTAGAAGTTGACGATCTGCTCCTTCGACTCCACCATCCACGGCAGGCGGATCGGCTTGTCGCCGATCCAGCCGGCATGGGGGCGAGAGAAGGTCTGGTAGAGCGTGGCCAGTTCCGTCGGCATCTCGCACGTGATCCGCAGCCCCTCAGCCTCCCGGTCGGCCTGCTCATCCGAGAAGCTGAGCGTCATCCAGAGGAACCCGTCGTACTCAATCCACATATCGGCGCGAGCTGTGATGCCGCGGGTCTTGCCGGTGGCTTGGAGCGTCACGCGGCTAGCCTTCCGGTCGAGCACCTCGAAGCGATTCAGTGCAATCGCATGATCCTCGCCGCCGAACGCGACCGTCAGCCGCATGGGCCGGGCGAGCAGCTCGACGTTCCCGCTGGTGATGCTGCTCGGGAGAAGGCTCCCAGAGCGCCAGGCCATCTCGCGTCCCCACACCGCGAGGCGCCGGCCCTTGCTCCGGACGGGCGTCCACGGCTTCAGCACGCGATCCTCGCGACCGTACCGATCGTACAGGTCGCTCGCGAGCCACGGCGCCTCCTCTGCGCCGCATGCGGTGCAGAGGCCTGTGCCGAGCAGCCCTATGAGGCCGATCGTTCGCATTCCGGGTCACTCTCCGTCATCGCTGCCGGCTGTCCCCACCTGCCACGGTCGCATCTGCTGCGGCAACTCGCGCAGCCGGAGTTCGACCTGCTCGGGGCCGATATCGAACCGCAGGCAGGCCTCGCCGCGCTTCCTCGCGTCCTCGAAATGGGCGTCCAGGTCAAGGCCTTCACTCACCGCGACCGCCGGCAGGTCGGGGAAGCCGTTGCAGTCCCGCACGATGATCTGGTTCGGGACTTTCTCCAGGTAGATCATGGCCTTGCGCCTCGGATTGCCCATGGCGTAGACGTGGCAGGCCTCGAAGATGAGAAACGAGGGGATGACCGGGTACTCGTGGTCGTAACGGACCCGGTTCACGACGATCGTAAAGCCCGCGCCCTCACCCCCGAACCGCACGTTCCGGCAGGTCACGCCGCCGTAGTTGTCGATCCAGCGTTGATCGTTCTCGCGGGTCACCAATGGCACTCCTAGCACGTGCTCCAGAAGGAGCAAGCCGTGGTTCTCGAACACAGCCTTCCCCTCCAAGTCGGGAGACGTGGTGACCCAGGTGTCGGCGATCTTCGCCATGTCACAGTAATTCACGAGGGCCTGATCGCAGTAGAGCATCACGCAGTCGTCAATGGTAAGCTGCGTCGAATTCGAGCCCTCATGGACGTTCACGGCGACGCCTGAGGCGCTGTGGAACACGCAGTTCTCTATCACAATGCGCCCGGTGTCGATGTTGGCGTTGCCAATGCTCAGGTGATGCCGGCCACCGAGAAACGTGAATCCGCTGATTCGCCAGCGCCAGGCCCAGTCCCAGGTGATGATGTCCAGCGCCGGATCCGGCTGGTGGAGGATTGCGTTGCCCTCGCCCAGCATGTTCGCCGTCGGCGTGAGCGGCTCGGAGAGCAAGTACTTGCCATTCGGGAAGTAGACCGTGGGCAGCGATGTGACGTACGATCGGCCCTCGATCGGTTGTTCGGAGATAATGCCTCGCGTCGCTGCCTCGAACGCCTCCCGGATCGCGGCAGTGTCGTCCGTCGCGCCATCCCCCACCGCGCCGAAGTCCTTCACATTGACGCTCGCCGCGATGGGCTGACCTATAGCGGCGGCCGATACGCACGCCAGCAGCGGAATCCAAAGCAACGTTCGGTTCATGATCCACTCCTCTCCCCGAAGTCGCCGACCGACCTGGTTGGACCTCACCCAAGCCGCGGTTCCGCGAGGCCCCACGGATCAGGGCGCTGTTCACCTCTAACTTCGGTCACCCGCCGAATGATCCTCCTGTCATGTTCTGGAGTTGCCTGCTACTGCTCCCCCTTCTCGAGAGGCCCATGGGTCGCCAGGCAGTTGACGACAGAGACTGTGAGATCCTCGTCCTCCGCCAACAGACGGCTCGGCGAATGGCTCGACTTCATCTTCCTCATCTCTCTTCATTACCAACCCATCGAGCCACGTCGTCGACGTAGTCGGACGTGGTGACACGGCGCCGCCCGACCAGATCCCCGTCTTCCCGTGAGTGATTCAATCTTCTCTTCCATTGTCGACAACCCGGAGGGGTAACTGACGACGTATGTCGGGTTCCCCTGAGCAGCGCAGTTGAGGCCGCCGCCAACGCCCCACCTGCATCCAGGGCCCAGATCCAAAGCTGGATGGCGTCCTTCGGAGGGACGACCAGAAGGCGCGGACAGGTACGCGAGGCCTGTGGCGTGACGTCGAGCGTAATGGGCGCATTTCGCGCGCTAATCGGCCGGCAAGGTCACGACGGTTGTTGATCCCGCCGGGACCTGCACATCCAGACGCGTTCCTCCATACTCCGGGGCGTGCGGGGGTGACGTCACGGTTACGCTCACCGAGGCGTCCGTGGGGTTATGCACCTCCAGGAACGACTGCTTACCCTCGGCCTGTCCTTGGTCGACCAGCGTCAGCTTCAGGCGGTCGTCGTCGGCAACGAACACGTTGCCGATCCAGAGATCCGAGCCCTTGTCCACGTCCTCCTGGAGCCAAGCCTTGCCCTCGGCAACGCCCACCCAGCGGAACCACCGGTGCTTGGTCCCGTAGACCGCCGCGCATCCGTTGTCCCGGATGCCGTCGACCGAGATGGGCAGGTCGATGATCGTCTGTCTCGGCTCCACCCGCAGCGCCACCTCGTAGTTCTCCGCCCGGAGCGCCAGGAACATCTCGTGATCGACCACCTCGCCGGTGGTGACGTCCACATCCACGCCCCCATCGCCACCGATGGCGAAGCTGTCAGCGAGGTCCTGTACGCTGGCCAGGTAGTCCGCAGTCTCCTGAAGTGGCCCCCCGAGCGTGGCCATGGCGAACCGGTAGCTGAGTTCCTGTCCGGCGACAACCGTCTCACCGTCCTGCCCCAGCCCAACCTGCAATTGCGTGATCTGGCCCGTCTCCGGGTCTGAGAGCAGCACGTATCGGAAGTCTGCGTCGGCGCCGGCATAGAAGACCGTGTACTGGTCCAGCGGACAGGCTGTCAGGAAGCCGCCTGGCGCGATGTCCCCCTGCACCAGGAGCCGTTCGCCAAGCGGGATCTCGATCGTGGTCGGGCCTGTCTCCTCATCGTCGACCAACACCGTGGTCGGTCCGTCGAGCGCGCCACCGGTGAAGTAAAAGAGCATGACCGGGAGGTCGCCCTCCAGCGTGCAATCGCGCTTGAAGGTGATCTTGCCCTCATGCCACACCATTCCGCCGCGATAGTTGAGAGCCCCTCCCTGGCTCGGCGGTGGTCCCACGTCACGTACATATTGGTGCGGTTCTGCAAGTAGTAAGACCGATGGTCGCGGGTGAAGAGGTCGTTGTCGTCCACAACCCGCGGAACGCTCGTCCGAGCCGGCGTGTCTCGCGTGAGCGTGTCAAAGGGCTCCACCAACGGCCCCATCTCCATGTCGCAGATCTTCACGTCATTGCCAGGGAGCACCACATCCAGGATCTTGCGAAGAATGCCATGTTCGCGGTGCATCGGGTATTGGTTGAGCTCCCGGGTCCGCACTATCGCCATCGCCCGTGTGCCCAGGGACGACTGCCGGGCCAGCCGCGCCGCGCTGTCGTACCCGCCGATGCTTTCGACTGGCATCCCCTGATACATCTGCGCCAGAGGCAGCATCTCGTTGCGGTCCGGGTGCCAGCACAGGCCGACCCCGTTGAGGAAGTTGAGGTTGTCCCCGCACCGCTGCAGGCTCATCTTGTAGCTCCACAGGAAGCGCTTATCGGAGATGGCCCGGCGGCCCTGGCCGTCGATGACCTCAAGGGTCAGCGTGTGGTCGCGGTCGTGGAGCACGTTAAACTCCTGCGCGAACGTCGTCTCACCGTTGCCGAGGAAGCGCCGGACGACACCGTAGTCGCAGTTGTGGACGAGGACCTCGCGGATGCCGTCAGGGGAGCTGACCTGGAAACGCAGCCGCGCCCGCTGCTTGCCGCGGACCTCGAAGGGCAGATCGTGCTGGGCGTTGATGGCCGCCCATTGCTCGACGGTCGGGCCGCCCGTGACGTATGGATCCGCGGGATGGAGGAAGTTGCCGCAACGCGTGTTCAGCCAATCCTTGACGTGCGCGAGGCTGGAGCCGCCTGTGGCGCATGCCTGCGCGGCCGCGCCGACCTGCGAGGGCGATGTCGCCCGCGTATACGAGGCCGGGCCTATGTGCCGGACATCCCGGAGCGCGTATAGCCATTCCGCGAGCTGGTCCTCGACCAGTTCGGCGCCGTCGTAGACATAGGGCGGCATCCGGTAGAACCACCACATGTTGGCCGGATGGGCGCCGCTTTCACGCAGGTTTCGGTAAGTGAGCAGCATGTTCGGTGGGTAGGCGCAGTACTCCCAGTACTGGCCGGGGTTGTGCATGACCTTCCCGTCCCACTGCTTCAGGACGGGGCGCTCGGCGTCCGTCTCACCATAGGCACGATCAAACTGGGCCTGCGGGAAGGTGACCCTCTCACCCCAGATCGCCCACCGATTGCCCATGTCGTCGCTGAACTCCACGCCGGGACACGCGTAGAAGTCGTCCGTACCCGCGGCCTCACACTGGGCCTTGAGGCGCTCCAGCTCCTTCTCGGTCATCTCCTCCAGCGCCTCATTGAACACGATGAAAGAGAGCCCCGCGGCCACCGCCGCGGCCACGTGCTCGGCCACGGTCCCCGTGCCGTCGTTCAGGGCAGTCCTGGCGCCGATGATCCCCCGCACTCCCCTGCCCGGCGCAGGGAACTCGCGCGAGTCCCACTCGACGCTCTTCGGGAAGCGGATGGGCGGTACGGGGTCGGTCGTGAACGTGCCCAGGTCCTGGTCGTCCGCGGACGGCTCCACGAGCCAGCGCAAGGCGTTCAGCACGAGCCTGGCGCCGTCGCTCCGCAGGCCGGAGGCGACATCTCCGTCCGTCTCAACCACCATGTTCCAGCCGGGCACGCCGTAGTTAGTGTGGATGCTGCGGGCGGGCACGCTGAAGACCACCACGCGTCCGCGCCCGAAGTCCCGCACGGCGACGATGGGCGGCGCCTTGTCGTACGTCCCGACCTGCGTGTAGTCGGTCACATGCTCGCGGGTGACCACGTAGCTCTGAGCGCTTTCATCGCCACGCGCGAGCACCTGCCAGTCGGCCGAGAGCTTCGGCGTCACAACACCGGGCGTCTTGCCGTTGTGGTACTGGGGAAGGCACAGCCGACCGACACCCTCCGTCACGGGATGCCCGGCGGCGACGTTCTCCGTTCGGAAGAAGCCCTCGGGCGGGAAGATGCTGGCGATGGGCGTCTGGAAGCTGCTCTGCGGGTCGAAGATGCCCTCATGGAGCATCTCCACCCCCAGCCCTTCCAGCACCAAGTTGGCGTAGTCCTGGTCCATATCGCCGGGGTAGCGCACGGCCTGCAGGACGACCAGGACTCCGCCGCCTTCGGCAATGTAGGCCTCCAGGGCCTGCCGGGCCACCGCGGCCGTCTGTCGTTGGTTCTTTCCCACCTCTCGAATGCTGCGGTCGAACGGGGTGTCGATGACCACGACGTTGAACTGCCGGAGGAGGTCAAGCGTGCGCGAGGGCTCGGCCCGCCCGCCCCAGAACTCGCGCCACTCGGCCAGGCCGAACCCGAACCCGTTGGGAGCAAGGACGCGCTTCGCGAAGGGGTCGTGATTCTGCTCTTCAGCGAAGTACTTGTCGGCATCCACCCGAAGGAAGCCGACCACCGGAGCGTCGGCGGCGCGCGCGACCGGCGACACCAGTAGGAGTAGCGCTGCGGGGAGGCATCGTCGCATTGGGGATCCTCCTTGGGCAGTGGCTCGCGATGCCCTATGCCAGACGAGGTATGTGAGCGGCGTCTCAATGCTTCGCCTTTCGCCGCGACAGTTCGCGCCCCGTGATCGCGAAGCCTGCACGCCGAGGCTCTGGCCCTTCGCCAGCGCAGTACTTGCGTCGTCAGCGGCGACTGTCTCCTCGCTATCGCCCCCCTGAGACGGACGAACGACGTATGTCGCGTCCGTCGAGGAAGGACCGGCAGGGGTCGCTCGCCGCTCTCGGCGTCTGCGATCAGATGTGTAGGTTCTTGGAGCCCGGCTGCCGAACGACTGGGACCAATGGCTGACTGTTCAGCCAACGCCAGGGCGCCCAGTTCCACATGGGGAATCCCGGCCAATGTAGCCTACCGGGAGCAGGGAACTCGGTCTCTGAGTTTCCACGGCTTCCAGCCGGCATGCCGTCCGCACATGCCGTCCGCCGCCGTTCACCTGGCCCCTTCGCAGCACCGGAACGCCCGGACGATGTTGGCGTTGGTATTGGGGAAGCGGCGCACAGCGAGGATGGCACATCTGATGAGGCGCGCGTGCACAGCAGTCGTGGTAGTCTTCGTCGCATGCAGTTCGGTGGCTTGGTCCAGCGACAGGGTCAGGACCGTCATCGAGGCCGAAAGCGCCACCGAGATCGTCGCGCCGCTCGTCATCACCGACCTTGAGGACGCCTCCAACGGAAAGTGCGTCACCGTCCCCCGGGTCCGCGGCGTCGGCTTCGTGGACCCCGACCCCGATGCCCGCGCCTACTTCCGCGTCCGCATCCCTCACGACGGCAACTACCGCGTCTGGGTCCATTGGCAGATCCGCCGGAACGGGTGCAACTGCATCTGGATGGCGGTTGACGTCGACGCCCTTACCGACAAGCCGGACCTGATTTGCGGCTCGACCTACACCCCTCTGCACAGGTCGAGAGCCGCACGCAGACACGCCCTGACGGCCGGCGAGCACGTCATCCACATCCACCGCTTTGCGAAGTCAGCCGAACTCGACCAGATCCTCATCACCAACGACCTGCGCTACATGCCGTCGAGAGCCATGACAGAAACTCCCGAATACCTCGTGCGGGACGAACCCGAGCCTGACCCGACCATCTCCCTCGCCTCATCTTGCGCCCAATACAGCCTACCGCGAGCAGGGAAACTCGGTCCCTGAGTTTCCACGTCCGCACATGCCGTCTGAACCGTCGTGCGTTGGCAAGCCGCTCCAGAACCTCGGCATTCCCGCTACCGCGCGTCGCCTCGCACGGCCTCCGTCCCCCGCGCTCTGGCCGCCGTCCCCGTCTACGAGCGTGTGGTCGGCGGCGGGGAACTGCACATCGCCGCAGTCGACGGTCAGCTCTTGTGCCTGGGCAAAGCTGATGGCCGACCGTGAACCGGCTCGGGCTGCGCGTGGAGGAGTTATTGCCGGGAGGGGTCTACAACGAGGACGGACCGACATCGGCCCCGCTGAACTCGGCGTCGCGCGTACACGTGCCGGAGCCAGTGCAGGCCATCGCAACTCCCTTGCCCCCAAGGAGACCCCGCTATGAGTGACGCAACCTCACGTCGTTCATTCATGCAACCTGTTGGCTTTGGCGTCACCGCCATGGGGCTGGCCGGGTCGGCTCTGGCTCAGCAGGAGCCGATCCAGGGCCTCGATGATGTGCCCATGGACGCGAACGCCTCGGAGGGGTGGGAGCCCGTTTCCGACCGCAAGATCCGCGTGGGCATCGTCGGCTACGGCGTGTGTCGATTCGGCGCGGCGTTCAGCTTCCAGGACCACCCGAATGTCGAGGTGACAGCCGTCAGCGATCTGTTCCCCGATCGGTGTGCCGCCTTGGCCGAGGCATGCCGTTGCGATAGGACGTATCCCTCGCTCGAGGAGCTGGTCAAGGACGATACGATCGAAGCAGTGTTCGTGGCCACCGACGCCCCGAGCCATGCCCAGCACTGCATCGACGTTCTGGAGCACGGCAAACACGTTGCCTGTGCGGTACCGGCCGTATGGGGATCGCTCGAGGACGCCGACAGGCTGTTCGATGCGGTCAAGACCAGCGGCCTGAAGTACATGATGTTCGAGACATCGTATTTCCATGCCGACCTCTATGCGATGCGGCAGATCTACGATGCAGGTGGGTTCGGCCAGCTAGTCTACAGCGAGGGCGAGTACTACCACTACTGTCCGGAGCCGATCGCATCATACAAGGACTGGCGCGTCGGCGGCGTGCCGCAGTGGTATCCCACGCATTCGAACGCCTACTACACGGGCGTCTCCGCCGGCAGCTTCACCGAGGTCTCCTGTATGGGAATACCCAGTCAGGTCGAGCACCTCAAGGCAGAAAACAACCGATACAAGAACCCATTCGGGACGGAGATCGCGCTGTTCCGCACCAGCGAGGGAGGCATGTCGCGGATGGGCGTCAGCTGGGACACACCCGGTGTCGGAGGCGAGATGGGTCGGGTTCGAGGGCAGAGAGGGTCGTTCTACGGAGAGTACGCGGGGCAGGAACAGAATCTCCCGCCCACCGACCGCCCACCCCTTCCCCCCGGTGTCGAGGCCGGCGGACACGACGGATCACACGGTTACCTCATGGATGAATTCGTCACGGCGATCCTCGAGGACCGCAAGCCGCTGGTGGACATCGCCCAAGCCCTGAACATGACCGTCGCCGGCGTCGTGGCTCACCAGTCGGCCCTGAAGGATGGCGAGCTGATGAAGATCCCGCAGTTTGGGATCTGAGCCGCTGGGCCCCGTAAGTCTCTCGACCCAAGCCCTGCTGGGCACGAACGCCCCCCGCCAGCACCGCCAACGGCCTCCTCGCGACGTCAACAGGTGATTCGACCTTCTCTCTTCCCACGCTATCAGCTGATCGAGCCACGTCGTCGACGTAGTCGGACGTGGCGAGACAGCGCCACCGCCAGAGCAGGTCCCCCGGCGCGTGGTGATTCGATCCCTTCTCATGCCATCAACTCCGAAGGAGGAACCAACGACGCATGTCGGGTTCTCCTGAGCAGAACGACCTATGCC
>CAZKUN010000202.1:0-17120 GCA_964555935.1 uncultured Armatimonadia bacterium | reverse complement strand
CTACATGAGCCGCCCCGCTTCGCTAGTCGAGTGGCTTGCAGGTGAAGAATCCAGTTCAACAGTGCCTTACCCAGAACTCCAGCATCGCAAACGGTGGCCCCCCCGCGAGGAACGGGCAGACCTCGATATCTCGCGGCCTGGTCCGCATTTCTCAGCGCGCGAAAGAAAAGGGCTCCCCTAAGGGGGAGCCCTTTTGCGTTCACCGAACTACGACATCCCAAACCAACTAATCGACCCAGAAGTTGAGCATCGTGTAGAGCGTCGGGCCGGGCTTGAAGTTATCAGAGTTGAGCCATTTGGCATGCCCGTCGGCGAAGCCACAGTTGACGCCACCATTGTGGCGGATCACGTGACCACCACACGCATACCCGGACGACCGGAAGGCATAGCCGGGGAAATACGCGTTGCCGATGTAGTAGCAGTTGCCGCGCGCGTCCGCGAGCACCAGAATCTCCGCAGGCCTCGCAATCGCTCCCAACGACGCCCCGCCGTAACCGTAACCGTACGCGCCCGGACTACCGGCTGATGCGCGGGCGTACTGGGACATGCGGTAGTTCATCCCATACGACCAGATCGCCGACGAGTCACTCGGGCACACGAACATCTGCTCGTTCTTGCAGTACGGCATCAGGCGCGAGCCGAGTTTCCTGGTTGGGTCCGACGCCCAACTCCAGACCCACATGTCGTCACGGTCCAATGGGAATGGATCGGGAAGCCCCAAATACGGCATGTGCGTCGCGCAGGTCAACTCGTCATAGTCTTGGGCGTACATCATGTACGCGAGCGAGAGCTGCTTCATATTCGACAGGCACGACGTTTGACGCGCCTTCTCACGCGCCCTGGCAAAGACTGGGAAGAGGATCGCCGCCAAAATGGCGATGATGGCGATGACAACCAGCAACTCAATCAACGTAAAACCGTGTCGTCTCATACTATCCGTCGGCCTCCTGTTTTTCCGGGCTGAGATCCCCGTCGTCAGGGGATCCCTTGGATCGAGTCAGCGTGAGCAGACACATCAGCCTTCGGTTGGCTGCGCGGTGGTCGGACCGTCCGCCTTACTTGGTGGCTCCTCCGGTGGCACGCCGATCTGCGACGGGTCCATCGGCGAGTCATCATAGTCATCGCCGCCATCAGGGCCGGATCCGGAGGTCGCCTTAAACACAACAAACGCCAACGCAACGACAATGACAACGACGAGCACCACGACTACCGCCTTCTTATCCTTCAATCAGACATCCTCCCTTATCGCGCGTGGGCGCCGCCGTCCCGACGGCGCCTACATCCGTCTCGCTGATAGTGAATCCGCCGAGGTGCAAAGCGGACAGGACCGGGGTTGCGTGTTCGCGCCGCGTTGACCTCCCTGCTATCAGGAATTGCTCCGAGTCAGTGCCCAACGCCCGACGGACCCGACTCAAAAAAAAGAGATTCTTCCGGTTGGTAGGAGGGAAACGTGCCGCCGACGGTGCATTCACGAACCCATATGGCGGTTGACGACGGAGGTTTTCGGAACCACTTTACGAATAGGCGTGTTGTGAACGGTGTACGTGCACTCTATCTCATCGAGGAGGACTGTACCATGAAGCGCTGTGGCTTCACCCTGATCGAGTTGTTGGTTGTGATCGCGATTATTGCGATCCTTGCCGCAATCCTGTTCCCTGTCTTTGCCCGCGCAAGAGAGAAGGCCCGGCAGACGTCCTGTCTGTCAAACGTCAAGCAGATCGAGCTGGCGTCGCAGATGTACTCGCAGGACTACGACGAGGTCCTCGTGCCGTACGCCGACCGCAATTGCGCGGGGCGGCAGCTACACTGCCAGCTACTCCAACCATACGTGAAGAACGTCCAGTGCTACGCCTGCCCGAGTGACAGCAACCCCTATCCCATCAGCAGCATCTTCGCGGTGCCCGTGCGCCTTAGCTACGGGCCCAACTACTACCACGTGCATGGCTGCGGAAGCGGCCCCCGAAAACTGTCGGACATCGCTTACCCGGCTGAGGCCATGAGCTTCATGGACTCCCAATTCAGCTCCACGAACCAACGCGGATATGTCATCACCTATTGCCGGCTCCACTACCCCGCGGGGAACTCCTCCGGGCGCGACTGGAACGGCATGGGTCTCAACCGCCACAACGGTGGGACCAACGTTAGCTTCGTCGATGGACACGCCAAGTGGCTGACCAAAGACTGGTGTCTCGACATCAGTGGCGATGCCGCACACCGGAAGTTCTGGAACCACAACCCTCCAGCCTAAGCCTGCAGCACCGACTTAGTCGACGGTAGATGAGTGCTTGAACCGTCAAACCGAAAGCACCGTTTAAGGAGGGGAATACGTGAAGAACCAGATCTCACCGGCCGTAGCGGTCGTGCTGATTGTAGTCGTGCTGGTCATCATCATAGGCGTCGGGTGGTTCGCGTTCATGAGGTCCGACGGCGGCTCAGGCGACGACATCGACATCGAAGCCCTGGACCAGCAGATGCGGGCCGATCCCGCCATGCAAGGTCAAGGCAACGATGCCAATGTGCCAACGCCAGCCGGTGGGTAACCGGCATCGGATGACCTAAGGTGATCGTAACAGCAACATACACGGGGGGCGCTGCAGAGCGCCCCCCGTGTCGTCTGTAGTCCTTGTCACCTGCGGAGGCACTTCGCAGGTCGTGCCACGCACAACTGCCATCAGCGCCCGATTCTTGCGGGGCGCCGCCCGCGGGAAGGAGAACTGGTGGTGGCCGGCGAACCTACCTATCACAGTAGGCGTCTGGATGGTTCAGCGTGCTGCTGGAAACTACCTCAGGAGGAGGCGACACGTATAGCCCGCAAAGGTTTCACGCTAATCGAGTTGTTGGTCGTAATAGCAATTATCGCGATCCTTGCCGCAATACTGTTCCCGGTGTTCGCCCGCGCAAGAGAGAAGGCCCGTCAGACATCTTGCCTGAACAACGTCAAGTCGCTTGAGCTTGCCTCGAACATGTACACCCAGGACTACGATGAGCGGCTGGTGGCGTACGCCGATCGCAACTGCGCTGGACGCACGAACTGGAACCTACTACTAGACCCCTACATCAAGAACAAGCAGATCTTTACTTGCCCCAGCTCCAGCTACAATCCCTATTTTCTGGGCCAAGCCGGCAACACATCGAGTGGCATAAGCTACGGCGTCAACTACCCCCACGTGCACTCATGTGGGAGCACATCAACAGCGCTGGCTGCCATCCAGTATCCGGCCGAGGCGTATAGCATTATGGATAGCATGTACGGCCCCCCACCGTTCCCCGACAGAAGGGGCTACTACATCACCTATTGCCAGCACTACAACATAGCCGCTCCGCGGATCTGGAACGGCATCGGCGCTGACCGGCACAACGGTGGATGCAACGTCAGCTTCGTCGACGGACATGCCAAGTGGATGGGCAAGACCACGATGCTCAACAAGGTGGACACGCAGCCATGGCGGAGGGCCTGGAACCACTCGCCTGCGTAATCATGCGCGTGGCCGCGATTCGGGGATCGCACGACACCGACGCGGCATGTGCCTGACGGCGGAATGGCGTGTTAGGAAGCGGCTAGGCCCTGCAGACCAACAGGACGTGTTGGCTCGCGGGGAAGATGAATCTTCGGAACCTAAGGGGAGATCAGCTTGAAGAACAAACTGTCGTCCACGACGGTAGTCGCGGCTGTGCTGATCGTGATCGTGGTAGTTGCAGCTATCGGGTTCCTCACTTTGGGCGGTAAAGACAAGGCGTCCAAGGACGGGCCCAATGAGGCGGACTTGCAGGATCTGGACCGCGCGACCAATGATCCCGCTGACTCTGAAGGCGGCGGTGTTGAGGGCCTGCCCGGCGGCGGCGAGGGTGTTGAGGGCCAGCCCGGCAACACTGAGGGCCAGCCCGCCGACGACGCATAGGCTCCCAAGATGATCTGAAGACGCATGTCCGGCGACACGCGACAGACCGAGAGCCCCGCCATCGCTGGCGGGGCTCTCGGCGTTTGGCCTGAGGGAGAGTCGTCGCTCACCTGCTACTCAACCGGCCCGAGCGAAATATCATCGAACAGGTAGCGCGCCCCGACCCGCACGCCAAGAATGATCGCGGCTGCGACGGCACCCTCGGGAGCGACGAAGCGCCCGCCGTGCAAGGCATAGTCGGCTGGCTCGTCAGTGCCCGCCCAATCATTCGAGTAGGCAACGTGCCCATCCGCCCCCACCCAGTCGATCGTCACCTTGTAGCCGCCCGCGCCGGTCGCCTGCTTCACCCACGCAGCCAGTTCGTACGTCGTCCCAGGCGTAACTCTCATCGGCGCGCTGGTGCACTGGGCCTCGCCCGCAGTGCGCGTTGCGTCGACCGCCAGAGCCGTATCACCCGAATGCGCGTCAGCATCGAGCGTCGTCCCGCCCACCGGGCTCGGCGTCCACCCCTTAAGGCCATCCTCAAAGCCGCCGTTGCCGAGCGCCTCGGTCGGCGCGTTGCTCCGCGTGGGCGCAAGCTCAAAGCCGCGGACCTCTATCCGCAGGCCGCCATCCACTTGCTTCACCCGCAGCCGCAGCGAGCCATGATCCGTCGCCTGCCATCCGGGCTGACCATCCGCGAGGTCTGACCGGCGTAATGCCTGATCGTTGACCAGCACCTCAGCGGCATCGGCGATCTGAGACACCACGATCTCATGCGTGATTCCCTCGGCGTGGCGGACGCTGAACCGCAGCGCGTCACCCTCGGAACGCGCGAGGGACACCTCCCCCGGGCTGGCGACCGATATGGCGCGGTCCCCCACTCGGGCAACTGACACCGACGCGCGCGGGTCCGTGCCTAGCAGGGCTTGGTGAGCCTGACCGATGAGGGTCGGAGCCAGGCACCAGTGGTACGCCTCATCCCCATCCATCAGACTCCACGCATCCGGGTAGAAACCCGTGTGGCCGCACTCCGCGCCCGCCAGTTTCTGTTGCTGCATGGCCGACACGACGATGCCCTCGGCGATGGAATCCCAATCATACGTCGCGTCATAGCCCGCCAACTCATGAAGCGCATCGGCGTAGACCACCCCCACCCATTGGACGGCCCGACCGAACCACGTGTGCGTGTGCAGCGTGCTGCCCATCACCGAGATGCTCGCGTATGGCATCACCTCTCGGTCGGCCGCCTGCCACATATAGATGAACGGCAGGCCCGTCTGCGCCCAATAGCTGGCCTTCTCCAAGTACTCCGGCTTGCCCGTCAGTCTGTACCCATAGAGATAGCACCGCGCGGCCAGCGCCGACGCGCGCAGATTCGGACACGCCAGCGGGACCTCCCAGTGTTCCGAGCCTTGTGGGCGGTCGAACCGGTCGATGAAAGCGAGCCCTCTCTCCAAGTGCTCGATGAGGTCCGGATCGCCCGTCAGTAGCGCGCGGCGCGCCAGCGGCTCCAGGCCCATCACGCACGTCCCCACCACTACCTCGCCGTCCGCGCCCATCGACTTGCTCTGCGCCTGGTTGAAGATTTTGTCGCCATCGTGCGGATGGAAGGCGTATGAGCCGTCCGCGGCCATGCTGAGCATGTCCCGCATGCCTTGAGAGCGCTCCGCCGCAACCGCGTCGGCCGCGTTTCCGATGATAAAGGCTGCGTCGAAACCACGTAGCCCGCCCGCCGACGCGAGCTGTTCAGCAATCGGCTCGGCCAGTGGTGACTGCGGATACTTCATCGCATGGTGCGCCAGCAGCAGGGCGATCTGACCGTTGTATGCAGCCCCCCAAGGATCTGCCAGCGCGTTGTGCCATCCCTTCTCTTCCTCGTCCCACGCCGTCTCGAGAAGCCCTTGGGCGATCAACTCCTCCTCCGCCCGATCATCTCGCGCCGCCGCCGGGACATCCGGCAGACCGTCCGTCCGCGCATAGTAGCCGAACACGTCCGTCACGTGCTCGACGTCCGACAGCGCCGCAGCCGAAACCCTAAGCCTCAGCGTCTCGCCGCCGGCGACCGTGAATGGCTCGGAGGCCTGCCTCGCGTTCTCGTCCACGCCCTCAAACTGAGATGGCGCGAAAACCGCCATCAGGTGATTGTCCCGATCATCGAGCCGCGCCGGTGAGCCGAACACGGCGCACGGATAGCGCTTGTCCGCCCGCCATTCCTGCAGCGGATCCCACGAGAGCATCGCGCCCAAGCCGCCCGAGATCACCGCCATCATCGGCACGGTAATCTTGTACGGATGCGGGTTCGTGCGATCCGAGTGCGGCGGCACGATGCCGTAGTCTCCCGAACTCACCTCATCGCCCGCGAGGTACTCGACGCCCGGGAACAGGCCGCCTGTCTTCGTCGCGCCGAAGCTCCCATCACCCGCGTGGAGAATCGGCGCGTAGAACGCCCGGATCGTCGAACTGCCCCGAGGCGTGGCCGCGCACTCGATGTCGACGTGCCCCGCCTCTGACCCGACTGACAGCACCACCTGGACGTCCCACCGTCCTCCAGCCTTGACCGTCCCGCTCAGTCGCACCACGTCATTCTCGACGGACGCCTCGGCCAGCCACATTGGGACACGCCTCGGCGCATCCCCATCCCCCACCCAGATCTCCCCCATCGAGCTGAACGCGCCCACGCGCGCCCAACCATCCCCGTCACGAGCCTCGAGGAAACCGACCCCGTACCCAAAGTCGTTGCGCGGCAGCACCAGCCGAACGCGCTCGTTCCCCACCAGCAGCGCATCATCTCCAGGCGGGTTGCTAGCGATCACCTCGCGCGTCACCTCGATGCCGTCCATCGAAGCCGACACCTCGCGTGCGCCCGGCTGATCCACCGTGACGCGGTTGGTCACGGACCGGGTCTCCCCGACGGTGTTCCCATGGGCGTCCCGCGCGACCGCCGTCAGCGCGAACTCCGTGCCCACCTCGACCACCGCCGGCGCGATCAACCCCAACTCGGCGAACTCGCCAGCCACGATGTCGAACGCCTCGGTCTCACCGATGTCGAGCGCGCGGTCGTCCTGGTCGCCGTCGAGGGCCAACGCGAATCGCACGCCCTTCTCCGCTTTCGGCTGGACCTGCGCGCGATAGGTCATCGTAACCGTATCCCCCTCGTCCAGCGGCGGGTACAGAACCGTCACGTTAGTGATGCTCGGAACCACGTCCGGCCCGCCCGGCTGGACCATGCAGAGAGCGCCATTCGAAGCCTCGACGCTGGTGTAGCCCAGTGCCTCCGGATCCGCCGTCTGAACGGGCGACCAGCGCGGATCATTGTTCGTCCGGCGCAACCCCAGCTTCGAACCAATCGGCAAGCCACCCTCGCCCGCCGTGTAGATCACCTTGAACGTCGCCTCACCGCCGGCCGGGACCTCCCGCGGCAGCTCCGCCTCAATCGATCCCGCGCCATCGGGCACCGTCGCGCCGGGGGCGATGGGTAGCTTCAGCAGGCGGATCTCGTCAAAGAGGCACTCGACGTCCTTCTGCACGCCGAGAATGATGAGCGCTTCCGCCGCGTCATCGGGCGCGGTGAAGACGCCGCCATGGTTGGCGTATCGCGACGGGCGGTCCTGCCCCTTCCAGTCGTTGTCATACTCCACGTGCTCGCCGTCGGCATCGATCCAATCGATGACAACCTTGTAATTGCCCGTGCCCGCCACCTGTCGGACCCGCGCGTCCAGCAAGTACGCCGCGCCTGCCTCGACCGGCACGCGGGGCGAATGCACGTCGACTTCGTTGTCTTGACCGACTGCATTCAGCCGCAGGCAGCGTTCCCCCGCCTCGGCGTCGCGATCGATGACCTCGGCGACGCCTTTGGCGGCCGCCCACCGGTCGGCGGCCTGGCCATAGGGCCCGATGGTGATGACCCACGGTTCGGCGCCCTCCTCAAACCCCGGATTGGGCACGAGGTTGGGAAGGTCGGCGAGAGGATTCTGGGCGAGCGCGCCTGTCGTTGCAAGAACTGCGGCTAGGCCGATGAGAAATCGAGGCATCAGTGTGCGACTCCTTGTGCTGGCAATTCTGAGACACAGTTATTTCGCGACTGGCCACGAGCCTCCTTTCCCCCGCCGCAGGTATTCCGCTGGGCGCAGGAGAACGGTTGGGCATGAATGGCCGACAGACCTGACGCCGCTTCCTGCGCAACGCCACCTTGGCCACTGCCCCTCTCGTCGTCTCATCCCGCGCGCTCGGGCAAGCCGACAAGGTCGCCGCCAACGACCGCATCGCCCTCGGCTTCATCGGCATCGGCGGCATGGGCAACGGCCACCTGGGCGGCTTCTTGGGCAATCGCAGAACCGAAGTGCTGGCGGTCTGTGATGTCGACGCCGGCCACCGTGAGGCAGCAGCCAATCGCGTCGGGGATGGCTGCGCGCAGTATGCCGACCACCGCGAGCTTCTCGACCGCGACGACATCGATGCCGTCGTCATCGCGACGCCCGACCACTGGCACACGCTCACATCCATCCACGCCTGCCAAGCGGGCAAGGACGTGTATTGCGAGAAGCCGCTCACGCTCACGATCGAGGAGTGCTGGAAGCTCACCGCCGCCGTGAGACGGTACGGTCGCGTGTTCCAGACCGGCAGCCAGCAGCGTTCCAGTCGCGAGTTCCAGCAGGCCGTCTCGCTCGTCCGCGCCGGCCGCATCGGCAAGGTCCACACCGTGAAAGTCGGGATCGGCACTGGGCCGACGTCCGGCTATGAGCCTAACACCGCTCCCCCGGACGGCCTCGATTGGGACATGTGGCTCGGGCCCGCGCCGAAGGTGCCGTACACGAGGCAGCGCTGCCACGGCAACTTCCGCTGGTTCTGGGATTACTCCGGCGGGAAAATGACCGACTGGGGTCACCACCACAACGACATCGCTCAGTGGGGCCTCAACATGGATGGCACCGGCCCCGTCCGAATCGAGGGCACAGCGACATTCCCCACGGACGGCCTCTATGAGACCGCCGTCCACTTCGACATACGTTACGATTACGCCGACGGCAGCAAAGTCATCTGCAGCGACAGCAACCGCCACGGGATTGCCTTCGAGGGTCCGGACGGCTGGGTGTTCGTCGCCCGTGGCATGCTCGAGACGAGTCCGGCGGAATTGAAGGACGAAGAGATCGGGTCGGGCGACATCGGCTTCGTCGCCGGAAGAGGCCACAGCGACAACTGGCTTGACTGCATCGAATCTCGCGAGCGCCCGGTCTGCGATGTCGAGATCGGTGCGGGCTCGGTAACGGTCTGTCATCTCGGCAACATCGCCATCCGAGCCGGCCGCGCCCTGAACTGGGACCCCGCCGCCCAGCGTTTCATAGATGACGAGGGCGCCAACCGATGGCTGAGCAGGCCATACCGAGCGCCGTGGCATCTGTGATGAAGGAACGCTGATCGTCGTCCAAGCGTCCGTACCGGTGATGACTCAGTCGTCCTCCCGCGTAGCGCCGGGCTTCCAGCCCGTCGGCCGTGCGGCGGGGCCAAATGAGAGGGTCTCCGATGCTCCTTGCCGCACTACTGGCGTTCACGCCCAGCGCCGTCGCCGCCCCGTACGTCGCGTACATCGGCAACGTGCCCGTCCACTCCCCCTCACCTGACGCGAGGATCATGGTCGCCGATTTCGCCGGCGGCGATCCCGTCAACGTCAGCGAGGGCCTCTCGTCGGCGCGATCTCCGGTATGGGCTCCGAGCGGCACACGACTCGCCTTCGAGGCCGTTGGCGCGGGACTGAATGATATCTACACCGCCAAGGCCGACGGCTCGAACCGACTCAACGTTACCGACAGCCCCGATATCTGGGAGAGCGCTCCCTGCTACATCGATGAAGGCCACCTTGCCTATCTCGCCGGTCCCGACCGGACTCAGGTCGTTGGGCACAGCATCAATGCAGGCCACACAATGCGACTCACCACAGTCGCCGCCTTCCATTCACCGCCCATCGCCAACCCCGAGGGAACGCTCATCGCCGTCACCGCCTCCGAGAAGCTCGCCGGGCCGGGCCACATTCTGCTCATCGACATCGCCACGCGCGAGATCCGCCAACTGACCCAAGAACCCGCGCTCTACTCGGAGCCCTGCTTCTCGCCCGACGGCGAGACGATCGCCTTTGCTTTCGACGGCGTCGAGGTGGAGGGTTCCACCCGCGGCGTGGCGTTGGCGGATGTCGAGACAGGCGATCTCACGCTCCTGGCGAGCGACGGCTACCCGCTGACGCCCGTGTCATTCTCCAGCGATGGCACCCGCATCGCCTACACCTCATCCGTGGCCTACCACAACACGTGGGTCGCGTCGGTAGGAGTCGATGGCTCGGACGCCGAGCGTCTCGCGGTCACCAGTTTTCACATCATCGCCTGGCCCAGTTATTCGCCGGACGGCGAGACTCTGGCGTACCAGGGAGTCTATGCCGCCAAGTACTACATCCACGCCGTCAACCTCGTCACAGGTGAGGACCGCCGCATCACCACTGGCGGGTCCGGCGTCAGGCCCGTCTGCTCGCCCAGATAACGCCCGTTCGGAGGCACCTTGATGCGCTGGACCGTGGCCCTGTTGGCCCTCGCCTACACCATCCCGACGCAACAGGCCGACAGCGTCTGGGATGCGCCGGATCTTGGCCCGGAGCAGCATCCCCGCTTGCTGTTCTCGCCCGATGAGACCGAGGCCATCAAGGCCCGCCTGGACCGCGCGCCGTACGCCGGGTGGTGGGAGGGCGTTCAACTCAGCAGTGGCATGGTCGAGCGCGCGTTGACGTGGTACCTCACCGGCGACCGCGACAAGGCCGAGGCCGTTCGCGAGCGGCTATTGAGGTGCAATCCGGCGGGCTACCACTGCTCCTGCGGCGTGGCTGACGCGCTTCAGGGCGTTGCCGAGGCGTATGATCTCATCTACAACTACGACGGCCTTAGCGAGACCGACCACCGCGTCATCCGCGCCAAGATCGCCAACGCCTGCGAGCGGCTCTACCTCTCGGCGCTGGAATCGGGTTCAGGTCAACACCCCGGCAACCAGCGCACGCGCGGCATCTGCGCTCTGGGCACCGCCGCCATCGTCCTCGCGGGCTACGAAGACGCTGCCCACACGCCCGACGAGTGGCTCCAGCGCGCGCTTGACGGCATCCGCGACGAGCCAAACTTCGAGTTCTGGCGGCCCGACGGCATGTTCATCGAGGGCCCGGGATACAGCTCGTTCACGCTTGCGACGATGATGCCATTCACCCGCTACTACGAGAACGCATCCGGCAACTGGCTGTTTGACGATCCTCGCTTGAGCAACGCCATCGAATACACGATTCACATCACGCAACCCGATGGTGTCTGCGCGGCGATTGGCACGACGAACATGCAGAACGTCATCAACTCGCTGAAGCTCTGCGTGGGCGCGGGGAGCGAGCGCCAGCAGCAGATGATCCGGTGGGCGCTCGAGGAATGGGGCAGCATCGGCTCGGGCGGCGTGCGCGAGCTGTGTCTGTTCGACGATTCGGTCCAGCCGTCCATGGCCGGCGTCCCGACATCGCGTTACTACACGACGACTCAGGAAGCTGCGATGCGCAGCGAATGGTCGCGCAATGCGGTCGCCCTGTGGTTCAAGAGCAAGGATCCCTGGCTCGCCAAGACCCACCACGTCTACTCCCACGGTGATGTCGGGAGCTTCGTCCTCCACGCCTACGGCGAGCTGCTCGCTGTCGACGCGGGCTACGATCACTGGGTCAGCTACGATCTCTACCCGCCCCAGCTTCACAACACGCTCCTCGTCGATGGCGAGGGCCCCGTCAACGAGACACCCGGCACCATCGAGAACATCATCGATGCCCCATACGTCAGGAGCGCCGACATCGTCACCGAATACGCAGGCATCAAGCTCCGCCGCACGTTCCTCCTGGTCGAGGGGGAGTTCGTGGTCATCATCGATGATATCCAGGCCGACGAGGAGCACGAGTACGAATGGCAGATCCACACGCCCGTCTCGCGTGAGGGCGGCGAGATCGAGATCGATGGCAACCGCGCCTCCTGGACAGGCTTCGACCCGAAGGCCGACACGCCCGGCAAGGTGGCGCTGGATGTCTACTGGGCAGGCCCGGTCGAGGTGGAGGCCGTGGAGACCTCGCGTTGGCAGCCCTACGGCTCCGATCCCAAGACCGCCTCCTACGACAACTGGGCCGTTGTCGCGCGGCAGCAAGGGAAAGACGTGAAGTACCTCACCGTGCTCTACCCGCACGCGGTCGGAGCGGCGACCCGCCAAGTCACCGACCGCACGGACGACGAGCAGCTCTCTTTGACCGTCGACCGCGAGCAGGAACGCGTATGGGCGACTGTGTCGACCGTGGCGGACAGGACAGAATCCACGCCCCGGGCCAAGCTGCACGGTGATACGGCCTCCTCGCCCTGGTGGTACTGGATCGCCGGCCCAGGCGGAGTAGGCGATGAGGACGTGCAATTGGCGGGCGTGAGTGCCGAAGGCGTAATCGCCACCGAGATGTACCCGGGGCGGCATGTCGAGGACCCGGTCCATGTGGCCGGGCCTGAGGGGATGGAGGTGACCACCGGCTTGGCGCGGAGACCTGGGCTAGCCTGGCACATTGGGGAGAAGTGGCGGCCAGTCGACCGCACCGATGCGGGGGCAGGGCCTCTTACCCTCCCCGAGGCGATCGTCGGCCCGGCACAGCTCGCATGGACCAGGCGCCCCCTCGCCGAGGCCGGGGAAACCACGCCACCGGACGTCGTGGCGGTGACCATCGACGACCAGCAGCGCTTCGTGGGCAGGCAGTTCGTGGACCTCGGTCGAGTAGCCGCGCCTCCGTGGCGGGTCTCCGTGGAGTTCCGGGACGAGGGCATGAAACTCAACCACCTAAGCGGACGCGTCGCGCTGAACGGCGTGCCACTGCCAAATTCGTCCGTCATTGCCATGGAGAACAGGCAGGCACCCACGGGGACATTGACCGGCGGTATTCCAAAGGTGACCGACCCCATTGACTACGAAGTGAGCTTCAGGGCGTCTGACAACGCGCTCCGGCCCAACATGACCCAGTTCAACCTCCACTTCAGCCTCGCGCCACTGCTGGAGAACGGCGGCTTCGAGGACGGCGGCGACAGCCCTCGCAACTGGGGCCTCGGCGCCTGGTCGAGCAGTGACGAGACCAAGTACGAGTCCGAGGCTGTGACTGACAACCCCCATTCCGGCAAGCGGTGCCTGATGATGCGCGGCATCGCCGGGGGGCTGAACATGGTCGCCTCTCAAGTCGTCCCGCTTGAGATCGGCAAGACCTACCGGATGACCGGCTACCACCGTGGCGATGTGGGTTCCAAGGCATCGATGTGCTCGCAGAGCGGCAAGAACCAGTACATCTACTCCGATCCGCTCCCCCCGTCGGACGAGTGGATCCCCTTCGAGTGGGAGTTCACCGTTACGAATCCGGAGGCGAGACTCATCATAGCAATGCGCCTCGGCGCGGTCGGCACGGTCTACTACGATGACCTGAGCCTCGCGGAGGTCGAGTAACGCGGGAGGCTCGACTGCTCGCCTCGACGAACGATACCTCACCGATGCCGACCGAATCCGATCCCAAACCCCGCGTGCCCCTCCGCAAGCGCTTCGCCCGCTTCGTCGCGCGCCTTGGCGTCCTCGCCATCGCGGCGATCTGGGTCATCCAGGAGGCGTGGGGCGAGAGCACCTCGTGGTCGGTCTACATCACCTACGCGCCGCCCTTAGCCTACCTGGTCATCCCCGCCATCGTGCTGGCGATCGCCGCGCTCTCGCTCGACCGAATCGCCATCATGTGGGGCATCGGCTGCGCCGCGCTGTGCCTGGTTACCGTGGCCATGCCGAGCCTCCAGCTGCGCTCGCCCCAAGTCTCTGAGGCTCGCACCATCCGTGTCGTCACTTGGAACGTGCACTCCGCGGTCGACCGGATCGATGAGTTCAGGACAGTTGTGGCGGAGTTGGACCCCGACATCATCTGTTTGCAGGAGGCGTGGAGCAAGAGATTCCGCGGCATCATGCCGGGAGCCGACGGATTCCGGTCGAACTCGATGCTCATTCTCACCAAGGGCGAGATCGTGGACACCGAGATCATCGATCCACGGCTGGAAGATGAGCCCACCCGTCGCGATCCCCCGGTCGCGACGATATCGCTGCCTCAGGGAGAGGTCAGCATCTGTTGCGTCCACTTCTACTCCTACCAGCTCGCGGGCGTGGTGCGCGACGCGCGGAAGAAGAGCGCGTGGCGACAGATCGGACGCACGGCAACGCGCCGCGCGGGGCAGATGGCCGCCGTCGTCGAGTGGCTCGACAGACAGACGGGCCCTGCCATCATCGCGGGCGACTTCAACAACCCGCCCCGCGGGCGGATCTACTCTGAGCTGGCCGACCGACTGACCGATAGCTTCGCGCGGGCCGGGACGGGCTTCGGCTGGTCTTTCCCGCGCGCGCGCCCGGTGATCCGGATCGACTACGTCTGGACATCCGAGGATCTGACGCCAATCTCGTGCAAGGCCCTGGCAACCGGCCCATCCGATCACCGCCCTGTTGTCGCCGACATCGCGCTTCCCAATTGAGCCCCAGGAAGGGACCGTCCCATGCGATTCACATTCACCCTCGCGCTCATCATCTTGGCGCCGATCGCGGTCGCCGCTCAAGACGCCGTGTTCGCCAACCCAGGCTTCGAGGAAGCCGATGCCGACATGCCCGCCGGTTGGGGCAAGGCCATCCACGGCGAAGGCTTCACGCTGGCACTCGACACCGAGGTCGCCCACACGGGCGGCGCGTCCGCCCGACTCGATGGCGATCCCGGCGCGGCTGACCGGTCGTGCTTCCTCCAGATCTCCCAGCCCTTCGCCCCGCCGAAGGCAGTCACGCTGAGGTTCTGGTACCGAGGCACGGGCGTGTCGGCTGCCATCCTGCGCTTCCGCCCGGTCCCGGGCGTGGCGGTCGAGGGCGATCAATACCAGACGTTCAACTTCACGAACGACATGCCGAAGGACGAGTGGACCGAACGCGTCTTCCAGACGATCGTCCCGCCCGCCGCTCGTGAGGCCGATCAGATCCGCGCCGAGGTCATCCTGTATCAGCGCGGGTCGGGCAGCCTCTGGTATGACGACGTCAGTGTCGAGTTGCTCGAGGATTGGCAACCCGAATGGCGTGATGCCCAAAGCTCCCTCCAATGCCCCTGGGCGCCCGCGGACGGCCGGACCGTGCTGCAGAGCCCGCCGGACTTCACGTGGGTCGCGCAGATGGGCGCGGCGAGGTACGAGTGGCAGCTCTCGCGCGATGCCGGTTTCCCGCAAGCAGACATCGAATCGGCCACGCCCCCCTTCAATGTCTACAGCCACAGTCGAGTGCTCGAGCCGGGGGAGTGGCACTGGCGCGTGGCGTTCGAGACGGCTGGCGGAGATCGGTCGAAGTGGAGCCCGACGCGCTCGTTCACTGTGCCAGGCGATGCGATCCCGTTCCCCGTGCCGCCGGCTGATGAGTTGCTCGACCGCGTTCCGCGCGACCACCCCCGCATCGTCGCGACTCAGGCGACCCTCGCCGACTTCCGCGCGCGCAAGGACGGTCCGTCCGCCGAGTGGTGGGCGAGCTTCCGAGGCACGTGCGACAGCTACGCGGCGGCGGACGTTGACGTCGAACCCGGTGCCTCGCTCATCTACGGTTTCCGCGATGGTCCCCTCACAGACGAGATCATCGCGGATGGCAACAAGCTCCGTAGCGCCGCCGGACGCGCGACGGGTCGCATGCACTCGCTCGCCTTCGCCTACCTCATCAGCGGCGACCGCAAGTATGCCGATGCCACCATCGCCCGCATGGTCGAGATGGCATCATGGGCTCCCGATGGCATCACCTCCTACCGCAACCATGACCAAGTGTTCCGCGACATCACCTGGAAGATGGCCGTCGCGTATGACTGGTGCCATGACGCGATGACGCAGGCGCAGAGGGACGCCGTCGCGGCAGCCGTCGAGGCTCGCGCGAGCGTGCTCTACGCCGACTTCGCCGAGGATTCGAAACCGATCTACGCCTACCCCTACGACTCGCACGGATGGACGGCAGTCGGTTTCCTGGGGATCATCGCCACGGCGCTCGCGCACGACGCCGAAGCGGCCGACGAGTGGTTCCGCTTCACCGCAACGGTCTATCCCCCACTTCTCCACCCATGGGGCGGCGAGGAGGGCGGATGGGCGCAAGGCGTTGGCTACTGGAAGTGGTCAACGGCCTTCGCGTTCTGGTACAAGGACGCCCTCAAGAGCGCTACTGGCCTCGACCTGTACCAGAAGGCATGGTGCGTCAACAACGGCTGGTACAAGCTCTACACGCACCCGCCGTTCAACGACCGTCACCACTTCGGCGACGGCAACCACGGGCCGCCGGGCGACACCGACCGACTCAACATGGCCCGCTGGGCCGCCGCGCATCAGAATCCCTACTTCCAGTGGTACGCCAACATGCTGGGCGGCAATAGGGACGGCAGCTACCACGGCTACTACTGGTATGATGACGATCTGAAAGCCAGGCCGCCGGCCGACATCCCCCAGTCCCGCTACTTCCCCGATATCGGTTGGGTGGCGATGCACGGCGCGCTGTACGATCCCGACGACATCATGCTGCTGTTCAAGAGCAGCCCCTATGGATCGTTCAACCATTCCCACGCCGACCAGAACCACTTCGTGCTGTACGCCTACGGCGAGCCACTACTGATCGACTCGGGTTACTACGACTGGTACGGCAGCCCGCATGATGCGGGCTGGACGCGACACACCAAGGCCCACAACGACATCCTCGTCAACGGCGAGGGACAGCCGATCTTCAACAAGGACGCGACCGGCGAGATCACCGCATTCGAGACATCCCTCGATTACGACTACACCTGCGGCGACGCCACCACGTCATACTTCGGCAAGCTCGATCGATTCGAGCGACACATCGTCTTCCTGCGACCCGACACTTTCCTCATCGTCGATGACATCGTCGCGCCCGAGGCCAGCACGTTCACCTGGTGCCTGCACGCCGAGGAGGAGATGACGCTCGGCGAAGACACGGTGGATGTTGCGCGCGGCGCGGCGAAGTTGCGCGTCAGATTCCTTGAGCCGGCCAAGCTCACCATGAAACAGGACGATGACTTCGGTTTCGATCCCTCTGGCGACCGCGCGAAGGAGTGGCATGCTTACATCGACACCACGGAGCCCGCCGCTCGGCAGAGGTTCATCACGCTGCTGACTCCCCACCGTGCCA
>CAZKUN010000201.1:0-17298 GCA_964555935.1 uncultured Armatimonadia bacterium | reverse complement strand
TGGCACATCATCCTCCCGCTCAGCAAGCCCGCGCTGGCGGTGGTGGGGCTCTTCCACTTCATGTTCGTCTGGAACGATTTTCTGGGCCCGCTGATCTACCTCACTGACGAGGGCATGTTCACATTATCACTCGGGCTGCAGGCCTACCAAAGCCAGCACGGCGGCACCGAGTGGCACATGCTCATGGCCGCGAGCATGATCATCATCACGCCACTCATCGTCCTCTTCTTCCTCACCCAGCGCACA
This sequence comes from uncultured Armatimonadia bacterium, assembly GCA_964555935.1. GTDB lineage: Bacteria > Armatimonadota > Zipacnadia > Zipacnadales > VGFC01 > CAZKUN01. The sequence goes on along the minus strand of CAZKUN010000201.1, from coordinate 17,052 downwards.
TTCATCCAAGGCGTCAAACTCACCGGCGTCAAGGGGTAGACCCACTCCCCTCGCACCCGCCACTGTAAGAGGGACTTTAGTCCCGACGGCGTGGCCGTCGCCGTCCCGCACGACGATCGTCTCGATCATCGATGCCCTTGCCCGTGGAAGAACCACCCTCGCCTCCCGGGTAGGGGCGCAATTCATTGCGCCCTGCCATCGCCTTTGCCCCCGTAGGTCGGATCTCCAGATCCGACGCCGTTTCCGTCGCCGTGTTGCCCGCGTGGCACAGGGAAACTCGCAGTGTGAGTTTCCAGGGCTCCTGCCCCGTTGCATGCCGTCCCTCGCCGCTACTTCTTCTTCCGCGTCTTCCTCTGCCGTTCCGCGCGCTTGAATGTTCCGTCGGTCGCAAACAGCGGAAGCACGAGCTTCGGCCCGTTCGGATCGAACAACCCTTCGATGGTGAGGATCTGCAACTTCGGCGCCGCCGGCATCAGCGACGGCCGACCTCTGATCCGGCATCGCCACCACATGACAGCCTGTCCGCGAGGCCGTCTGATTCCTCAGCCAGTGTTTGGCATGTGCGCTATCCCGCTTGAATCGACCATATTATGTTTAGAAGGGGACTAATATCGATAGGAAGAAATAGTGGTTACTGTCCCCGATAGCCGTGCCAGAGAGGCCGATCATGTACCTCGCCGAGTTTGAACTTGAGAACTTCCGTAAGATCAGCAGTGAGACATTCCAATTCCACCAGGGCCTCAACGTCATCCTGGGCGAGAACAACAGCGGCAAGTCGGCAGTGATCGATGCCTTGCGGCTGATCCTGGGAATGGGCCCGGGGCGGCGCGACATCTGGGCTGACGCTGACGACCGAACTCACGACGGCAAGGGCGAGGACCGGCTCAAGTCATTCACCATCACGGCCACGTTCCGAGACCTCAGCGTACGCGAGCAGGGATTATTCAGCATGTGCCTGTGTCCCAGTGAGAGCATCAACACCGCTCGCGTACACATGCGCTACGAGGCTGCCGATGATCCGACTCGCCAACGCGGCCATGTGCATGTGTGGGGCGGCGAGACCGAAGGCGAGCACATCCCCTCGGATGTGCTCGGCGGCATCCGGACCGTTTACCTTGAGCCACTTCGAGATGCAGCGATGGGCTTGCGGCCAGGCCGCGGCAGCAGACTTGCGCGGTTGCTGGCGCACCTGGCTCCGCCAGACAGCAACATGCGTACAGAACTCGAGGATGTGGTGGCGAAGGCCAACGAGGATTTGGCGAAGGCGGAGGTCGTCCGGGAGGCCGGCAAGTCGATCGTCGAGCGTCTCAAGGGCACAACAGGTCCAGTGCTTGCGCAGACTGCGGAGCTCAGATTCACGGAAGCCGAGTTCGGCCGCATCTCCCAAAACCTCAGGGCACTCGTCGGTGACTCAGTTGCGCTGGACCTTGAGGAGAACGGCCTGGGATATAACAACCTGCTCTACATAGCAACAGTGCTGAGCGAGTTGCAGGAGGACCACGGAGACGAGACGGATCTCGCGATTCTCTTGATAGAAGAACCCGAAGCACACCTCCATCCACAACTGCAAACGCTGCTCATCGACTACCTCCAAGGGTTGACGGAAGAGGGCGACTCAGTCAACGACACGGATGAGGCCACCAATGCGTCGAACGGCGAGGCGGCTGCCCAGGAAGGCGACCCGCAAGGGTCGGTCAGTACTCCCGTGCAGGTCTTCGTCACGACGCACTCGCCCGTCCTCGCATCGCGGGCTGACCTGGACTCCCTCCACCTGCTCTATAGACGTCAGGACGGGAAGCCCGGCTACCAACGGATGGCGGGCTGCAAGCTGGGGAACAATGAGAAGGCCTTCATCACCCGGTTCCTGGACGTAACCAAGGCCCAGCTCTTCTTCGGCCGAGGAGTGATCCTCGTCGAAGGCATCTCGGAAGCGATGCTTGTGCCGGCCATCGCCGAACAGTGTCTGGGGAGGCCACTCCAACACCATGGAGTGACCGTGGTCAACGTCCAATCCCTGGGCTTCGCGCCGTTTGCCAGGCTTTTCCAGGAGGATCAGATCGACGTCAGGGCGGTCATCGTTACGGATGCGGACCCCAAGCCAGACTGCTTCCCATCCCAGCCGGATCCGGCACACTGGTCCGACAGCGCTCGGAAAGCGGCGAAGGCTGCATCTGGCGCTCTCAAGACGATGATTGGCACCAAGACGCTTGAGTATGATCTTGCACTCGCCGGCAATGGCCCGCTAATGGCCGAGGTCTACGCCGAGCTGCACAAGAACTCAGGGCCTGCGCTTCAGGAAGCCATCGACGCGACCGACGATGTCGTGCAACACGGCAAGCTGATCGTCAAGAAGCTGAACACAAGTCGCGACAAGGCCCGCTTCGCCCAGCAGCTCTGCCGTCACATTCTGGAGGGCGTAGACTTCTTCGTGCCGCAGTACCTCGCAGACGCCATCGACTACGTGACTGAGGGTAGCGATGAACCAGGCAGCGCGGCGGAAGAGAGCTGAAGAATACATCGAGCTGTCGGGCCTGACCGACGAACAGCGCGCGGTGTGCGACCGTTTTCTTGAGACCGATGACTCGTTCGTCGTGCGGGCCTGCCCCGGTAGTGGCAAGACGAGAACTGCGGGGGCCCTCTTCGCCTGCGCGATGGTCCTGCATGAAAGGCGCCATTCAGGAGTGGCGACTGTCTCCTATTCGAACGTAGCATGGCGAGAGGTATCTGCACAGTTGGGACGGCTGGCGCGGCCAACAGTGCCCGCCTGGCCGCACTTTCTCGGGACCATACACCGGTTCGTCAATCGCCACCTCGCCCTGCCGTTCGGCCACATCCCGATGGGGATCGGGGCCAAGCGACTCGAGATCATGGGACCATCCAGCGAGGCCTGGGTGAAGACGGCGCTGCATGTGAATGCAGTCGCGGCCTACAGCCCGCTGGCGGGGTGCTATAGAAAGGGATGCAACGCATCCAACCTCACGTACGATCGCCACGGCAATCCACGGCGTACCATTCCTCGGAAGCAACCCAGATGTGACCAGGAGCACTGCCTGTCGGTCAAGAAGCGGATGGTGGAGAGTGGCTATGCAAACGACGATGACTCAATGTACTGGGGCATGAGATCCCTCGAACTCCAGGGCATCGCCGCTGCAGTGGCCACGCGCTTCCCCGTAATCATCGTTGATGAAGCACAGGACACGTCGGATGTTCAGATGGCCATCATCGAGCAACTGGCGGACGCCGGGGCCCGCTTGATCGTGATTGGCGACCCCGACCAGGCTATCTACGAGTTCAACGGGGCCCGGCCGGAGCTGTTTGTGGCCCTGGCGGAGAAGTGGCCGCGGCTCGGATTCGCTGGCACGTTCAGGTGCAGCCAGTTGATATCCAAGGCGACCCAGCGTTTCTCGTCAATGGAGACACCGATGAGCGCGGTGGGAGATGCAGCCGACTGCGGCACGCGGCCTACCGTCGTCAGGTACCGGAGAGAACAGGCGGCAGACCTCCCGGGGGCTTTCGTGGAAAGGGCAAAGTCGGCGGGGATTGCGGAAGACAGCTGCGTACTGCTCGCGCGGGGCACGGGGCTTGTTGGCGAGATGCAGGGAGGGGGCGCGTGGCCCAAGGGCCCAGGTAGCGAGACGCGGAGATTGGCCCGCGCTGCTATACTGTGCGACCTGGGCGAGTTTGGCGATGCCCACCAAGAGGTCATGCGGTCAGTGCTACGCATGGGGTACGACACTGAAGCGATGGGGGCTAACTACGAAACCGTCAAGAAAGTCGGCATTCGACGCTTCCGCCGCGAGACATGGGCACTGCTCCGCAACTTGCCCTCTACCGACCTGACTCTCCATGACTGGGCCCAACAACTCCGGCCCCCTGTGGCGGCGTGCCTGGATCGACTTGGTATCGTGCCTCCCGTCAACCTCAGGCAGAGCTTCCTCAAAGGCTCGAAGTGCCAAGACGCCTTGGCGACAGTCGTCGAGCTGCGTGGGCACACTCGCGGGGTGCTCTGCAAGACAGTCCACCAGGCGAAGGGCGAGACGTTCGACGCGGTAATGGTTGCATGCAGGAAACAGGACATCGGCAGATGGTTAAAGCCCACCAAGGCCGGGGCCGAGGATCAGCGAATTGGGTATGTCGCCATGACGCGCGCCCGCCGGATGCTAGTGCTCGCCGTTCCCGAAGACACCGCGCAGAAGCACCTCGATGAGTTCGCTGAGCACTTCGACATTGAAGAAGGGGTCTTACCAGAGTAGCGGCGGCCCCAGAGCAGCAAGATCGATCCGCCGGAGAGGATCAAGCATTCGCGGCGTAGGCTCGGGTGCGGCTCGAGAGACTTCGTCTCTCTCGCTCGCGTGAAGGCGACGGCAGGGCGCAATGAATTGCGCCCCTACCAAGAGTCGAAGCTAGAGCTTCGACCTACGGGGGCGGAGGCATTCGACGGGGCGGGAGTGGGCTGCGAGAGGGCGAGGGTTCGACGGGGCGGGAGTGGAAACTCAGACGGCGAGTTTCCGCGTCGCTACGCGGGCGACGGCGCATCTTCGGCATGCCGGACGCGGTCGTTTGTCGTCACGTGACGACAAACCAGGCGGTGCGAAAATCAACCGGATCGGTGAGGCCGACGCGGCGGCGAAACGGTTCTCGGCAACCTCGGACGCCGCAACCGGCAATTGACCGGAAATCCGAGAATCGCCGAATCCAAACCCCCCACTTGCTAGCGTTTTCATCGCTTTTTCTGTGTTTTTTCCTCGGAAAAGGGCCCCTTGCCTAGCCTCTTTCAGCGAAACGGAAGGTCCCTTCCGCCCATATCCACGGCGCGGCCCGGCGGCCGTGAAGGTGGATCGCCGGCGTCCCGTGGAAGTGTCGGCCATGCCGGCGAACCACGCGACGCAGGCCACCAGGAGGAGCAATACCGCATGAAGACCGCGCGCATGCTGGGCAACTGCAAGGTTGAGATCATCGATGTGCCCGAGCCGACTCCGGCCGAGAACGAGGTGCTCGTCAAGGTAACGGCAAGCGCTCTCTGTGGGAGCGAGATGGGCGCGTTGCGGTCCGAGAACCCCCTGGAGACGAACGTGGGCCATGAGGTCTCCGGGATCATCGCCGACCCGAACGGTCACCCCGAGTGGAAAGCGGGGGACCGTGTTGGCGTCTTCACGCTGCAGGGCTGTGGGGACTGCCGTTGGTGCCGTGAGGGCAAAGACACCTACTGCGCCGACGTAGCGACAGTCGAGGCCACGCACAGCGAGTACGTCACATCTCGCGCGAACGCTCTGGTGAAGTTGCCTGATGACGTGTCGAACGCTCTGGCTGTCTTGCTCTGCGGCGACGGCCTCGGCGTGCCCTACAGCGCCACCATCCGCGCGGGAGTTCAGCCCGGTCAGGTCACGTGTGTCACCGGCTGCGGCCCGATCGGCCTGGGCCACGTCTTGTTACAGGCGCACCTCGGCGCCAAGCCCATCGCCATCGAGCCCACCGAGGCCCGGCGCGAGTTTGCCAAGGAACTCGGCGCCTGGCAGGTGATCGATCCCACTGCGACGGACGACCTGGTCGGTTTGCTGAGGAGTTTTTGCGACGGGCTCGGTCCCGACGCGTGGTTCGAATGCTCGGGACGACAGGAGGCGCTCGACTGGGCTCTCGACGGCGTCAAGCCGGGGGGCACGATCGCCCAGATCGGAGGCGGCGCGCTGAATCTCAACCCGTCAGGCCTGATGACACGCAACCTGACGCTCTTCTCGACCTGGGTCTGTCACCCCGGCTGGTACCCGGACATGCTGGCGACATGCCGAAATGGGCTCGACATCGAGCGCCTGGTGACCATGAAGACCAGCTTCGAGAACGCGCAGGAGGCGTACTCGCGCTTCGAGCAGGGCCTCGAGGGCAAGGTCATTCTGAACTGGGAGTAACGCCGAGTCTCCCGATGCACTTCGGAGACAGCCAGACCCCGCGCGACCGAGGCTCGGTACTTCCGAGTGCCTCTCGACATCGTCAATACGGGAGATAACGCCCTGCGCGCGGAAACGCTACGGACTCGCGGCCACGCCGTAGACCCTCACCCAGTCGATCTCCGAGGTGCCCTCATCGCCGGGATCGGTGTAGTCCACCGGCTCGCCGTTGAAGGGGACCTTGCCGATGAGAAGCGCAGCCGCGGGGGCATTGAGCGCTCCGCGATGCTCGAAGGTGAAGAGCGTCTCCCACGTCTCGCCGTCAGTGCTCGTCTCAATCCGGCCGCCGATTCCCAGCCATCGGGCGCGAAGGTGGATCCAATTGCCGGGCACGTCGGTGGCATGCCCCCCTCCGATCAACTGCACGTCGCCGACATCCAACTGCACCACACCATCGCTCCTGAGGCCAACACGGAGTATCGAACCATCGCCCATCCGGATCACCGCCGCCGGCCCCCACGCCTGCCCCTGATCGGTGCCAATGCGGAGGCGGACCTCAAAACCCGCGACCTCACCGTCGAGCGGCACCTCGAGGAACGCGTAGGCATTGGCCCTGCCGGTGACCTGCAGGGCGCCGCCAGTGATGGCGAAGGGCTCTGGGTTGAGCGGCGACAGGCGCATCTTCCCGGCCGGGATCTCGTCGAACTCACTGGCCAGAATCGGGGCTCCCCATGAGGGGGGCCGGGCGAACGCAACGCGTTCGGCTCGGACGGTCGCGGCTCTGACCTTCGCCCCGGGCTGCCGCTCGTCGCATCCAGAGTCGACCAACGCGCGCAGGTCCGAGTTGAGGCGGGGCTTGTAGAACTCGTCCAGCGCCCGCATGGTGTTGGGGTTGTCGAGCCAGCTCGCCATCGCGTGGTATCGCGCGTTGACGCCCAGCACGCGCGCGATCTGCTCGGCAGTGCCATAGTCGGTCTCCATGTTGTTACAGAGCACACCGATGCTGTTGTGGATGTTGTAGCCCGACACGAAGTAGCGCAGGTAGGCGTCGTTACCGTAGCGGTGGCCGCGGAGTTCGCCACGGAGGATGATGTCGCAGTAGGCATCAGCCTGCGGGAGGTAGCAGTCGGCTTGCCCCAGAGCCGTGGATGAGTGCCACTCCAAAGTGCCGTCCTCGCCGATCAGCGCGCGGGTCCGTCGGGCAAGGGCGTAGAGCGCGGCGGGGTTCTCCACGTACTGGCCGTCGAAGTAGAGCCCGTCCGGCTTCAGGTCGCGCATGACCCGGCCGATGGCGGCCATGAACAGCTCCATGTTCTCGCCCGTCGGCGTGCCTGGCGGCCAGTCGACGAATCCTTCGAAGCTGTTGAAGGCCTCGCCCTCCAGGGGCGTCCCCCTCAGGAAGTAGTGCGGGCTGGTGTAGACGATGAACCGCATCCCCAGCCGATGGATCGTCTCGCGCACCCGCGCGAATTCCTCCTCCCCGAGTCTGGGGACGAAGTCGAGATTCCAGTCCTTCCAGGACATAACCGCAGACTGGAGGAGCACCGTGTTGCCATGTGGCTGCCATGACTCCAGCACCTCATCGGGCGGGTAGCCGAGCGCCGGGGACCAGTGCCAAACCACGTTCTCGCTGAAGGACCGCTCCCAGTCGTACTCCTTGGGTGGACAGACCGCGACCCATAGCACCTCATCGGCGGGCAGGGGGTATGTCGCGACGGGACTCGCGTAGGAATCGTACTGATCGTCGATCGCGTCGTCGGAGCAGTAGATCCCGAACGCGCCCCACTCATCGGCGATCAGGTGGTGGACGCCGAAGGATGAGTCCCAAGCGGGCGCAATGCGTGTTTCGATCGATGCGCTGAGGGCCTCGCGCGCGTGGAGCATGAAGAGGGAATCGCCGTTGATGCGAAGGGTCAGGCTCGGGCGGTCAACAGTGATCCGCGCAAAGCCGCTGCCTGAGTGGGTGACCTCAACGCCCTCCCACGCGACACCGGTTTTCAGCACCGCCACCTCGCGCTGATGACCGATGCGCTGGCGGAAACGGACCTCGCCGTCGCGGGGCTTGATGTGGATCTCCGCGCCCGTCGTCCGGAGGCGGATGCTGTCTCCGGAGCTGTGGACTGCCTCAACCACCATCCCGCGCTGGGGATCGGGAAAGACGCTCGGGTCCATCAACTCCTGGTAGGTGGGCGCGGCGGGCGGCGCGGCATGGGCCAAGGCCGAGGCGACGAGCATGGGGAGCATCAGTCGGCATCCCGTTGGTCTGGTGTCATGGACGCGTTCAGTTCAGCCAAACCCACCCCAGCCTCTTCTGGCGATCCGGGGGGCCTTCCGTCCCACGTCACGGAGCGGCCGAGACGCGGCGTATCCCTTCCAACAGCTCCCGCGTCTGGGGTTCTGGTTCGCTCAGCGTGACGATCTCCGTGCCTGCCGCGTCCCGCCCCACGATGCCCGATGGCTCCAGGCGCTCCTGGGCCGCCGTCCAGTCCCAGACGTGCGCGAGGCCGGGACCGCTCACGGTGACCGTGGCGTGGTCAGCAGTGTCGGCCTCAAGCGTGACGGTCAGCTCGCCCTTCTGCCAGGGATCGTAGACGCTGGCAAACCGCACGGCATCGGTCGTGGCCGTCAACTGCAACTGTCGCCACCCGAGCGCCTCGCCGCGGTTGTCGGCCGATGACTCAACCGTCTCCGAGGAGACCGGCTCGGTCGTCGCCACCTGAAACGCGCACGATGCCGCGTCTTTCTTGAGCACGTACCGGTGCCCGTCCGCGTCGATCGTGTCAAGCTCTGGCCCCTGCATCAGCCACGCGACATCCACGTCCTCGGGCGCGCGGATATCGTCCAGCACCAGGATGTACTGCCCCTCGATCCACAGGAACGTCCGACGGTACCGATCCAGCGCCGGCCGCTCGGGGCCCTGGCGCGGATTCGCCAGGTACGAGCCCGCCGCTTCGCCCTCTACCGCGACATTGGCGCCATTCTCGGCATACGCCGTGATAACGCCCATCACCGACATGTCGCCGCCCGGCTGCGACCATCCCACGCCCTCGGGCCTGCCCGCCGCGACCTGGCCCGCGCCGTTGATGAGGACGGTGTTGTGGTTGCTGGATTGCTTATGCTTCGAGTAGCGATCCGTCTCCGCGAGCATCGCGCCGTCGGCAAAGATGATGAAGCTGTTGGCATCGGGATCATCGTGCGCCACGTTCACGTACTTCATCGCGTTGAGATGCCGGTACTCGTTCAGCTTGTACCCGCCGAACGGCCCGCACTTGAACATCGCCCCAACATCCGACGCTGCCCAACCCGTTCGGCAAGTCAACACGCCAATGTCGGGGAAGAACGCGTGCCGAGGGAGGTTGTCGATCGAGCCACCCTCCAGCGGACGCCACCATATGACATTCCACCACGTGAAGTTGTAGAAGCTATCGTTCCGCTGCTCAACATCAAGCAACGCCGCCTGCTCGTCGGCCAGATTGTGGGTGGCGCACATGCCGTGCAGGTAGCTGTGGTAGCCGGTCCCCCCGCCGCCGCTGTCGCCATACCCAAACACGCCCTTGAGACCGGGCTGGGTCATCTGCAGCTTGTAGGCCGGCGCTGTCTTGAAGAACTCGTGGTCCATGAACGGCTCGCCATAGCACCGCTGCCCGGCATCCATGGCCAGCAGCAGGTGCGTGTTGCCAAACACCGAGTATGTCGGCGACTCGTGGCAGGTGCCATCCTCGGGAAGCCACTCGGCGATAAACCTCAGTTCCTTCAGCGTCTCCGCGAGGAGCCAGTCGTCGTCCGCCTTGCCCTCCTCGGCGACGGCCAGGATAGCCAAAGCCATCCCCGCATTGCGGTGGAATCGATGGTTGTTCGCGGGATCGCCCTGCCAGTAGTGCGTGCCCGGCGCCTTCATCAGGTGTCCCTGGTGATACTGCCGACGAGCCATCAGGAGCAGCTTGAGGCGATACTGCGCTCTGAAGTCCGGGTCCAGATCGTCGTGGAGCCAGTCATACGCGAGCGCGGCCCCGACCATGATGTTGGCCGAACTCATCCCACAGTCCGGCTCGCCCGTCTCCCAGTTCTCCAGCTCCATGAGGAAACGCATGAACTCTACCGTGCGGTCGAAGGACTGCTGATCTCCCGTCAGCACGTAGTGCAGAGCGACCGTCGGGAGCCGCCAGAAGCCCTGCCTCTGCCCATCCGTCCCGTCGATGAGGAAGTTGGTGTGGTCCGGCTTGACGCAGACGGGCACATACTCCAGCAGACGGGCGTAAAGGCTCTTGCCGTATCCGCTCTCCGTCCTCTCGCGCATCGCCGGGATGTCGGCGGCGGTGAACAGCAACCGCGGATGGACGTCTCGGAGTTCCTCGACGATTGTGGCGGGGGCGTCTGGCGCGGGATCTTCGTCGGGCGTCATCGGCGGAGGTGGGGGCGGCGCGAGGTCCGCCGGCTTGACGGCCATCACGGGCCCCAGCGTCACCGTCACGTCGTCGATCCACACGGTCTGGCTTGCATCCGGGGTAGAGTCTCCCACGACCACGACGCTCGTGAAGCCCTCGAGCTTCGTCTTGTGCCACGCAAAGCGCTCGCGAGGGTCGTTGACATCCTTCCCATTGTGCAGGACCGACGCCCCCGCCTCTCCGTCAAAGACGATGGTCCACTGATGCCAACCCTCGGTCCGCTTCAGGCCCAAGTACTGCACGGAAAAGTACGACTGCTCCTTCTCCGCCGGGTTGAACGCCGTCAGCGCATACGTGGTGTCGCCCGACAGATACGGGGCATAGAGCGATCCCGGCGCCAGCACGCGCCCGTCGCTCTGCAGCGCGCCGTAGTATGGCCCCGTCAGGCGCGTCTTCGGCTTGGCAGGTACGCTCGCGTCCTCGTAGACCCAGAAGTCCACCGTGCCGCTGCCGTTGGTGTCCCGCAGCTTCCAAACGGCCTTGCCGCCCGGCTCGATTCTCAGCGAGCCGCCGCCCTCGCCGTGGCTTCGCGAGGCGTCGACAGTCACGGCGCCCTCGACCTGCCAGGCGGCGAGCGCGTCGGCATCGGCGAACGACTCCGCGTGCTCTTGCGCCGCGCAACCTCCACTCACGATGAGTCCAGCGACGATCCAGCCGGCCACGACCACGCGTATATCGCTCATTGCCCGTCTCCCAATCGAAATGCTCGCTGGGCGTCCCGCGCCTACACTTCCCAACCCGCCCGGTACTCGCGCCCGACGTGCTCGTTCAGCTCCGGCAGGTTGGTGCACTCCATCTTCTCCACATCCCACTCCACCTTCTGGCCTACTCCGGCGTGCTGCGCCAGCAGGCCGGAGAGCACGAATGAGGTGAGTGGTGTCGCCGCATCCGGGAAATTTGACACCGGGGTGGTTCCATAGCGGATGCCGTCGTAGAGGTTTTCGATCGGCCCAACATGTACCCGCCGAAGCACCCTCTCCGGCGCTTCCCATGCCTCGGCGCGCTCGGGGGTGAGGATCGTCGTGTGCGACGCGTGGCCACCGGTGCGGTAGATGCCCTTGTCGCCGACGTAGACCGTGCACTCGCCGATCTCGAAGCCGAACTCCTTCTCAATGTCCTTCACGCTATCGGGGATGAGGCCCTTGTGATCGTATACGAACACCTTCACCGGCGGCATGTCGCCACGGGCGGGGATGTCGAAACGCACCACGTTCTCCTGGTGGCCCATCTCATCACTGCCGCCGTTGGTGTTCAGGCACTCCATCGTGTAGCTTTTCGCCTCGTAGACCTTCAGCCCGAAGAAGACGCAGTCGACATTGTGACACGCCATGTCGCCGATGCTGCCGGTGCCGAAGTCGCGCCAGTTGCGCCAGCCGAACGCGTGGAGCCCGTCGTGGTAGTCGCGGTACGGGGCGGGCCCGAGCCATTCGTCCCAGTGGACGCCGGCCGGCACGGGCTTGGTCTCGGGGCGCCCGCCCGTGCCGCCAAAGTTCCGGCCGAGAAGCGAGTGGGTCTCGGTAACGTTGCCGACGGCCCCGGCCCAGAGGTCCTCGCAGGCGCGCCGGAAGGTCTCGCTGCAGTGGCCCTGGTTGCCCATCTGCGTGAGGACGCCTTTGTCCGTCGCGGCTTGTGCCAGCAGGTTGCACTCGCGGATGTTGTGAGCCATCGGCTTCTGCACGAACACCGGTATCTCAAGGTCGATGGCGCGGAGCGCCGGGCCGGCGTGCGTGTGGTCGGGGGTGGAGATGAGCACGACGTCGAGGTCTTTCCCGCACTCATCCATCAGCACTCGGTAGTCCGTGTAGGTCTTGGGCGCGGTGTCATCCGGGTGCGCCTCGGAGAACTTCGTCAGCGCCTCGGCCATCTTGGCGTCGTCGATGTCGCACATCGCGACACACTGCTCGCGGATGGCCTCGCCGACGGCGTAACCGCCCATGCCACCGGCGCCGATGACGGCGACGCGGAGCTTGTCTCCTTGCGCGCTTGCGGAACGGGTCATCAAGTACGGCATTGCCAGGGCGGCCCCGGCGGTCGCGGCTGTCTTCTTCAGAAACTCGCGGCGTGTGGCTGTAACCTTCATTTCAGGACCTCACAATTGGATTAGGACCCCATTCGCGCCATTTCGTGCGGCAAGGGGCTTGGGGGTGAGCGGCAAGGGATTGCGGACGCAAGACATATCTCGCGTCACTTACATTTACGCGTCGACGGTCACTTCGAGGGGTTGCGGCAGTAGACCTCGTTGGATGCGCAGGCCTTCGCAAGCCAGTTGGTGGAGCATTGTAGTGAACGCCAGGGAGTGATCACCATGGAGAATCCGTTGAACTGCACGATTGTAGGCCTTGCCTTGCTGCTGCTGCTGTGTGTCGGTGGATCTGCGCGGGGACAGGATGGCCAAGAAGACGCCGACGGCGATGGCGGGTCCGCCGCGTTCGAGGTCCCGGCAATGTGGGAATGCACCGCTCCGCTCATCGCGCCCGAGGAACGCGATACGGACCCCAGCCGGGCGCAGAAGGACCCCACGGTCGTCTTCTTCGAGGGGAAGTGGCACGTCTTCATGACGGTCATCGAGGAGAACGGCCGCCGGTACTTCAAGGCGTACATCGCCGACGGCCTGGACGGAGCTTGGACGCCCATCGCCGACACGGCGGAGAAACCGTTCGCGAGTTGGCAGAACGTTCGGCCCGCCGCGGGCGTGGAGGCCTGGACCGACAACATCAGCCATGGCGAACTCATCCGCGATGGCCATGACCAGAACCTCATCGTCGACCCGAGCAACCTGCGGTTCATCTTCCAGGGCATGTGGGACAAAGACAAGGCCGGCAAGGGCTATGGCGCCTTCCAGTGGCGCATTGGCATGCTCACGCCGGTAGCGGCGACGGCCCCGTAGACAGGCCACGCCTGGACTTCCGATCGTGCCCGGCGCGTTGAACTACGCACTGACGCTCTGGGGCAAGGGTGAAGGCGAGAACGAGCTGCGGGAAGGCGAGACCGAGTTGATGCGAGCGCCAGCGGCCTGAAGGGCCGCGCTGGAGGAGGGTGGCGAGGGCGCGTGGAAGTGTCGCGCAAGCACTGCGGCGGCGATGACGGCGCCGGAGAGCACCGAGTTGCTTGACCCCATCCGCACTCGTCTCCGGAGGTCTACATGCCCATCCGCCGCATTCTCCCACTGCTGATCCTCCTCACCCTAACAACCGCACCCACCCTTGCCCAAGACCAGACCCTCGATAGGCTCGGAGAGCTGTTTGAGAAGGACCCCGCCGCCGCGTTCGACTGGGCGGAGCGGCTGTTCGCCCAGGCCGCCGGAGATGAGGACCTCGACCGGATGGTGCAGATCCTCAATGGCGCGCGACCCCAGTTGCGCCACTATAATTGCGGCCCGGTGATCGACCGGATGACCGGTCAGACAGCTCTTCTCGCCAAGAACCGGGGAGAATGGGGAGTCCTCGGTGACATCCTGTGGAAGCCCATCCGGGAGCGTGCCGGCGCTCGCCCTGAGAGTATCAGCTCGCTCCGCGGACGCACGATGCTCTACGCGGCGGAGTGTTACGCGAAGGCCGGAACCGTGCCCGCCGATCTTGAGAACCTCCTGCCACAAGCGCGAGCCGCCGCGGAGAAATGGCGGCGCCGGTTCCGATCGGCGGTGTGGTGGGACAAGTTCCCCGCTCAGTACAGACCCGTGATCGGCGTCGTCGGCGCCGCGGGTGAGGTCGTCGATCCGGCGGAGAAAGCGGCGGCCATGGCCGAAGCAGTAACGGCCGCCAAAGCGATGCTGGAGCAACTGGCGTCCCAACCCCGCAACCCGCTCTCGCCTGATGACGTCAACGTCATCCAGACCACGCTGACCGCGGTGATCGATTGGCCGGGAGGGGAGGAACTCATACCTCTCCTCTTCGAGCCCATCCATGACAGGGACGGCAAGCCCGTCCCCTCTGACATCGCGGTGGTCGGAGGAGATGATCGATATCTGGCGTATTGGCACGAAGCCTTACGGCGATTCAACAACGCAAGCGAGCGCGAGCAAGGGGACGCCTTCAATCTCCACGCGCTATACGTTCCGATGGCCCATAAGATGGGGCTGTTCGGGCACCACGCGGATGCCATTGCCCTCATGGACCAGTGGCTGCGGAGGAACCTCGCGTCGATTGGTGAGGCCACCTTCGACGACCACCGGGGCTTTCTGCAGCTCCATCCCGTCCTTTTCTCGAGGGCCACCTGGCCCTGGACCCCCGCGCCGCAGCGACGCGGGATCCTGGGATTATGGAGCCAGATTGCGCTGCTCCTGCATGAGGAATACCCCCAACTCAACCCCTTGTGGACGAAGGGTCATCCAGGCTTCTTGGGGGCCCCAGTGGACGACCGGATTGTCCTGCTGAAGCGAGGGCTGCAGGGCGCGGTCCGGCAGGCCGGGCCAATCAACGGGCCCGCTGTCCAGTTGGAGGCCGCCGAGTGCCTGATCAGCACCGCCCTTCAGTTCAAGATTCCGGACCTGCAGGCACGGGCCGCGGCAGCAGCGATGGAGTTCTACGTCGCCGCCGGCCGCGAGGATTTGGCGGCACAGGCACAGGCGTTGGCTGCGTCGCTCGCGGCCGGGGACACGGGCATTCAACTCACGTGCGCCCTCGTTGGCGCTCGCTCCGCCGTGGCCCAGGAGGACTGGCAGCGCGTGGTTGACACGCTGCAGCCGGTGGTCGGTGCTGATGGAGATGCGGAAGATAAGCTTCATGCGGCGGGGTTGCTGGCGATGGCGACGACAGAGCTTGGGCAAGCGGGGGAGTCGCTGACCCACGCGCGGCGCGCCGCAGACCTCGTGCCCGGCAGCGGCATCCCCGCCGGGGAGCAGGTGAGCACCCTCCTCAGTCTCGCCACGTTAGTCGATGACGAAACGGCGCGCTCCGACTTCTTGACGCGAGCCCGCACCATTGCGAGTGATTCAGGCCTGGGTCTCCTCGTCCAGCAGCTTGCCGCCGAGGAGGCCCAAGCCGCCCTCGATGCCGGCGACCTCACCACGGCGAAGACAGCACTGCTGGCTTTGGTGGAAGAGCAGGAATCAGAGCGAGAGAAGCTGGCCTACGACCCCGTGTTGCGGCAGCAGTGGTTCGCGGACCGGGTGGGGCCGTATCGGACGCTGCTTCGCGTGGCGGCGCTGCAGGGCGACGCAACCCTCGCCCTCGATTGCGCCGAAAAGATGCGTTCGCGAGTCCTCCTCGATCAGCTCGCCTGGCGCAAGGTCGATCTCGCCGTAAACCTCCCGCCCGAACTGCAAGCCCAACTCAATGACCTGCGCGAGCAACGCAAGGAGACCTACGGGTTGCTCCAGCGCGTGACCGGCGCTGCTACGGCTGACGGCGACGAGCGCGGCGCATACATGCCAATCCGCGGGGCGTATATGCCGATCCGTGGCGCCTACATGCCGATCCGCGGCCCCCTCGACGATGGCGAGTCGGCCACGGCCGACGAGACCAAGGAACTGCAGGCCAAACTCGATGCGTTGGCCCGTCAGGAGACCGCGCTGGAGTCGGCGATCCGCGACCAGATCCCGGCATACGAGAGAGCCACGAGCCGGCGACAGCTCACTGCCGGCCAGATGCTGTCATCGGTCACGACTGAGGCCGACCTCGCGGTGTTGGAGTACACGATCTGCGATGAGGGCTTGGCCGTGCTGGCTATGCGGGGAGGGCAGGCGGCGACGGTCGCGATGATCGATGTGGACCACGAAGAGCTTCGAGAATCGATCGGCGCGTTCCGCGAGACGATTTGGGAGCGCAAGCCTGAAGCCCTGCAGCAGGCGGCCGATCTGTATGCCACGCTGGTCGCGCCGGTTGAGGGCGTGCTGACCGATGCCAAACGCCTGTGGGTGGTCGGCGACGGAGCGCTGCAGTTGGTGCCCTTCGGCGCGCTGAGAGGAGCGGATGGCCAGTACCTCGCGGAGCGCCTCGCGCTGGCGAGCACGCCATCGCTGAGCGTGGCGTTGGCCGATCTCGGCGCGCGCCGAGAGTCCGAGCTGTCGTCGCTCGTCGTCGCCGCGCCCGACACGGGCGCATCCGAGTCCATTGGCGACGATGAGGCCCGGGGAGCGTACATGCCGATCCGGGGGATGTACATGCCCTTGCGCGGCGCGTACATGCCGATTCGCGGCGAGGGCGGCGTCGACTCCGCGCTGACGGCAATGGCCTCGATCCCGCTACCGGGCGCGAAGGCCGAAGGGGCGGCGGTGGCGGCGAAGTTCGAGGGCGCGACGCTGCTGACTGGCGAAGCCGCGACGAAGGCCGCGTTGCTGGCGCAAGGCCGCACGTGCGACGTCCTCCACATCGCCACCCACGGCTATGCCGATCCCGATGTGCCCGAGTTCTCTGGCCTCCTGCTTGCGGGCGAAGGTGATGAGCCCTACTCGGTCCTGACCGCCCAGGAAGTCTATCTCTGGGATCTGCGAGCGCGGTTGGTGACGCTGAGCGCGTGTCAGACGGCGATGGGCAAGACGGTGCAGGGCGAGGGCGTGCTGGGGCTGACGAGGGCGTTCATCTACGCGGGCGCTCAGAACGTCGTCTGCAGCCTGTGGCCGGTGTCGGATGAAAGCACCAAGACGCTGATGGAGAGCTTCTACACGAATCTAGAGACCGCCGGTTCGGTCGAGGAGGCGCTATCCCTCGCCCAACGCGCTCTCATGGCGGATGAGAAGACCCGTCACCCCTTCTACTGGGCGGCGTTCGTGCCAGTCAGAGGGCCGC
>CAZKUN010000200.1:0-17692 GCA_964555935.1 uncultured Armatimonadia bacterium | reverse complement strand
GAGATTCCTCGGACCGGAGTTGGGGATTGGTTCGCCCGGCATGGAGTTGGACGACCTGAGGATCTCGGATGTGGTGAGGTACCGTCAGGCAGTGCCGGGCGAGCAGACGCGTCGCCCCATCTCGACGCTTCGGTCGGTTGCATCCCGCGGCCTAGGACACCGCCTCATGCCACCAGGGCAGGAAGCTCTCGTCCAGCCACCGGTCCGGCTCGGCCTTGAGCGTCGCCAGGATCGTATCGACCATGTCCTGAGTGCGGATACCACGGATGGTGGCGGCGCCGATGGTCCCGTTCCGGACGAGACCGAGATCGGCCAGGTGGACGCCCATCTCCTTGAAGCTGAAGCCGGGCCACATGAGTTCCACGGTGGCCCCCGACTCCGACCGGCTCTCGCGGTAGTACCGGACGATCGTGTCCTGGCGCGAGATCCGCGCTTCGAGGCCATCGCGCTTGTCTGGCGGTGCCTGCTCCAGCGCCCACTGCAAGAGCACGCACTGGCAGTAGTGGCCCATCGTGTTGTAGGTGAAGTCCACGCCCAGGAAGCAGTAGTGCGCGTTCCACCGGTAAAGACGCTCCCACGGGCTGGCCTCGGCGAACGCGGCGTCGCCGAACAGGCAGGCCCGCAGACCGGACTCGCCGTGTCGGGCGGTGAGTTCCGACGCCCGCTTCCCGATGGCCGAGACGGAGTGGGTAGGATTGTCGCTGCGAATGCTGTCGGGACGCAGGCGCAGCGTCTCTGTGATCAGGCCGGGGTAGGATGGGGAGCTGTCGTGGTCCCACTCGCTGAGATCCTGCGAGCCGTTCCACCAGAGCGTGGGTACGGCGACCGTGCCCTCGGGCCCAACGGCCTCCAGGAAGCCATCGATGACGGCGTTGGGGCCGCCGTTGACATGCCCCATGCTTTTGAGCGAGCTGTGGAACATCACGATGTCGCCGGGCCGCGCGCCGACGGCGCCTGCGCCCGCCGCGACGTCTCCCGCCGTCACCTCAACGGTCTGCTCCATCGTGTCACCTTAGCGGTCTGACAGACCCATCGAGTTGCGCCACGCCCTCCAGGCTTCGCCGTACCGCAGACAAGGTCCTCAGCCTCCCGCCTTGCGACGTCCCACTAGTGATCTGCGTGGCTGCGGAGGCGGCCTACTCGTCGGGCAGTAGGACGAAGTTCTCCATGTCGGCGCGGGGGCGGCGCGCGAGAAGCTCCTGAACGGGCGTGAAGATGTCCAGCAGTTTCCTGTAGTCGGAATCATTCTTTGACTCGAACACCGCCTGCCCGCATTTCTCCGTGCCGCCGGCTTTGAGAGCCAGGGGCGCGAGCATGAAGTTGTTGTTCTCGGGCTTGAGCATCCGCGTGTAGAACTTGCGTGGCACGCCGTTTTCGTGGCAACTGACGCAGCGGCGCGCGGCCACTTCATTGAGCGTCGCGTCGAGATCTTGCGGCAGCATCCGGCGGCTGCCCAGCCGCTGTTTGTGGTTTGAGGACGAGGTGCCGTAGTAGGGGACGTTCAGGTCCAGCCAGTGATACACTTTTCGCCGGTCGGCATCGGCCACGTCGATGCGGGGCGTGCCGTCCTTGTCGGGATGGCCCGTGCGGACGATTTCGGCGACCATGCTAGCGGGGCTGCCCCAGCGGCGGGGGGCGATCTCGAGCGTGTTGTGGCCGGCGCCGTTGATCGTCCAGATCCACTCGGCGTAAGGGCTCATGCCGCGCGCGGCGTCACCGTCCGGCCCCCACGGGCTCCCATGATTGATGAAGCCGTTCTGCGACTGCGTGCCGGTGCGGGCCAGGATGTCGTAGGAGACGTTGAAGAAATCGGTCTTGTCGCCGCTCATATCGACATCGCCCGGTTGCTCGCGTTCGTTGTGGCAACTGACGCAGTGTCTGTCGAAGACCGGCTGGACGATCTGGTCGTAGCCGAAGCCGGTGACGCCCCATTCTGGCGGCTCGAGTTCCTGGACGGCGTCGAGCGAGCCCAGGCTGGGGCGCGAGATGGGGGCGACCGAGTTGCGGTCGGAGTGGCAGCCCACGCAGCCCTGGACTTCGCCGGGCATCAGGTGGGTGAAGCTCCTCATCCGCTGGAGGGCGCGGCCCTCGCCGTCGAGCGCCATGAAGTAGATCGGCACTTCCGATGGCACCTTGAAAGCGGCGCTGCCGTCCTCGTTGACGTCGGCGAAGCCCCAGAGCTTCTTCGGGGCGTAGGTTGCCCCACACGAGACCAGTGGGAACTGGAAGCCGAAGACGGCGATGTTTCTCATCCCGTGTCCCGAAGGGTCCACGTTGACCTGCGGCGAGTGCGTGCTCTTCTCGATCTCCTGCACGACGGCGATCTGCTTGATCTCTCCGCGCTCGACGTGCGGCTCGAGGCCGTTGTAGACATCGTTGAGGAAGACCGTGGCCCAGTTGCCCGACACGGCGCCGTCTTCGGACAGGACGACGCTCTGGTCCATCGTCGAACCGGCTGGCACCGCCGGCAGGTCTGTGGGGCGTAGCGGCTGGGCGCAGTAGTAGCCCATCCCCGCCTCGGGATGGAGCAAGGTGGTGGCGTTGGCCTCAAAATCGCGCAACTGCAGAGCGCCGTTGTTGGTGGTCAGGTATCTGTCGCCGCCCAGGGCGAAAGGCTTCTCGTAAGGGCCGTACAGGCCGTTGCCGTAGACGCCTTGGCTGTTATACAACGCGATTTCCGGGGTGAGGTTGGTCACGGCCTCGCGGGCGTTAGAGCCCTTGCTCGGGTCGATGGCGACAATGGCCCCGCGGCAAGGGCCGTTGTGGTTGGTGGCGGTGGCGATGATCTGGTCCGTGCCGGGGATCGGCTGCGCATCCATGAAAGTGCCGGGCGAGATTACGCGGTTGCCGTAATGGCCGGCCAGGCCGGTGCCGTCCGGGTTGATGCTCCAGAGACTCTGGATTGGACAGGCCGCCCGGTCAACGTATTCCCAGCGGGTATAGACGATCTTGCCGTCGTTCAGTACCGAGGGCGTGAAGTCCATCAGGTAGTTGGCCGACAAGCGTCTCTGCGCGCTGCCGTCACCCTCCATGCGGTAGAGCACGGGCGAGGTCACCACATAGCAATAGGCATACGCCGGCTTGCGGTCGGAGATGAAGGCGATGCCGCCATCGGGCAGCCAGCAGGGATCGAGGTTGTTGTGCGGGCCATCGGTCAACTGCGTGAGGCCCGTGCCGTCGATGTTGACACGGTAGATCTGATAGTTGTCCCCGCTCGTCGAACAGGAGATATCCTCGATGTGGTTGACGGGGTTGGACAGCACCAGCCCGCCGCGCTTCCAGGCGAAGACGACCTGCTTGCCATCGTATGAGAGATCGGCCGTGCAAATCATGCCGTCCGACGAATCGACGAGACAACGGAACTTGCCGCCCTGGGCATCGGGCGTGTAGACGTAGAGCCCGCCGCCTGTCTGGAAGCCTTCGACGTGATAGACGTAGACGTGGGAGATGTTCAATGCGTGGCGCTTGACCACCAGGATCTCATCAAAGCCCAGACGGCCGGTCAGCAGGTCGTCGCGCAAGCGACGGGCCTCGGGGGTCTTCTCCTCGGGCGGCACGGCCAGGTCCGCAAGTTGCTGGTCGGTGATGGAGCTGCCGAAGACGGCGATCTCCGACGCGCCGTGATTCGGGCCGCCATAGCCCGACAGGAAGACGATGCGGATCTTACGCACCGTGGACTTGGGAAGCTCAATGCGCTGGCCGCCGTGCCGCTTCTCGAAGGCGCCCTTGGCCGTCGGCTCTGGCTCGTCGTCGAGGTAGACGGCGTAGTCCTTGAAGCACTCTTCGAGCAACTGCCCGGTGCGGCCGAAGTAGACAATCTCGGCGACCTCGACGGGCGTTTCCCAGACCAGAGTGAACTCGCCGGTCTGTCCAACGTCGACGCCCTTCACGCACCAGACGTGTCCGGTGTCGTTCTTACCTAGCGGGGCGGGGATCTTCCCGTCCACGGCCCAGGCCGCCGCGTAATCGGCGTTGTATTCGCTGTTGGCCGAAGCTTTGGCCTTCGGCGCCAGGTTGACCGGCCCTTCCGCGGCAAAGGAGTCTCGCGGAGCCGAGATCAGGCAACTGCAGACGACGATGAACCACACGCCAAGCGTGGCCCGCGATCGGGCAATCCGTGAGCGACGATTCCACATTACTGTTGGGCCTCCTTGGCCTTCGGACTGCTCCCCAAATTGGGAAACACCCACAATTCTCCGTTTCGCCTCTCGGTAAGCCGTTCCTCCATTCCAGCGGCGACGCTACTCAAGCGTCACTTGCCTCCAAGTAATAACCGAGCCCGCCCGATTGATCTGACGGTGCGAAAGCCCGTTCAAGGGCGGCGACGAAGAGCTGGAGAAGCATCCGATTGTGTTCTGGGATGCGCCGCTTCCCGAGAGCATGCGTAACGTCGGGCCGAGCGAGTAGCGCAACGGCCCCGAGATCACGGGAGATACCGATGGCGGACCCGATCGTTGGGATGTACATCCACCAGCACTGGGCCTACGGTCATCCGTACTGCGCGCGCACATGGACGTCCGAGGACTGGGCCGGTTACCTGGACGCGCTGCATCGCCTGGGCTTCAACACGATCCTCATCTGGCCGGTTCTCGAGACCATGCCCGACCCGCTCACCGAGAGCGACGTGGCGGCCCTCAACAGGGCAGCCGGCGCCATCGATCTGGCCCACGAGCGGTTTGGGATGACTGTCCACATCGCGTTGTGCCCGAACGTGGCGGCCAAGGACGACGCGGCGTCGAAATGGCGGTTCGAGGAGCGGTCTTTCTTCCACAGCGACTGCAGAGTCGATCCCGCTGACTCGGCGGCTGTCAGGGCGATGGTCGACCGGCGCGAGCGGGTGCTGACGCCGCTAGCGGCGATGGATGGGCTGGTAATCATCGACAGCGACCCGGGCGGGTACGCCGGGTCGACCGCGGAGGAATTCGTCGACCTGCTCGGCGCGCACCGCCAGATGCTCGATCGGGTCCGGCCGGGCATCGAACTGATCAACTGGATCCACGCGGGATGGGAAGCCTACTGCGAGTTCTACTCGACTGGCGAGTTTCGGATGGGCACGCAAGAAGAGATCGAGCACCAGGTGCGACTCCTGTCTCAGCTCGACCCCGAGCCATGGGGTTTGGCCATCTCGGGACGGCCGACGATCGTCGACGACACGGGCTGCGCGGATCGCGTGATCCACTACGCGTACGGCGCCATCGAGTGGGAGCCGGCGTTTCCGCGGACGACCCTCCGGCGCGACATGGCTTACGAGGCAGGGCTAACGCACGCGGCGCGGGGCGTCATGGGCAACGCCCAGACCCACTGCGCGCAACTGCCCAACACGTTCATCTTCAGCCGTGGCGCGCTCGGGTTGCCGCTGACGGACGACGCTCTCATTCAGTTCGCCGAGGATCTGATCCCGGCACACGGCGAGTTGGTCCTTCGGGGCTGGGAGGCGCTCGACGGGCAAGATCCGGGTGCGGCGGACGCGCTGGCGGCGCAACTCGATTCCGCGGCGGAGGCCGAGCCCGAGACGGGGCCACTCCGCGGGATGCTCTTCGGATCGGCGCCGCGCTTCCTCCGCGATCTGGCTGCGCAGTTGCGCATGTCCGCGGCCACGTGCCGCGCGCTGACCGTCGCCCCTTCCTCCGGCCATAGCCGGAGTGACTTCCGCGCGGCCCTTGGGGCGCTTCTGGATTCCTGGGAGGCGTGGCAGCGGAGACACGGGTATCGCTGTCGCGTCAGTTGGCCGGAAGTGCTTGAGGCGCTGTCTGAACTGGGCTCGCCCTCCATCGACAGGATGCTCCGCCGAGCGGCGCAGTTCCGCGGCGACGGCGACACGCCGTACGAGCGTCTCCACAGCCACCTGCGCGAAGCGGAGAGCGAAACCCCGAGGCT
Organism: uncultured Armatimonadia bacterium; assembly: GCA_964555935.1. Taxonomy (GTDB): domain Bacteria; phylum Armatimonadota; class Zipacnadia; order Zipacnadales; family VGFC01; genus CAZKUN01. The sequence continues at coordinate 11,815 of CAZKUN010000200.1, read as the reverse complement.
GATCGAGGCAGCCAGGCACGCGCTGGGGGATGTCTGACCGACCCATCCTCACGACTTGACGCATCCGCGCGCGCAGGTCCCCGAAAGCCGGCTCACGAAGCGCCCGACCATGGACCTGCGGAGAATCGCATGCGGCGCAGCATGTGCATTCCTGGTCGCGACCACGCTCGCGGCTGGCGCCGACGATGCGCGGATCGTCAGCGATCCTGTAGATGACCTCCGCCTGGAGGTCGCCGTGGAGCGCCTGCGCTCGGCGGCCGTCGATGCGTCGACTTCGGCCTACACGTATGTCATCGGGCAAGATGCCGCGAGCGATTACGTGCCCGAGGGCGATCTGGCGGGGCTCGGCCCCGAGGGGTTCCTCATCAGGACCGTCCCTCACGCCGACGGCCCGCGCGTGGTCGTGACGGGCACGAATTATCAGGGGATCGCGTACGGCGTCTTCCGTCTCGCGCGCATCATGTTGTCAGCCCCCGAGCGTTTGGCCGACCTGGACCTGCGCATGGAGCCCGCCGTGCCCATCCGCGAGGAGACGCGGTACCTGGTCGAGTTCGAGGCGCGGGTCGTGAGCGGCGAGGGGAACGTCTATCTGGACTGGTACGGTGGCGCCGCGGACGGCCGTAACGCGCCATTGCATCTCGGCGGGCCTGGTGGCTGGCAGACCTACCGGATCGAGGTATCGCCATCGCCTCTGGACGTCCCGGCCGAGATGAGCTTGCGGATCGTAGCCCTCGGCTCCGACCAGGAGCTGCTGCTCGACGATGTGCGCATGTGGGCGGCTCTGCCGGCCCGCTGAAGACGCGTGCAGGTTCCCGGGACCCAACGGCCGAAGCATCTCGGTGATGCCTCAGCGCAAGCCACTAGTGCTCGTGCGAGTTGTTTCGCGTCGTCTGACGCACCGTGCCGGCGGGTCAGGAGACCCGCCGGCACGGGAAGGCCACGGCGGAATACGAACGCAGACTTACGCGCGTGAGTACTAGCCGCGAAAGGACAGACGATGCAGCGTTGTCCCTGGTTGATGCTCGCGTTGCTCTGCATGTCGGGGACCCGCGCCGCGGAATTTCATGTCGCGACGGATGGCGACGACGGCGGCACCGGTGCCGCTGATCAGCCGTTTGCCACCCTTGAGCGCGCTCGGGACGCGGTGAGGGAACTGAGCCGCCGGCCGGCGGAAGCGACCACGGTCTGGCTGCATGGTGGCGCATACAGCGTGACCGAGCCACTCGCTCTCGACGCAGCCGACTCCGGCACAGCCGATGCGCCTGTCACCTGGCGGGCAGCGCCGGGCGAGCGAGCGCGGCTGTTCGGTGGGACACCGCTGCAGCGGAAGTGGTTCACGGCCGTCTCCGACCAGGCTGTGCTCGATCAGGTGGTCAGCGTCGAGGCGCGTGCCCGGCTCCTGCAGTGTGACCTCAAGGCGCGCGGCGTGACTGACTACGGAGAGTTGAGTCGGCACGGCTTCTACAAGGCCAATGCGGGCAAGACGCCACCACCGGAGCTTTGGGTAGACGGCGAGCGGATGGTGCGAGCCCGCTGGCCGAACCCAGACGAGCATCACCCGGAGTGCCTTAGGGGCGTGCAGAAGACGAGGCGAGGGGTCGTCGGCCGGTCTGAGGTCGTCAGCAAGGGTCCAACCGCTGAGGACCCGGACTTCGCGGAGCGCGGCGGCGCCTTCAGCTACGCATTCGACCGACCGGCGCTCTGGACGCGGGCGGGCGACATCTGGCTTGACGGCGTCTTCTCGTGGAGCTGGGCGTGGTCGTATAACCAGATTGCGACCATCGATCCCGAGCGGAAGATCATCACCTTGCGCCATGGCGAGGTCTACGGCATCGAGGACCAATATTCTTACGACTTCTTCTTCGTGGAGAACCTGCTCGAAGAGATCGACTTGCCCGGTGAGTACTACCTCGATCGAGAAGATGGCGTTCTCTACATCCTGCCCACTGACGCCTTCGCGCGGGAGGACGCTGCCATCACCCTCTCGGCGCTGACCGAGCCGATGGTCACCATGCGAGGGGCCTCTCACGTGGTCCTCCGCGACTTGGTCTTCGACACGGGGCGCGGCTCGGCTATCGATGTGCGGGGCGGCGAAGGTGTCGTGGTGGACCGGTGCGAGATCAAGGGCTTCTCGGGCGGGGCTGTATTGCTGCGAGGGCGGAACCATGGCGCGCGCGCGTGCCACATCTATGACATCGGCGGGACCGGGGTCAGCCTCGGCGGAGGTGATCTGGCCACCCTCGCGCCGGGCGGATGCTTCGTCGAAGACAGCGACATTCACGACTTCGCCTGGTACAACAAGGTCTACACCCCCGCCGTCGCCCTCGCCTACCGCAGCGTCGGCAACCGCGTCTCACACAACCGCATCCGCCACGGACCGCACGTGGCGATTGTCGTTTACGGCAACGACCATCTCGTGGAGTACAACGACATTGGGTTCGTGGTCGAGGATTTCACCGACATGGGGGCCGTGTACGCAAACCTGGGCAGCTCCCCGCTAGAGCGCGGCACGGTGATCCGCCGCAACTACTTCCACGACATCGGGCACGAGCACCACCTCCAGAATGCCGTCTACCCCGACAATGGCACCATGGGCTGGTCGATCGAGGAGAACATCTTCCACCGGATCGGCGGGGTCGGCGCGGCCTCAAACTGCCGAGCCGTGACAAACAATACGGGCGCCCACATCGCGACCCGCCACAACATCTTTGTGGACTGCACGATCCCGTACTTCATGAGCTTCTACTGCGCCCCGAACCACGATGGCAACGTCGAGGGTTGGGAGAAGTACTTCGATGAGCACGACCTCGCGGTTCTGCCTCACGCGCGGAAGTACCCGGAGTTGCTGCGCTTCTGGGAGGAGCCGAGGCAGTACCCAGACACCAACACCTACGAGGGGAACGTGGTCTACAACCCGCGGACCCCGCTTCTGCAACGCTTTGCGGAGATTGAGTTGCGCGACGGCGCCGTCGTGGAAGCCGGTGGGACGCTGAGGATGGCGGGCAACTGGGTGGCGGACGCCGACCCCGGCTTCGTGGACGCGGCGGCGGGCAACTTCGCGTTGCGGCCCGACGCACCGGTGTTCGAGCAGATCCCGAGCTTCCCGGCGATCCCATTCGACGAGATCGGTCCGCGCGGCCCCGTCGGGCCGACCGCGACCACCGAGTGAGGAGCAACCCATGGGGACGCGCCGTCTTTCATGCCGCGAGAGACTGCAACGGGTGTTCAAGTGTCAGGCTGTCGACCGCATGCCTGTGCGCATCTGGGGCGTGGATCCCATGTTCCCCTCGGAGGACGCCACCTGGGAGCCGCTGTACGAGATGACCGAGGACTACGAGCTGGATATCATCCGGGGCTGGTCTCCTTCCTCGGAAGAGCAGCCGCCACCGGCGACTCGGGCTACGTCCGAGCGACGGGAGTCGTCCAAGCCCGAGATGTGGGAGGTCGAGACGAGCCTGGAGACCCCCGCCGGACCCCTCAAGCAGGTCAGCTACCAGCCAAGGAGCGGGGCCGCGGGCTACATCAAGAGCCACTACGTGGAGACCGTTGAGGACGCGCGGCGATGGCTCTCGATCCCACGACCCCGCGCAAGCGTGGGCGTTGGTTCCTACTTCGAGCTGGAACGCGCGACCAACGATCGCGCGATGCTGATGGTCGGCCTGGGCGAGGCCATCTACACGGTGCAGGCGCTCATGGGCTCGGAGCTTTTCGGATTCTGGCTCAAGGATGAGCGCGAGCTGCTTCGCGAAATGACCGAGGCCGCCTACTCGGCAATCGAGGATCTCGCCAAACAGTATCTGGCCGCCGGCGTGGGAGATGCTTACGGTTGGGTTGGGCCGGAGTTGTGCATCCCGCCTCTCGCTTCGCCGGACGACTTCCGGGAGTTTGTGACGCCTTACGACGGCCGCTTGGTCGATCTGATCCACGAATCCGGCAAGCTGGTCTGGGTTCACTGCCACGGCGATATGGATCCGGTCCTGGAGGACTTCGCGGATATGGGGGTGGACTGCCTGAACCCAATCGAGCCGCCGCCCGCGGGGGACCTGACGCTTGCCGAGGCCAAGCAGCGCGTGGCCGGCAGGATGTGTCTCGACGGTGGGATCCAGGACGGTGACTTCGATCTGCTTAGCCCCCGAGAGATCACCCTCAAGACTGAAGCGGTGGTCGCTGAAGGGAAGCCTGGAGGCGGCTTCATCCTCTGCCCCACGTCCTCCCCCAGCACGTGGGTCTCCCAGACCGACCGGCACATCGCCAATTTCAGAGCTTATGTCGAGACAGCATGCAGGCTGGCGCCTTACGATGGATGACGCGCCTCAGCCCCTCCCCCGCCGAGTCGTCGCCGATGGTGAAGCTTGGCAGCCTCGTGCCCGACAGCACCCGCGACGAGGCGCTACCTCCGCCAGATGCAGCGGTAGTTGAACCGCCGGTTCGGCGCGCTGTCGCCGTCCGTGCACAGCGAGATCGGGTCGTCCAGGCCCGACGGGTTGTCGCACCAATGGAAGTCGAACGAGAACGCCTTGCCGCTCAGGCCCAGGCGCCTACGCGGCACCGTTAGCTCCAGCATGTTGCCTTCGTAGCGGTAGTCCAGTTGCGTCACCTCAACCCACCCGCCGAGAGCGGGGGAGTGCCGCATGAGTGTCGTGGTATTCTCGTCGTGCACGCTGTAATTGATGAGGTAGTCGTAGCCGTACCAGCCGGTGTCGGAGTTCTGGTCGGCATCGATCAGCAGGAGCATCCAGTTGCTGCCTGAGTGTGGCGTGAGGGCATCGCGGGTCGCCACGTAAAAGTGGACATCGCCGCGATCGACAGCCACCTTGCAGGTGATGATGTCGTTGCGGCCCGAGTCATTCTGGTAGTGCAGTCCGCCGTAGCCGGGATAGTCGCGGTGGAAGGTGTCGCCGACGGTGTCACGGTACTCGACCTGCGCCCCTTCCCAATCATCGAAGCGCCCGTCGATGCGGATCCGACGCCGTCCGCGCAGCTGCGGTATCGGCCGACTTCCCTTGTACCGACGGAGGTTCTGAGCCATCTGCATGTAGTAGTTGTCGGTGTACCCGCCCTTCATCGGCTGAACGCAGCGGTTGAACTCGGAATTGTACTGATCAACAAAGAAGTAGCTGCTGTCCCGGCGCAGGAACGGAGTGGTCTGACCCTCAGCCGGGTGGTACTTGCCGGCGGTCCACTCGTTCCAGTCGTTGATGTAGAGGAACTGCGGGTTGAGGCCGAGCGTCTCGTCCCACCGTTCCTGGAAGTAGATCCCGTACCCCTCGGGGTTCTCGACCGTCTTGTCCAGCCAAGGCACGTAGGTCGGGACGGGGAGATCTTGCTCGTTCAGTTCGGGCTCGCCATTCGCGCGGGTCCAGGATTTGCCCACGAGACTCGTCGGATGCTGCGCCGGCGTGACGGCCGCTTCCTCTCGTTGGCCTTCGTGCATCGAGATCAGGTCGGCCGGGTCCAGCGCTTTGACCCGCGCATCCGCCATGTCCAAGCCAAAGCTCCAGTTGTCCTCCGTCCCGACGAAGCGCTGGCCGGCCCACTCGTAATATCCCCACCACATCGTGCGCAGCGTGAAGAAGTCTTTGACCGCCTTGGTGTAGTCGGCGTAGAACTCCTCAGTGTAGTCCGGGTCGCCATAGTGGGAGTGGTCCGGATCGGTCTTGGCGGCGGCATCGTAGTGTGGGTTGGCGTTCTTGTGGCCGCCTCCCGTGGCATCCGCGGTGGGCGTGCCGTTATGCAAGAGCAGCGGCTTGCCGTCCCATTCGAACCAGAGGTCCTCGTAGCGCCCCGGCTCGTAGATCTTGTCGTAAAGGTCCTGAACCACGCTGATCACAGGACCGTTGAACGCCCAGAAGCAGAACTGGGGCACCTTGTTGCCCTCGGCCTTCATCTTCTGCATCACGGGGAAGATGACGTCCCACTCGTCCCAATACCTCACGGCGTTGGTGACATCCATCACGAGCACGTCCACGCCGGCATCGGCGAGCATGGACATGTCTTTGCGGATCACGTACTCGTCCTTGCTCAGGAAGTAGCCGGCCTCGGGCTCGCCCCAATGGTGCATGCCTTGGGCCCAGAGCGGGTGCTTGGCTTCAAGCCGGGCTTCCGGTGCCTCGGCGAGTATGTGGGTGACATCGGCGGCGTAGGGGCCGGGGAGTTGCGCGTTTGGATCGCTATGCCAGGCGATATAGAAGATGCCCACCACGCGGCGCTGATCCGTCTTGACAGGTCCCACCGTCGAGTGATCCGGCATGGTCCTGCCGAGCGCGTCGGTAGCCACCCATGTATCGGCGAACAGGTCGCGGTAATGCGGCGTGTCCGGCTGCGCAACGCTCACCGCGCATGCCTGGCCGAGCAGCAACAGATACAGAGAGGCTCTCACAGAGGGCTCCAATCAGGCCTGGCTCGAGCCAGGCCGCCGAGTGCGCGCCACGCGTGCTGCTCATTCGTGCCTCGCAGGCCTAAGCCCTGCGACGAGTGCGGTCAGAAGCCAGTGGCCGGAGGGACTGACACGCCAGCAGGACGCGCGAGCCGTCGGCGCGAACCGGATGAATGGAGCAACAGGGAGGCGGACCATGGTTCGACACAGCATGCTCGCCGTTGGCGCGCTCGTAACGCTCTGCGGCCTGGCCGCCGCGGCGGACGCTCGTCTCGCGACCTCCGACCCGATCCCAGTGATCGACCCCGATCCCGGCTACACAACCTGGTCCAAGGGGATGAAGTGGAACCATAGCTGGATTGCCTTTGACCGGAGGACCCTCAAGGAATCGCCCACCGAGGGCGACCAGATCGAGGTCACCCTAGAGTACTACCTCGACCCCGCCGACCATTACCAGACGACCACACTGCAACTGGAGGCGCTTGGGCCGCGGGTGCCCAAGGCGGATGCGCCCGATCCGGTCACGTTCGCGGACACGCAGCACCTGTGGTATGGGGCGCAGCGCGTTGAGATCGCGCCCGGCCGGGGCAAGCACGCGTTCGTCGTAACCGTGCCGAAGGCGTCGCCGCAGAACAGCCTGCTGCTGCTGGCGTTGTTTCTGGAGTCGCGAGGGAAGCGCTGGCCCTGGGACACGCGGGCGAACGTGTGGTTCGTGAGGAAGGACGGGTTCTTTGAACTCGAGACCGAGAAGCCGGGGAATCTGTTCACCTACGACGAGCCCGTCCGCATCGCCGCGCGGCTGAGGAACCTCGAGGCGGCCGGGGAGCAAAGAACGCTGCGGTACACGGTCTGGGACGCGAGTCGCGCGCGGGTGGCCGAGGGCTCCGTGCCCTTCACTGTCGCGCGCGAGGGGCAGACTGTCCCCATCGACCTGAAGCTCACGCGACGCGGCACGTTCGCCATCCGCGCCGAGGTCGAGGGCTGGGAGGCCCGGGAAACGACGTTCTGTCGCATCCCGGACCTGGAGGCCGAGACCGGCGGCGATCCGACGCCCTTCGGCATGACGGTACACGCCGCGCCGAGCATGGGCGCGCGCACGGAGGCAGTTCTGCAGATCGCACGGCGCCTGGGACTGACCACCTGCCGGGCGTTCAGCGAATGGAGCATGATCGAGCCCGGCCCCGGCGTCTACAAGCTCGACGAATGGGACACGTTCTTCGACCTCGCCGAGCAGCACGGCGTTGAGCCGATCATCTGCATCTACCACCCGCCGGCCTGGGCGCTGCCCGAGGGTCGGACGATCGGCTACCGGGCCTTTGAGTGCGACCTCGATGCGTGGAAGGACCTGGTCAACACCGTCAGCGCGCGGTATCGAGAGAAGTTCTGGGGCTGGGAGTGGCTGAACGAGATTGCCCCTGGCGGGCCGCCCAACGCCGCGGAGTACTACACGAACCTCTGTCGCATCGGCACCGAGACCGCGCGCGCGGTCGATCCCGAGCTGCGCTTCTCTCTCGCAGGTGGCCTCTGGCCGCGCGGATTCCGCCTGGAAGTGCTCAACGCGGGCGCCGGGAAGCACATCGATACGTTGCCTATCCACTACGGGAACGGCAGTGGCATCACCGAGGCGCGGGAGGATCTAGCGGCCTTTGGGCATGACCACGTGGAGGTCTGGGAGAACGAGTCAGCCTCGCCGGTCATCACTTGGGGGTGGCCGGGGCAGGATGTCGTCGCCGATACCGTGCAGTCCAGTTGGGTGTTGAGCCAGTGGACCGACGAACTCGCGGCCGGGGCCCAGAGGCTCATCTACTTCGGCGGCCAAGGCGACGCGATCGGCGACTGGGATTACCTGTACGCAGACCATTCGCCGCGTCCGGTGGCGGCGACCCTCGCGGTGTTTGCCTCGAAGCTCTGGGACGCGAAGCCCGTAGGCAGCTTCGCCTCGCTCGGAAAGGCGGGGCTCTTGCACCTGTTCGAGCGTCAGGGCGAGGCGATCGCCGTTGTCTCAAGTGGCGAGCCGGGCGGCGAAGAGGCGCCGCTCACGGTTGGGACGGACTCCGCCCGCGTGACCGACTACCAAGGCAACGAGACTGAGCTGCCCGCGCATGGCGGCGTGGTGAACCTGCCCTTGAAGCCGTTGGGCTGCTTCATCGAGGGCGCGGATCTCAACGTCCTCAAGGCGAACTTGGTCCCGGCGATCCGGGTGGCCTCGGCCGGAGGGAAGCGGGAGCAGATCGGGTCGCGGCCACAGGTGACCTTGCTCCAAGGGCAACCGGACGCCATCCCGATCCGCCTGCGGAACCCTTACTCGCGGCGCCTGAAGGGCAGACTGGCTTTGGACCTACCCGAGGCGTGGGCCAATAACCCCAATGTCGCGTTCTCGTTGGCTCCCGGCGAAGTCAAGGTGCTGCCGGTGGCGGTCACCGTCCCGGCGGACGCCGGACTCGGGGCGACGCCTCACGCAATGACGACCACCTTCGCCTGGGCCGAGTTGCCGGCAGTGACGAAACCCTTCGCCGTGTCGGTGATCTCGCGCGAGAGTGTCGGCAACCTGCTGGCGAACGGCGACTTCGAGCAAGCCGACGCGGACGGCATGCCAGCCGTGTGGCAGGGCGCCAACGCCGAACTCTTCCCGGCAGACGGGCTCGGCTTGGGCCTCGGACAGCGAGTGCTGCGGTTCTCAGACGCGGAGAGCTGGGCGCATCGCGGCCAATCGCTGAACTTGCGGGGAGGCGTGACGTACCTCTACACGGCGTGGATCTGGAACCAGGGGATGCAGGGCGGCTCGAACATCTCTCAGACGATGCAGGATGGATCGCGCCAGGACCTATACAACATGCAGGTCATCAACATGGGCGAGGAAACGCCCTCATGGCAGGTCTTCACCTGCCGGTACAAGGCGCCGGAGAACCTGGCTGCCGCCGGCTTCACGCCGTGCGCGAACGGCGCCGGATCAGCTCTGTACGACAACGTGCGCGTGACCCTATTCGAGGGCACGGACTTCGCCGCCGAAGCCTATCGCGTCGCAGATCCCCCGAAGGTAGATGGCGACTTGTCGGACTGGGTGCCGGGGTCCCCCATCCCGCTCATCGGCAGGAACCAGATGAAGGCGCTCGACCCGGCCTACGAGTGGGCTCCCGCGAACCTCAACGGCGTCGCCTATCTGGCGTGGGACGACACGGATCTCTACGTCGCGGTCGAGGTCATGGACGACGTCCACGCGGACGCCGGCGAGGGCGAGACCGTAGTGGAGGGTGACAGCATCGTCTTAGCCTTCGACCCGAGCAACCGGGACCCGGACGCGGCGGGTCAGGCCCAGGAGTACTATGTCTCCTCCAGGAGGCCCACCATCGGTAGCGGGGTCCACACGCTCTTCCGCCCCGCGCAACACGCGGGCGGCCGACCGGCGGGCCACCTGGCCCGGGATTCCTCAGCCTACGACCTCGCCGTGAAGGCCGCTGGCGGCAGGTGCGTCTACGAACTGCGCGTCCCCTGGAGCGAGCTGGGCGGGATCGCGCCGGTCTTCGGCGGGAAGCTCGGCTTCGCCATCCAGCTCAATGACAACGACGGCGCGGGCCTTGCCGCGCAGATGAACTGGGGCGGCGGGCTTACGCCCACATGGTCGCCAAGCGGTCTCGGTGTGGTTACGCTGGTGGAGTAAGACTGCGAGAACCGGAGGCGGCACCGCGCGCGCCGCCGAACTGAACACCTGCCCGGATCCCCAATTGTGAGGTCTCGCCCGGTGGACTCTACACCCTTCCCCGTTCGGAGGTTCGCGATGAGACTGTTGAGCGCTGTGGTTCTGATGGCGCTGTCCGCATCCTGCCACGCGGCGGAGATCGGTGATGAACTGCTCGAGAACGGTGGGTTCGAGGAGGCGGACGGAGATCGGCCGGCGGCGTGGAGTTGGGATCCAACGATGGAGTGGGCGGAGGCGAACGGGAACCGGTGGGCCAGCGCGGAGGCGACTGAACCGGCGAGCCGGTCGATCTCGCAAGATATGCCACTAGAGGAGGACTACTGGAAGATCGGCGTCTCGTGCCAGGTGCGCGTCACGGATGTGGTGCGAGGCGAGGAGGGCTGGCACAATGCGCGGATTGCGATGCAGTTCCAGGACGCGAACGGGGACATGGTGGGGCAGTGGCCTGATGTGATGTGGTTCGAGGGGACGATGGATGATTGGGAGACGCGCGAGCGCGAATACAAGATCCCCGACGGTGCGGAGCGGCTGAATCTGTCGTGCTCGCTGTTTCACACGACGGGCAAGGTGGAGTGGGACGATATCTCCGTGACGCTGGTGGCGCTGGACCCCGTGCTGGAGGACGCGACGCTGCCCGATGGAGTGACGGCAAGGTGGGACCTGGAGAACGCGACGAGAGAGAGGGCCGCAACCCGAGAGAGGGTTTGCATCAACGGGCTATGGCGGTTCCATCCGGTAGGGCTGAGGCAGACGGAGCTGCCGGCCGAGGGGACGGGATGGGGATATCTGAAGGTGCCGGGCACGTGGGCGCCGGGAGTGTCGAGGCAGACGCCGATCGGGCCTGATGTGTGGGAGGAGACGCTGGATCTGAACGCGACGGACGCGGCGTGGTACGCGCGCGAAATCAGCATTCCCAGTGATTGGGGCGGGCGGCGGGTGCTCATCAACCTCGACAACCCGAAGCACTCGGCGAGGGTGATGATCGACGGCGAGGAGGCGGGAACAATTGACTGGCCGGGCGGGAAAGTGGACGTGACGGAGTTCGTGCGCCCAGGCGAGACACATGGGCTCAGCATCCACACTGTCGCGCTGCCGCTGGAGCAGGAGCAGATACTGGTGGCGGGACCGGACATCATCGAGGAAGCGCGGGCGAACGTGCGCTTCAAGGGGCTGTGCGGCGATTGCTGGCTCGAGAGCGAACCGGTGGAGGGGAGGATCACTGATGTCTTCGTTAGGCCATCGGTGCGCGAGGGAGAGCTGGGACTGGAGTGCGAGCTAACGGGCCTCGACGAGACCGACGACTACCGGTTGGCGGCGATCGTGACGGATGGGGATGATGTGGCGCTCGATTTCGGGAGCGGGTGGTTCGCGGGCAGAAGCCCGAATATCGAAGGCCGGGATAGATGGGTCGAGAGCTTCGCGGGGGATTGGGACGAGCCGAAACTGTGGGATATCGACCAGCCGAATCTGTACGCGGTGCGAGTGGCGCTGTTTGATGAGGATGGGAGGCTGATCGATCAGACGACGCCGATCCAGTTTGGCTTCCGGGAGTTCTGGATCGATGGCAAGGACTTCGTGCTTAACGGGACGCCGGTTCACCTCCGCTGCCTGCACTATAGAAACGCGGGGGTGGACTTTGGGCTGGCCAGCAAGGCAATGGCGCGCCACACGTTCCGACAGGCGCGCAAGATGGGCTTCAACTTCGTGATCCAGGGCCACTACGACTTCGAGGCGCAGAGCTT
>CAZKUN010000199.1:0-17738 GCA_964555935.1 uncultured Armatimonadia bacterium | reverse complement strand
CAGGAGCTGGAGCCGGGCCGTATCTGTATTATCGGCTGTGGCGAGGGCTCGGCGCGAAGGCACGTCAACTGGGGGCGTCGAAGTCGTAGCGACACAGGCGCCTAGTCCGCCGCGTCCGGGGCTTCGTCCTCTTCGTCTGAGTGTTGCTCGACGGGGATCCTACCGAACAGCACGCCATTGGATGGATCGTTCGCGGCGGGACTGAGCATGATGCCATTGTACTCGCCGACGGGACACTCCAAGGCACGGAGGACTTGATGGTACACCCCTTCACCGTCGGACCTGGGGGCGAACCAATTCCGCGTCACGCGCGTCTGCTTGAGGATGTGCCCCGTGTCGTCGATGCTGCGCAACCACAAGGCGTAGACCTGCTCCGGCTCCAACCCCTCGACATAGACCTGGATGCGGTGGACGCCTTCGGACTCGTTGCAGAGGAACGCGACGACGCCTGGGCCGACACCGGCACAGTACACCTTCGTCACGGTCCACGCCTCGCCGCTCGTCGGCGGCTTGTAGCTCTGTGAGGCGTAGATGCCGGCTGAGACGATCACCGCGACGATGATCGCGTACGTGGTCATGATGGTCCGTCGGTGATTCTGATTCACTCTTGCTCGCCTCTACTCTGTTGTGAAACTCAGGACGCGGCGCGGGCACTTCTGGATGCACATCCCGCATCCGACGCAGGTCGTGGTCTTAACCGGTCGGCCTTCCATCGCCGCGCCTCGGATGTCAATACCCATCTCGCAGTAAGTATTGCACATTCCGCACCCCATGCACAACTCCCCGCGGCTACGAATCGCATATCGGCCGTGTTTCGCAAGCACGCCAAAAAGCGCAACCCATGGGCAGAAGTAGCGGCACCACACGCGCGCGCCCATCAGACTGTAGAGCCCCACGCCCAGCAGCGTCGAGAACCCGAACTTCACGATCATCAGGTACCAGTGGTTCCAGTGGCCGAGCGCCTCGAACGACGCCTTCGGGATGACAAGCCAGGCGATGGTGAGGATCGTGGCGGCGACGAGGAAGGGGTAGATGATCGGCTCGATCTTGCGGCTGAGCCGCCCGCGTGGAGTGAGCCGGCGGAAGGGATCGCCGACCGTCTCGGCCAGCGCGCCGCAGCCGCAGAACCAACTACAGTATGGCCGCCGACCGTAGTAGTAAACGAGAATCGGCATCACGATCAGCCCGGCGACGAGGTTGAAGGCCATGAACCACTTGACCACGAGCGTCAGGCCCTCGATCCGCCCGACGGTCAGCGCCGAGTGCTCGAGCGGCCAGAGGTACATGAAGAAGACGCCCTTGCCCTGGCTATCAGGCGCGCCGCCGCCCATCGTGAACGGCAGCAGGTAGGGAATCAGGAACCCAGCGGAAAGCTGAGCGCCAATGTTGAAGAACGTGCGCTTGACCATGTACGCGTCCTTGCTCCAGTAGAGCCGCAAGAACCGCGCGCCCATGGCCGTGATGCCAAGCGTGTAGAAAACTCCATACCAAAAGAACGCGCCCATCCCCAGCCACTCCCAGTGGCCGAACTCATTGCTGAGCGCGTAAGCGACGAACAGTAGCGCCATCGCCACGAACGGCATCGCCTTCCACTTCCGAAAGCCGATCGCGAGGATAAGAAAGACGGCAATGGGCACGAACCAGACAGCGGGAAAGAGAAGCGAGAGATAGATCGCGCTGACGAGCAGGAAGAAGCCGATGATCGGGATGTAGGGCCATCGGTGGAGTGGCATCACACCACCTTCTTCCTGAGCCAGGCAGGCCAGAGCCGCGGGCGTCGCGACCACCGGCGCTTCTCATCCACGCGAGACTTCGGCGCGCGGTCGCGCTTGCGCTTGACCTTCAGGATGCGCTCGGCCGCCAGGCGGGCCTGCTCAACAGGCCACGCGTCGACGACCATGGACTCGATGTCTTCCTTGGTGAGCCCCGTGCCAAGGAAACTCGCGCCGACCACCGTCTCGCCCTCGTAGACAAGCCACAACGCGTCGAGGCCGTTGGGTGAATCGACCGACAGCTCCTGGAGGTCGTTCCACGGCGCGGGGACCTCGCCGTGCTGGGCGAAGTCGAGATCCATGAACATCGCGCTCTGGTAGATGGGGCCGGGATCGTAGGCCGCCTCGCCGCCGGTCATATTCTCCCCGGCAGTCCAGCCTTGAGGCTGGGACGTGTACCAGAGCTTCTGCGTCGTCGGGCGATCCTGGCCAGGCAGGTGGATCTCCGCGCAATCGCCGGCAGCCCAGACATTCTCGACATTGGTGCGGAGGAACTGATCGACCGTAACTCCCTGACCCATCTCGATGCCGCTGCCCTCGAGGAAGTCGGTGTTCGCGTTGATGCCGATGGAGCGCACAACCACGTCGCACTCATAGCGTTCGCCCGCGCTATCGACGACCGCGCAAACCCCGCCGGACTCATCCTTCTCGATGTGGTCCACGCCCCGTCCCATCTTCAGGTCGATGCCCAGGTCGATGAAGCGCTGCTGGATGATGCGTGACTGGCTCTCGCTGCAGAAGATCGGGTAGAAGAGGTCCTCGCGCACGAGGTAGGTACACGACAATCCCACCTCGTGAAAGACCTCAGCGACCTCCGCGCCGATCAGCCCGCCGCCGATGACGACGCCGTGCTTGGCCGCCCCATGCGCGCCATCACGACTTCGGCGTCGGGGAGCGTGTTGAAGTTGGTGACGCCCGCGGCGTCTTCGCCGGGGACGCCGAGGTTGCGGCCGATGCCGCCTGATGCGATCAGGAGCTTGTCGTAGCCAAGGGCGCCGCGGTCCTGAAGCTGGACCGTGGAGGCCGATGAATCCACGGAGACGACGGTGTCGTAGATGAGTTGCGCGCCGAGATCGTCGTGGTGCTTGCCCTGGTGGAGGTAGATGTCCCACTTCTTGCAGTGGTCCATCGCGTAGTACATCAGCGCGCAGCGGGAGAAGTACGGCTCTGGCTCGTCGGAGACGATGGTGATCTTGGCGTCCGGCTCGCGATCTCGAATCCGGGCGCCGGCCGAGTTGGCGGCGATTCCGTTTCCGATGAGCAGGTACTGCGCCATGAATCCCCAGCCCTCCGTTAGCGTTCTCTCTTCCAGCAACGCCGAGGGCGGCTCGGGCGGTTCCACGGAGGCGGGCCCTCGCCCCGGAAGCCGCGGTCAGTCTTCGAAGACGATGACGGCATAGCCCTCGACGGCGGGCACGGTTACCTCTGCGTAGCCATCGGCGAACTCGCAGTCGAGTTCGGTGCCGCATGGCGCCAGGTAGACCTGACTCGGGGCTGCGTCGCAGCGCAAGGCGATCTTGACATCGCGCAGCGGGATGACGTCCTGGATCGTGTCGATGCTGGTTGAGCGGCGCTCCGGGATGTAATGCAGCACGTGCACCATCGTCCGCGCTTCCTTGTCCTGGCGCGTGGCGGTGATCTGCGCGGTTGACGGCGCGTTGGATTTGACGAGTGGACACGGCAGAAGCAACGCCAGCGTGTTGACCGCGAGGTCCTTCCAGAAGCGCGCGCCCTTCTGGTTGTACATGCTGAAGACCGGGTGCGCGATGTAAGCGGCCCTGTCTGTCAGCGCTACGGCGGGGCGCGTCGCCTTGCCCTCAAGCGGAGTATGCTGGTGCGAGCAGAAGTGCTCCCACGTGCGATTGAAATACGGGTCGAACGTATCGGCGATGGCGCGGGCGCCGGCGAGCTTGACCTCGACGCCACGGTCGTACATGACGTGCGGGACGGGCGGGCAGTTGGCGTTGATCTCACTGCCGACCAACACGAAGTCCGGCTGGAACTCGGCATCGCCGACGTACTCAACGCCAAGGTGATCCAGAGCGAAGGCGTCGCCGGCTTCGTTGAGGCCGGATTCGTGAGACGTCAGGAGCTTCCCGCCACCATCCATGAAGGCGCTGACCTTCGCGGCGAGGCTGTCGTCCAGCGGGATCTTGTCGGCGAGGACGAGGACATTGTAGGGCGCGAGGTCGCTCTCGGTATCGACGTAGTCGAACTGATGGTGCGTCTCGGCCAGCATGTGGTACGCGCCGGCGGCGGAGCTGTCGACGCGGGCATCCTGAACGCCGAGCGCCTCGGGGTTGAAGATCGCGATCTCCGCGAGCGCCTCGGCGCCCGCGAGCCACGGCTCAAGCGCTTCAACGCGCCCGTAGATGGGGCCGATGAGATCGTACGTTCCGGGGCAGATCTCGCCGGTTGGGTGGAGCTGATCGCCGACGGAGCATTTCGCGCCGTTCGCGACCATCGTGAAGACCTCGTACTCCAGCGCTTCCTTGTGCTTGAAGCTCGAGAAATCGCCCCATGTCGTGTGGAACTTGCCGGTCATCCCCATGCAGTCGAGCCCCAGCCGTCGGGCGTAGCGCATGGTGATCGGGAAGTGGTCATAGCCCCAGCCGCCGCTCGGTAGACTCTCCAACTCCAGGTGCGTGTAGGTATCGAGAATCGGGCGCCAGTCGGGGTAGATATGACCCGCGTTGTGGAAAACGGTCGCGTCCGGGTGGCCGTCTTTGCAGAGCTTCGTGAAGTGGTGCTTGAACTCGTCGAGGACCATCTTGGAGTACTTCGCCCGCTCCTCAGCGCTCTCGGGGCTCATGCCCTCTTCAAGCATCCCGCCGAGGCAGCGCGGGCAAACGCAGTTGTGCTGGGAGATGATGTCGAAGAAGAAGCCATCGCATTCGAACATCTCGATGACCTCTCTGGTCTGCTCGGTGACGTACTCGATGTATGGTCCGCGCACGTTCAGGCAGAGCTTGTGATAGCGCGCGTCGAGGGGGCCGCCGGGCATCTGCCCCTGTGGCGAGATCTCGCACCACTCGGGGTGCGCGCGGTAGCTCAACTCGTCCAGCCCGCACGTGATGTAGATCGGCACGCGGATGTCGAGCGCGTGGCAGGCCTCGATCTGCTCGGCGAGGAGATTGCGCTCGAGGTAGGGGTGGCGGGCGTGCTCGAACTTGGTATCGTGGAAGATCATGCCATGGTGCCCGCGCGAGAAACACGTGACGGAGTTGACGTGGGCGTCCTTCAATGTCCGCGCGAACTTCTCGGGATCGAACTTGGATCCGATGCCGGCGATCTTCTCGGAGGTGTGGAAGTCAAGGTGGATCTGTCGGAATCGTAGCTCAGTCAATGCAACTCGCTCCTTGCGCATCATTTGGTTCGCCTGGCGACGGGCTCACAGCTTCGCCCATTCGGCGATCTGGTCATGCTCGAAGATGGTCGTGTCCTGCATGGTCAGCGTCTGCCCAATGCCCCGTAGTGCGAGCGTTCACGGCTTCGCCAACGGGCCGCCAGTGTCCTCGGGCATGCTTAGCGGCTGATGGCGACGCGCGTGACTGCTCTTGCCTGGGTGCCGTCTTGGCCTCTGGCGATCACCTCGACGAGATACGTGCCGTTGGGCACGCGCAGGCCATTGTCGCTCGTGGCGTTCCAGAGCAGCGCGCGCGTCCCGGCGGCGCACGGAGCATCCCCGCACTTGGTGGCGACCGGTCGCCCGGCGATGTTCGTGATCCTGGCGGTAATGGCCGCTGATGATGACAGGACGAGGTTGATCTGAGCGCCCGTCGCAGTCGGCACTGCCGAGAGCGCGGCGATCGCAACGGCGCTACCGTCGCAAACTTTCAGCCCGCGCTTCACTCTCTTCGTCGGCTCGCCCGTGGCCGGGCCACTCTTGTTGCGGGCGCGGAAGGAGTACTGGTATCTTCCCGCGGGCAGCGTCGTCGTCGCCCGGTAGACGATGCCGGCTGCGGGGTCCGGGTGGGTCTCCTTGGTATCCATGTCGATCACATCATGCGACGCCCCGTCACGGTACAGGCGGAGGCGAACGTAGCGCGGCATGTCGCCGTCGTTGGCGCGGTACACGACCTTGAACATGAAGGGCGTCGCGTCCGGGTCGCCTGACTCGGGTTTGACGCCGTCGGATTGGTAGCCCGGTTGACCCGTCCAGGTGAGGTAAGGCGGCGCGGGCATGGTCGGGCCAACGCGCATTCCGGTCGGCTCGCCCTCGGCCGGGCCATGGACCGTGGCGGCCTCGAAGCGGTACTCGTAGTTTCCCGGCGGCAGTGACATCGCGTGGCGATAGACGCGGCCCGGCAGCGTCGCATCGGTTGAGGTGGGCTGCATGTCAAGAGTACCGAAGTGAGTCCCATCGCGGTGGATCACGACGCGCACGTAGGTCGGTTCCGCGGAGTCGAGATCGATGAACCTGACCTCATAGGCGAACACCGTATCGTCGGCCTCGCCCTTGTTCGGAGCGACGCCGTCGCCGAAATACCCCAACTTCTGGGTCCAGTCGAGCCGGGGCGGAGGGACGTCATAGGACGCGGCCAGGAACGAGTAGGCCATGGACACTAGCTCGGGGTTGTGATCTGCGATGTCTGTCGTCTCACCGACGTCACTGCGCAGGTCGAAGATCTGAGGCGGGGCCGAGTAGCCATGGCGAACCGCCTTCCACGGGCCAAAGCGGACGGCTTGAGAGCGCTGGAAGGGACCGGTGGGATTCCAATTCTGCCAGAAGAGGTGGCTTGGTTGGGGTTGATCTTGTCCTCGAAGCGCGGGCAAGGCGGACGTGCCGTCGATGCCGGCGAGCGGCGCTCCCCCGGCCATCTCGACGGCGGTAGGTAGGAAGTCCCAGAACGCCCACATGTGGTCGCTGACAGCGCCCCGGGGGATGGCGCTGGGCCAGCGCGCGACCATGGGGACGCGGATGCCACCCTCGTACACGCCGCCCTTGAACCCGGTGAACGGGCCGGCGCTGTTGAAGAAGAACGGGCTGTGGCCCCCCTTGTCGGCGGGACCGTTGTCACTGCAGAAGAACACGGCGGTGTTGTCGGCAATGCCGAGGGATTCAAGCTGGGCAAGGATCGTCCCGATGTGGGTGTCCATCCGGGTGAGCATGGCGGCGAAGTTCTTCTCAGGCTGCGGCCACGGCTGGTCTGAGTACGGAGCATCGCTTGGGACCGGGTAACCGTTGCCGGTCTTGCGGAAGAGTTCGTGGTCGGCGTGAGGGGTGCTGTAGGCCAGGTAGAGGAAGAACGGGCCGCCGGCGTTGTCGCGGATGAAGCCAAGGCTCTTGTCGGTCATGAGGTCCGGCCCGTAGACGTTCTCTCTGCCGTCCTCGTTGGCCCGGATGCGGACGGGGCGACCGTTCTTTGATAGGAGGGGCGGGTAGTAGTCGCGGGGCCTGGCGCCGAAGTCGTAGCCGAACCAGTAGTCGAAGCCCTGTTGATTCGGCGCGCCGGGGGTGCCGGTGGCGCCGAGATGCCATTTGCCGATGGCGCCGGTGGTGTAGCCTCGGCCCTTGAGCACGTCCGCGACCGTGACATCGTCCGCGCTCAGGCCAGGATAGTAGTTGGCCGGAACGCTGCCGTGGCCGGCGTGGTAGCCGGTCATGAGCGCGCAGCGGGAGGGGGACGACACGGGGCTGCCGGCATAGCACTGGGTGAAGCGAATGCCTTCGGCGGCCATGGCGTCGATGTTAGGCGTGAGGATCTGCTGCTGGCCGTAACAGCCTATGTCACCGTACCCGAGATCGTCCGCCATGATGAAGATGATGTTCGGCGGACCGGACGCCGCGGACGCCTCCCGCCGGCCCAGCAGCGCCGCGCCGCCGGTCACGGCTCCAATCCTGCCAATCGCCTCACGACGCGTCATCCGCTGTGCCAATGCGCGACCTCCCCATCAGTTGCCCGGGCCGTTGACCATCTCATCGGTGATGAACTCGCCGAGTAGGAAGTGCTTGCGGTCTGGGTACCAGTACCAGCGCTTGCCCGCGAGTTCGAAGAAGCTGGTGTAGACCGCCACGGAGACACGGTTGACGGGTCCCCAGGGAAGGGCCTCGTTGTCCAGGAGCATGATCGGCGGCGTGAACCAGATCGGTTGCTCCGCATCGAGGTTTTCCGTGCCGATGCTGAGGAACGCCGGCGTGCGGTTGTGTTTCCAATCCCAGGGATCCTTGCCGCCATTGGCGGTGCCATCGTTGTTGTGGAATGTCAGCAGAAAACGGCCATCATCCAACGCGTAGAGCGGGCACGAGGCGGTCGGCTGTAGCACGTGGTCTCCGCCGTCGCGGTAGCGCAGGCGTTGGGCTTCGGACCACGAGTGGCCTCGGTCCTCGGAGATTGAGTAGCCGACGCATCCGGTGAACGTGCGGAAGACCGAGAACCAGCGCCCGTCGCTCAGGCGGACGATGGTGGGTTCCTCTGCGGTGCTGGTCTTTGAGCCCTGCGCTTGGGTCATGCGGATTCCATGGTCGCCGTCGGGGAGCATGGTGACGCTGATCTTGCTGGGATCGTCCTCCGTCATGATGCCATCGAAGCGCCAGAACCAGCACTCGGAGCCGCCAAGAGCATCCGGCCTCTCCTTGGCTAGCTGGCCGCTCGACCATATCGTTCCGCAGCCGATGATCTCGCCATCCAACTCAACGGGCCTCTGCCAGATGATCCAGTTGGGCGGGACGCTCGGATCGGGAGCCATGATCGCCGTCCGGCGCATGGGGACGGTGAACTCATCGCTCCAGGTGCCACCATCGTCCTCGGTGTAGATGAAGCGCATCTCGCCCGTGTGACCGCGGTTTGGATCGGCGACGCCGATGTTCTTCGAGTAGAAGACGTAAATGCGGTTCTTCTCGGGCACGTAGATAGGGAACGCCCACGACGCCATCCCCTCATAGACCGTCCTGCCGTCCTGTTCGCGCTCGGTCGGGCCGGCGATGGTGACCGGCTCAGACCACGTGACGCCCTCGTCCGCGCTCTTGCTGAAGACGATGTGCTGGTTGGGGTGGCTCTCGCTGAACGCGGTGGTCCAGAGCGCGAAGAATTCGCCCGACGGCAGCGGGAAGACGATGAAATGCTGGTTGTCGGTTTGGGCTCCCTTCCGCGCTTCGGGAATGTAGACGACCGTGTCGGGGCTGGTGCGCTTCCACTCGTCGGTATAGGCGTCCGCGTGGCGTTTCGCCAGCTCGTCCGACACCTGAAACAGCGGCGCCATGGGCGATAGCGAGAGCTGGACGGGCTCGCCTACCGGCTTGCTGAGGGCGCCGAAGTGGGCGAGCAGCACGTCCCGCGAGAGGACGCGATCGTAGAGGGCGATCTCGTCCACCGAGCCGTTGAGGATCTGGTCGCCGCCGGTTGCGCATCCGATTGAGACGTCGCGGAGGCCGACGGGACTACGCTGGCCCTGGCGGACGGCGTCCTGGACCGCGTGGATCAGCGTGTCATCACCCACGCGGCCGATGTAAGTGTTGATGGTGAACCGGCCGGATCGGCGATCGTGCGTGTATTGGGTCGCGAGGTAGTACCAGATGCCCAACTCGAAGCCAGTGCCCGCCTCGTTCCCCTGCAGGACCACGACCTCGGCTCGCTCGTGGAAGGGGTCCTGGGCGCCGAAGCCGCCGATGACCTCGTGCGCGTCGCGGAACCGGCTGACTCCCGCCGGGTAGATGCGGCCGGCATCGCGATTGCCGGCGAAGATCATCCAACCCTTGTTGAACTCGCCAGGCGGGACCTCGTCGGCCCTGAAGAGCAACTCGACCGTGCCCTCGCGCTCAAACCGCACTTGCTGAACCGGGAGCGCGACGCGGCCGCGTTTCGGCGCTTCCCGGAATACCCGCAAGGCCCGCGTGCTCTCGTCGGCGCCGTGCTCGGCGAGCATCGGCAGCGGGTCGGTCTCAGCAGCGCCGGGAAACGCGACGGTGCGGAGGGGAAGGTCGCTGCGCTTGTCGGCCAGGCATTCCCTCGCGTGGGCGCCCTCGAAGGTCCAGTGATAGACGAGTTCGGGTCGACCAGACACTAGGGCCCGCATGTCCGCGACGGACGCGTGGCCCACGGATGCAATGCAGAGGATGGCTGCGATCATGCCGGAGGCTTCGCGTTAGAGGAGGGGCAGTCCTCCCGGTCGAAAACGGGATTGATGTCACCTTGATGAGGGAGCGGGAGATCGGTTCATGCGAGGCATGGGTGAGGGGCGCTCACTGGGCGCGATGCCCCGGACATTTGGGATGCAGCGGCAACCGTGGGGCGGCGGGACGGACGCCCCGGTCGAGATTACCAAAGCCGGCCTGAAGCGCGTGGCTGGGTACTTCAAGCCATATTGGCGCGAGTGGTCGATCATCGTGCTGTGCATCGCGCTTATGTCGGGCTTGGGCGTGCTGCCGCCGCTCTTCGTGCGGTCGATCCTCGACGACGCGATTCCCGGCAAAGACGCGCGGTTGCTCCACATCCTCGTCGGGGCGATCGTCGGCGTGACGATCGTATCAGGCTTCCTCGGGATGCTGCAGACGTGGCTGAACGCGGTCGCCAGCCAGGGGATCATGTTCGATCTCCGCAACCAACTCTACCGACACCTCCAACGACAGTCGCTGGGGTTCTACACGACGACTCGCGCCGGCGAGATTGTCTCGCGGCTGAATAACGATATCGGAGCGGTTCAGACCGTGGCGGCACAGACAGTCGTCACGATCCTCACGC
Source organism: uncultured Armatimonadia bacterium (assembly GCA_964555935.1). Taxonomy (GTDB): domain Bacteria; phylum Armatimonadota; class Zipacnadia; order Zipacnadales; family VGFC01; genus CAZKUN01. The sequence goes on along the minus strand of CAZKUN010000199.1, from coordinate 7,285 downwards.
AAGCGTTCACCCTCGTCGCGACCGTTATCGCCATCTTCTGCCTGAACCCATCGCTGGCGCTGCTGGCGGTGGTAATCGTGCCGCTGTTTTACGTGCCTACGCGGATTGTCGGGAAGGTGCGACGGCGGCTCTCGCAGGCGACGCAAGAGGAGCAGGCCGACCTGGTGGCGTTCATGCAGGAGCGCCTGCACATCGGCGGGATGTTCCTGACGAAGATCTTCGGCCAGAGGGAAACAGAGGCCGCGACCTTCCGTGGGCACAACCAAAACGTTATGGACCTGACGGTGAAGCAGACCATCGTCGGGCGCTGGCTCTTTATGTGCTTGACGATCTTCAGCGTCGCGGGGCCGGCACTGATCTACCTCTACGGGGGGCACCTCGCGATCCGGGAGGCGCTGACGATCGGGTCGATCATCGCCTTCGTGGCGTATCTCACGAACCTCTACCGGCCGGTCGGGCAACTAGCGAACGTGTACGTCAACATTCAGGGCGCGATGGCGGTTTTCGAGCGGATCTTCGAGTACCTGGACCTCGACCCGGACGTCGCGGACCGCGACGGGGCAATCGACCTGACGGAATCAGACGGGCATCTGCGGGTCGAAGGGGTCAGCTTTGCATATCCCGCCGGGACGGGGACGGAGGCGTCAGACGAGACGCCTGTGCCTCGGGCGGCGCTAGCGGATGTCTCTTTTGAGATCCGACCGGGCGAGCGAGTAGCGCTGGTTGGCCCGAGCGGCGCGGGGAAGTCGACGCTAACCTACTTGATCCCCCGGTTCTACGATCCTGACAGCGGGCGGATCACTCTCAGCGGGCACGACATCCGCGACGTCACGCAAGACAGCCTGCGCGCGCACATCGGGGCGGTGACGCAAGACACATTCCTGTTCCACGCGACAATCCGCGACAATCTGACATACGCCAGGCCCGAGGCGACGGATGAGGAGATCGTGGCGGCGGCTCGGGCGGCGAACATCCACGAGTTCATCGAGGAACTGCCGAATGCATACGACACGCTCGTCGGCGAGCAGGGGTTCAGGCTGTCGGGCGGCGAGAGGCAACGCCTGGCGATGGCGCGGGCGCTGCTGAAGGACCCGAGGATCCTGATCCTGGACGAGGCGACGAGCAATCTCGACGCCACGAGCGAGTTCCTGATACAGGAGGCGCTGGAGAAACTGCTCGAGAGCCGAACGGCGCTGATCATCGCGCACCGGCTGTCAACGATCCTCGGCGCGGACCGGATTGTCGTGCTTGATGAGGGGCGCGTGGTGGAGTCGGGCCCGCATCCGGAGCTGCTCGCGAATGAGGGTCTTTACGCCACGCTGTATCACCAGCAGTTCAAGCGTGTCGTGGATGATGCGTTGGGGGATGGCTGAGAGCGCGGGTCGGGCGACGGCGCGTTACTCGTCGGCCTCTTCTGGTTGCTCCTCGCCGGCCTTCGCGTAGAGGTAAAGGCAGAGCGCGGCCAGCCCCATGAAGCCGTCGAAGGAGCCAAGGAGAATCACGAGTTTCGGCGCGTCCAGCCAGATGACGTGCGCCAGGAGGAAGACGATCGCGGTGGCTTTGGAGCCGACGATGAGCCAGACCATCCTGCGGTGGCGAACAGCGAAGGCGTAGGCCGTCCCGAGGATGATGAGGAACAGTCCGGACTGGCTCGGCCAGAAGATCTCCCCCGAGTAATCCCACCCAACCACCCCGAGCGTCCACATGGGGAAGCTGAGCATTGAGATGCCCAGGGCTATGCTGTGCGCCGCGATTGCGAGCACGGCGAGGTTCGCGAGAGTGCTTCTAAGGCGGTAGTCCATTGTTGTATCAACTCGACGATAGTGTACCAAGCGCGAGATTCGACAGTGCCAGTCCGCCACCCGCCATCCAGGCGGATCTGGGATCAGCCCAACCATAGTATCCCAAGCGTGAGACTCGACAGGGCCAATCCGCTGAGCGCGATCCAAGCGCCCCCCGACTTGACGGATTCACCCGGCTCGAACCGCATGCGGCAGATCGGCCAGAGCGCCCACAGCGTCATCCCCGCGCCAAGAACCGCTCCCGTCCACTGCCCGAAATGCAGCAGGGAGAAGCCTACCACATCTCCGCTGGGAGTGCCAAATCTGAACAACATGTCAGGCAACCACGGAATGGATCGGAGATGGAAAGCGAACATCAGCGCGGCAATCGCGGGCACGAAGGCGTAGATGGCGCGAGCCACCCACCCAACATCGCGGCTGCCGGAGGTCTTCTGCCGCTGGCGCAAGAATGCCGTGAGCGCAAGCCCCAAAACGACGGACGCCGCGGAGCCACCCGAGAACAACCATCGCGCCATTTCCGGTGTCACCGAGTTGGCGGTTGTCGCCGCCATGACCATCGCCATCATGCCCACCACCACAGCGAGCGGGGCCATGTCGGCGGCGATGAGGTCAGATCCCCATATATCGCGTAGCGGCGGCTGGAGGATCAATCGCGGCGAGCCCGTCGGGCAGCTTCGCAGGCACTCCATGCAGAGCTTGCAGTGCTGTCCGTGAGTCCGGAAGAGAGCGTGAGTGAACATTGGGCAACCTTGGGCAACGTCGGACCCTTTGTAGCACTCATTCCCAACGCACTGACCACCGCACACCTCGCGCTGAGCGCGGACGCGCAGCGTTGATGCCACGCTGAAGACGGCGCCCATTGCCCCGAGCGGACAGAGATATCGACACCACGCGTGTCGTTGGAGGAGCCAACTGAACACGACGGCAAGCAGCGCGAGGGTTAGCAGGAAGACGCTGGTGTGTTGCGGGTACTCGGTCATGTGCGTGACTTGCTCGACCCAGATGATGGCCACGAATCCCACTAGGGTCACCGACGGCGCCCAGTGCTTCAACCAGTCCGGTGGGTCGATCCCTCGGCCCCCGAGTTTCTGGGCCAGTTCGCCGACGCCCGCCAGCGGGCAGACGGCGCACCAGACCCGCCCGAGCACGAGCAGACTGACCACCAGCACCGGCCACCACACGCCCCAGGTGAGCAGATTCGCCCACCACCCAAACATCGTATCCGGCGACAGCCCGCAAGCCACCACGATCGACGCGAAGAAGAGCCCGACGAACACGCGGAGCGCGATCAGCGCCTTGCCGCTGCGAAGGTGCTGCTCGAGCCAAGGCCACCCCGACAAGTCTGCCTGCGCGGCCTCGGTCCCGCCTCCGGGCCCAAAGAAGAGATGCTCGGCATCGATGACGTCGCCGTCAGCCAGTTGGGCGGCGAGTATCATGACGCCCTGGAGTTCGGCCACGTTCGCCAGGGAGAAGTCGTAGGCCAGCAGCTCCCGTCGCGCACCCTCGGCGAGGGTCTTTGGCTCCGCGTCGCCCCGTCCCGCGGCCCAGCCCAGAATGTACTCGGCCAGAGGGATGACATCCCGACGCCGCTTGCGCAACGGCGCCAGCTCGACGGCCTGTCCCTCCGCGAGCGGCCCGGTCAAACGCCCCTCGGGAGTGGTTGTTGTCACGATGAGCCGGACGCTTGCCTCTGACACGCGGCGCCGGCCCGGACCGCCCGCGGCGAAGGTCTCGAGATCGCCGTAGACATCCTTGGGAAGTCGGTCGACGTGGGCGAGGATGAGCGTCCCTCCGTCGGCCGCCTGTATGTAGCCCAAGCGATCCGCGAAGCGCGTCACGTGGTCTGGCGACGCATCGCCGAACAGGTGCGCGCGAGCCGTGTCGGGATTCAGTTCCTGGCAGTCGACGACGAGCGCGGCGGCGTTGGAGCGGGAGCTGAGCGAGTGGATGTGCTGAGCCAGCGAGCGCTTGCCGATGCCATCCTCGCCTCGGATGAGGAGCAGGTCGTCGGAGTCTGCCGCGGCGGCGATGGCAGTTGTGAGCTTCTTGTTGAAGCCAGGGAGATCGGTGGTGAAGGGCAGCCCGCGTGAGGCGCCCATGAGCTTACCGAGGGCAGCGCTGCGCTCTTCCTGGGCGGCCAGCCGGGCGTTCGTGCTCGTGAGGCGCTTCGCCAACTCACCGGCGAGGTACTCCATCAGCTCCTGGTTCGGGCGGATGAGTTGCTCGAACTCGCCGGCGTCAACGGCATACAAGCGACTGGGCTCGCTGGCCACCACGTCAGCCGACACGGCAGCGCCCGTGAGGAGAGACATCTCGCCGAAGTGACTGCCTGGACCAAGCCGCGCCACGGGGAGGCGCAAGCCCTCGTCGGCCGTCACGACAACATCGAGCGCGCCCGATTCGATGAGGTAGAGGGTCTGCCCCGCCTCGCCCTGACAGACGACGGCGTCGCCCGTCTCAACATTCACAGGTTCAATCGCGCCCCGCAACGCCTCTGCGAGACGACGGGCCCCGAGCGACCACTCCTGTTGGTCCACACTGGTCTCGGACACGACGGCCGTCCCCTTGCCAAAGCAGTAGAAGCACTCCGCCTTCGTGCAGGCCCGCGTCGCCAGCTGTAGTTTAGCGGGAACCGCATTCTCCTGCATCCGTGACTATCCACCTCTTTTGGCGGGTGCCCCGCGGAAAAACACTGATATTGCGGACCATTTCGTCACTGCCGGGCGCCAGGGAGGTACACCCAGCCCTCCCTAGCGAACTACGCCCGACAGACGCGCGTGATGAACGCCGGGCCCGTTGTGCGTTCCGGCGATTGTGAATGGAGAGCACTGATGAAGCAAGCAAGAGTGGTCGCGGCGGCCCTGTTCGTCGCATTGATGCTGGGCACGACCGCAGGATTCGCCGCTGACGAAGCGGGCTTCGAGCCGATCTTCAACGGCGAGGACCTGACGGGATGGATCGGAGCGAAGTACGTGGTGGAGGATGGAATCCTCGTCTGCCCGCAGTCGGGCGGCGGCACGATGCTCACCGAGAAAGAGTACGCGGATTTCATCTTCCGCTTCGAGTTCAAGCTCCCGCCGGGCGGCAACAACGGCGTGGCGACGCGTATCCCCGCAGCCGGCGGGCCGGGGTTTGAGATTCAGATTCTCGACAACACGCACGAGCGTTACGCGAATCTCGCGCCATATCAGTACCACGGCTCGGTCTACGGAGCCGTGCCCGCCAAACGCGGCGCGTTGAAGCCGGTTGGCGAGTGGAACACCGAGGAGATCTACGCCAAAGGCTCGCGCATTCGCGTCACCGTCAATGACCAGATCATCGTCGACACGGATCTCAGCAAGGTCGGGGATCCGGCGGCGATCGCGCGTCGCCCAGGGCTCCTTAGCCCGAAGGGTCGGTTGGGCTTCATGGGGCACGGCTCGCGGATTGAGTTCCGAAACCTGCGCGTGAAGGACCTGGGCGGCGACAACATTCCGCCGCTGGGCTTCACGGCGCTGTTCAACGGCGTCGACCTGGATGGCTGGAAGGGGCTCGTGCAAAGCCCGCCCAAACGCGCGGCGATGACGGCGGAGGAACTCGCGGCGGCCCAGGAAATCGCCGACCAGCGCATGCGCGACAACTGGAAAGTCGAGCACGGCGCGCTCGTATTCAGCGGCACGGGCGACAGCCTTTGCACCGCCAAGGACTATGGCGATTTCTGCATGTTAGTGGACTGGAAGATTCTGCCCGCTGGCGACAGCGGCATTTACCTGCGCGGCAGCCCGCAAGTGCAGATCTGGGAGCGACCGGAACTCGGCTCGGGAGGGCTGTACAACAATTCGGAGAACCCGAGCAACCCGACGCGGATCGCCGACAAGCCGGTCGGCGAGTGGAATCGGTTCCGGATCATCATGATCGGCGACGTGGTGACGGTCTACCTGAATGGCGAGTTGGTGGTGGACCACGTGACGATGGAGAACTACTGGGAGCGCGACAAGCCGATCTACGCGACGGGGCAATTGGAGCTGCAGAACCACGGCAACACGCTCTGGTTCAAGAACGTGTTTGTGAAGGAGCTGTAGCCTGAGGCAGGACGCGCGGGTCAGGCGAGCCGCAGGCACGGACGACACTACGGGGAGCGCCGAGATGGCGCTCCCCGTTTCGATTCAGGCGAGTTCGTCGAGGTTGTCGCGGACCTTGCGGATGGCGCTGAGGACGAGGGTCATATCCTCGGGCGGGCCGAGGAACATAGAGTGGCCCAACGAGCATCCCTCCTCGGCGAGGATGCGATCGGCGACGGGTGTCTCGACCTTGGAGTAGTCCGGGGGCTCTATGCCGTCGGGGTAGCAGACGGGGCCGAAGTTCCGCTCGGTGAAGAGCGGGTTCTGCTGCATCGGATGCAGGTGGCCGCTGCCAAGGCCGAGGCCCTCCGCCGCCATTGCCTCGACGAACCGGCTGCGAGGGATGCCGCCGAATTCGTCGCTGATGAACTTGAAGAAGTGGAAGTAACAGCCCCGGCGAGTGACGATCGATTCATCCCAATCCAACGGATCGACGCCAGGAATCTCGCGCAGGCCGGCCTCGAAGATGCGGAAGTTGGCCATGCGCCGCTCGACTTGCTCGGGCAGACGCTGGGTCTGGGTGCAAGCGATCGCCCCCTGCCACTCCGTCATGCGCAGGTTGCTGGCGACCTGGTGATGCTCGTAGAAGGGGCGGCCCTGGATGCGACCGATGTGGTGGTAGCTGAAGGCCTGCGCGGCCAGATCCTCGTCATCAGTGAGGACGATGCCGCCCTCGCCCGCGGTGAGGCCCTTGCCCATCTGGGTGCTGAACGTGCCGAAGGAACCGAAGGTCCCACAGCCCTTGCCGCGCCACTGCGAGCCGTGAGCGTGGGCGCAGTCCTCGATCACGAAGAGCCCGTGCTTGTCGGCGATCTCCATGATGCGATCCATGTTCGCGGGGAAGCCGCCGTTGTGCACGGGCATGATTCCCGAGGTGCGAGGCGTGATGGCGGCCTCAACGGCGTCGGGGTCGATCTGGTAGTGGTCGGGCTCGATGTCGACGATGATGGGGATGCCGTTGACCAAGACGACCGACGTCGCCGTGGCGATGAAGGTCGAGGCGGGCATGATGATCTCATCGCCGGGCCTGATTCCCGCGGCTTTCAGCCCCAACTCAAGCGCCTGCGTGCCGTTGGTGCAGGCGACCGCGAACTTGGCGCCCTGGTACTCAGCGAAGGCGTTCTCGAACCTCCCCACCCAGGACTCAGAGGCATCCGCATACGCGCCGCGCCACCACTTGCGGCTATCGAGAACCGACTCCAGAGCCTGTCGCTCTTCGTCGCCATATTCCGGCCACGCGACGCCAATTGCGCGGTCGATCGTCTTCGGTCCACCGTTGACTGCGAGCTTTGACATTGGGTAGTCCTCCGTTAGTCCTGGCGGCGCCCGCCTTCGCCCACGTGGGGAGCAATCCCTCTCGCCGGAGCGTTGCCGAAGGGAGAC
>CAZKUN010000198.1:0-17752 GCA_964555935.1 uncultured Armatimonadia bacterium | reverse complement strand
GAGAAGACCCGTCACCCCTTCTACTGGGCGGCGTTCGTGCCAGTCAGAGGGCCGCGGTAGTGCGTCGGCGACGCTGGTCACGCCTCCAGCCGAGCAGGAGCACGGTGTGGCACGCCCGATGGCACTGTTACGCGGGCCGCCTCGTTACCCAGATCGGGGATGACCACGCCATCTCATTGTCCGCCTGGATGCATCGGAGGTAGAAGTAGCTGCTTTGGCCGGGCTCCATTTCCAGCATGATCTCGAACTGGTCCTCCAACCCGCCCGGCTCGCGAGTGCGCGTGTAGAGGAACTTGCTGTCGCCGATGATATCGATCCGCTTCAGCGTGTTCGTCCCCGTCACGTGAACCGCGAAAGTCGGGTTCTCGTCGATCTCCACTTCCTCACCCATCAGGTGATCGCCGAGCCGGAAATCGAGCGCCATCGGCGCGGTCGAACCAAACGTCCTGCGCGCTCGCATCGCATCCAGAATGGCCTCGCGCGTGCGCTCCGTCGCGTAGACTCCTGCGTACGCCCCATGCGTCAGACCGTGGTCGGAACTCGCGATGACCCCGACCTTCAGGCCCTTCTCCAGCGCGTCCCAGAGGTAACTCCCCTCACGCTGCACCTTCGCCACGCGCGGGCAGTTCGCGTACTCGTACGCTCCGCGCGTCTGGAACATCTCCGCCACCGGCTCCCACGTGGTGTCGTACCGATCCCAGTCCGTCGCCGATCCCCCGTCCGCGAGCTGGTGAGGGATCATCACCGCATTCCGGCCCTCGAGTTCGCCCCACACGTCCTTCGGCGCATCAACCTCGATGCACGGATTCCCGCGCTCGGTGTACATGATGTTCTGGTGCCCGCCGCGGTTCTTGTAGCCGCCCCCGTGCTCGAACCCATACAGCGCGATGAACCTCGTGCCCGCGTTGAACAGGTCCACCAGCTTCTCCGACCGCCACCACATGAAGTTCTGCATCGGCCGCTCGTTCCGGTCATACCGATGCTTCAGGATATCCTGATCGTGGTCGCTGATCCCCAGGAAGTCCAGCTCCGCCACATCCAACGCATACCGGTAAGTATCCTGCAGCGACCCATCCGAGTTCATCCCGCACCGCGACATGTCCGTATGCCGATGCGTGTCGCCGAACAGCAACTCATACTCCGCCCCTCCCGCCGCCGTGATCCGCCTCGTGGTCGTCCGTGCCTGCGGGTCTCCTGACCCGCTCCGTTGTTGTTCGCTGTCTGTCTCCCCCGCCGTCAGTGCCACGGGCTGCCAGCCCGTGGAGGCCGCCTCCCCGCCGCTCTCCAGCCGTGCCGTACACACGTTGAGATTCCCCGGCACCTCGGCTCTGATGATGTTCCTCTCATCGCCCGCCCACGCCGCGACCACCTCGCCATTTCGGCCGAGGCACGTCGCCACGCGCATGTCATTCCGGCCGCCGCTTCTCGGCAGCAGCATCGGCTCGCCCCATCCGTCTGCCCCATACTCCATCGCCCATAGCGTCCAGATCCCACGCGACTGGCCCTGCCGCTCGCCCGTCTTTACGGTGAACCGTCTCACATCCACGAGGTGTCGGAAGATCAACCACATCCGCCCGCGGCTATCCGCCACGATGTGGGGGAGTTCTCGGTGCCCGGTGAGTTCGTCGGGTATCGCTTCTTGGGGCATCTTGGCCGGTTGCACCAGTCCCGCACCATCGATGCAGACCAGCCCCAACGTCCGCACTCGGTGAAGCACCTTGTGCCGTCCCCAGCCTGGCCCGCCCTTGTCGTAGGCGACCCAGAGCCTCGCGTCAGCGTCGAACGCGATTGATGCGTGGGCCTCATAGTCCGGCGTCGCCGCCATGGTCCTCCGCTGCGAGGCCTTGTTGCCGTTGATCCGGCACGTGTGGATGTCATAGCTCCCGTCCACATACGTGTCCCACGCCACCTGCACCCCGCCGCCAGGAGCCGCGATGATCGTCGGCTCCCAGTCGTTCGCCTCGCCGTCGGTAACCTTGATGATGCCCTTCAGGCCCTTGTCGGTCACCCTCGCGGCGCGGATGTCATGGCTCTCGCCTGTGTCCTGCTGCCACACAACCCACAGCCTGCCCTGTCCATCGACCGTGACGTTGTGATGCGTGTCGTTCAGCGGGTGATCCGTCAACTGAAGCGGCTCGCCCCACTCGCCATCCCACTTCCTCGCCACCAGCTCCCAGTTCCCCGCGTCGTTTCCAGCCCAGATGACCCACACGCTGTCTCCCACCGCGGCCACTCTCGGCCGATGGAAGTCGCCACGCGGCGTGATCTCCTCCGCGTCTTCCCAACCATCGTTCGTCTTCTGGCGCGCCATGATCACATCATTCGTGCCGTCATACGCCTGCCACGCGACCCAGGTCTCTCCCGACTCCGTCACGGCAATCGAGGGGTAGTCGTCCTCGGTCTCCGTGGTCGTCAGCATCTCCGCCGCCGGCGCGCGCCGCAGGCTGATCTTTCCACCAAACAGCGAGAAGCCTTCGCCGGAACCCGCTTCCGGGCCGTGGATGCCGTTTTCCAGCGCCCCGACTCCGTTCTCCAAGGCGCCGATCCCATTCTCCAGAGCGCCAGACTCTCCGCCGACAAGCTCGCTCAGCGCCACCGTCTCCGTCCCCAGCGCGCACTCGATCGTGACACTCGCCGCCGGCGACGAACTGATGTTGGCGATCACAGCCTTCGAGCGCTTCAGCACCCTCACCACGCCCCGTCCGCCTGGCTCTTGGAGCGTCCCGGGCGCCCGGACGGTCCACGTGTTGCCCTCCACGCGATCGTCTTGATCGAGTAGGACGCCCGTCAGCGCCAGCACCTCGCCGTCGCTCACGGAGATGGTCCCGTCGCACGTCTCATTCGGCGCGAGCACGCCTTGCTCGAACGTGATCATCACGCCCGCCGTGGGCGACTGCCCCGACGCGACAGACGCCAGCAGGATGCTCAGGCACGGCAACAGATGCTTCATGGCGCGCTTCCTCCGGTATGCTTCCGAGACCGATCTTGTCATGCCCTTACTTACCTCGCGCGCCCCGCCAACTCCTTCCGCGCGCAGGGCTCTGCCCAGTTTGGGCGAACCCATCATCCACCGGGAGGTGCTCCACATGGGAGTATTGCAGGCACTGTCACTCTGTCCCGCGCTGCTATCGTCGCCCGCTTCCGCTCAGGACGGCGACATCGTCTTCCGCGTCGGCGGCGAGACGCTCCATCGGATCGACCCTCGTCTCTTCGGGCAGTTCATGGAACGCCCGAGTTGGGGAGAGATCGGGCCTGAGGGCGCCCTCGTGCCGGGCACAAGCGATCTCCAGCCCGAGGTGCTCCGCCTGCTCCACGAGATGGAAGTCCCGATCCTTCGCTTCCCGGGCGGGACGGATGTCGACTTCATGGACTGGCGCGACATGGTCAGCAATGTCCCTGGCCGCGGCGCCGAGCGCCCGGTGAGCGTCGGCCACAAGGGCCATGATATCACCAATAACTTCGGCTATGACGAGTTCCTGCGCCTGGCCGATGACCTCAACTCTGAGACCATCATTGTCGTCAACTTCCGCGACGGGCTGTTGGCCAAGAGACCCCTCGCCGAGGCGGCGCTTGACGCCGCTTCCTTGCTGGCGTACTGCAACGCGCCCGTCGGCGCTGACTTGCCCGAGGGCATGGAGGATTGGCCGGCCGTCCGGGCCGCCAACGGTCATCCCGAGCCGTATGGCGTCAAGTACTGGCAGATCGGCAACGAGACATGGGCGTTCATGCGCGACCTCGAAAAGCTCGCCCCCGAGAATACCAACCAGACTTACGTCGACCGCATCATGGCCTTCATGGAGGCCATGCTTGACGTGGATCCGACCATCGAGTTCATCGTTGATGCCGACGCGTCGACAGTTGAGGCTGGCTTGCTCGCGCGCGAGCAGTTGGGCGACAAGATCAGCCACCTCGTCTTCCACGTCTACAGTCCCTGGTCGATCACCGAGGTGAAACGCGATGGGGAGGAGGTGGATCCCTATTCGCTCAGCGATGCGGAGATCTGGAACGCCTGGGTCACGACGCCGGGGTCTTACGACGGGGGACTGACGGTTCTCAGGCACCCACTGCTGGACGCGGCGCGTGAACGCGGGCTGAAGATCGCCATGACGGAGTGGAACTGGAACGGGCTCTGGCGCATGAACCCGCGCCCGCTCACATCCTCATTCGCGAAGGGCGTCGGGGCCGCCGGATTCGTCCACGCGCTAATGCGTTCGGCGGATGTCATCGAGGTCGGATGCCAATCGATGCTCGTCGGCAACTCGTGGGGCATCCACGCCATCTGGGCGGATCGCGAAGCCGTCACGCCGCCCCATTACATGCCGACGGGTCAGGTCACGGCCTTCTACTCGCAGCAGCATGGCTCGGACTTGCTGAGCCTCGAAGCGTCGGGTGTCCCGGTCTACTCGCAACCGTACCGCATGGGTGGGATCCGGCCGAAGGACGAGGTCGCATACCTCGACGCCCTTGCCACCGCCGACGAGGACGCCGTGTACTTGCATGTTATCAACCGACACTTCGACCAGGACATGCCCATCACCGTCGATCTCTCGGGCCAAGCGCCGCTGGCGGGGACGGGTCGTCACTACGTGCTTGAGGGCCGGCTCAATGACAAGCCCGCCGCCGGCGAGCCGGACCAGATTGGCCGAATCACCGAGCGGGAGCTGACCTTCGATGGGAGCGACCTCCGGCTCACCCTCCCGCCTCGAACTGTCTCGTGCATCGAACTGCCCCGCAAGCCCCTGTAGGAGGGGTTTCAACCCCGACGCCGTCCGCCGTCTTCGTAGGTCGGATCTCCAGATCCGACGCCGTCCGTCGCTGCCGTCGTAGGACAGGCGTAGGGAAACTCGGTGTCTGAGTTTCCACGACGCCGTTTGCCGTCATCACCCGCTCACTTCCGCCAACGTCTCCCTCAAGTACGCGATGCTCTTCTGTGCGTGCTCGACGGGGTCTAGCTCGAACTCGAAGGCCTCCATCGAGACGTAGCCCTCATATCCGACCTCGAGTAGCGTCGCGAGGATTGGGCGGAAGTCCACATCGCCCCAGCCCGGACCGCGCTGGTTCGGGTCGTTCACGTGGAAGTGCCGCAGGTGGTCCTTCGTCGCGCGGATGGCCTCGGGGATGTTGTCCTCGCCTGCCGACATCGCGTTCACATCCAGAATGATGCCCACGTTCGGCAGATTTACCGCGTCTGCGATCTCCCTCGCCTCCGCCGCGCAGGTCAGGAGGTTCGTGATCTCCGGTGACAGCGGCTCGATGCAGATCGTGAACTCGCCCTTCGGGTCGGCCTTCGCCGCCTCGGCCATGGCCTCGCCGAACCACTGCTTAGCCTGAGCGGGTTCAACGCCTGGCAGGATGTTCCGCTGCATCGGCGAGCCGACGATCATCACCCTCCCACCGATGTCGCACCCAAATTGCGTCAGGTCGCGCATGTACTGCTTTGAGCGCTCGCGCGTCTCATCGTCGGGACTGGTCAGATGCAAGCCCTCGGGCCCCACCAGCACCCAGTGGATGCCGGCGATCTCGAGGCCGTGCTCCTTGCCCAGATCGACCACAAGCTTGCGCTGGTCCTCGCTGATGTCGGTGACATACTGCTCGATGGTGAACGGCGACACCTCGATGGCGTCGAACCCCAGTCGGCTCGCGACGGCGAACTGCTGCTCCAGCGGGAAGTCCTGAAAGATCTCGTTGCAGATGGCGAATTTCATACTCATGCTCCCATGCTTTCGCGCGCCGTCTATCGCTTCCGCGCGCGTTTCTTTGCGTCCAACAGTCTTGACATCCGGCCCGTCTCTTGCGCCGCCCCCGCCTTTGTCTTCGCGGGCCGAGTCGTCTTGGCCGTTGCCTCCGTGGGGCGGGCATTCTTGCCCGCCGCCGTGCTCCTCAGCGGCACCGTTACCGACTCAGCCTCCTCCTCATACGTCTCCTGCGCATCCTGCTTGCGCTTCAGCAACCTGCCCATGGGCGCTGTTTCGGGCGTCGGTATCGATATCCTGCGCCACCATGCGAGCTTGTTGAACGCTTCCTGGAAGTACGCCAGGTGTTCGCGCTCGATCATCAGCCGCCTGAGCGCCACATCGATGGGGAAGAGGAGCAGCGCGATCGCCGCCAGCATCGGCCAGATGTCCGTGCTCCGCCGCGCGCCGCCACGCCGCTTCACGAATGTCGATGTCGCCTCGGGCTCGAGTTGCCCATCCGTGGTCTCCGTCACGTGCGCCAGCAGCGGGCTGTTCGGCTCCAGCTCCGCGTACTCCGGCGGGTACGACACCTGAAGCCCCGCCACCTGCTGGTTGGCTTGGCCTTGCGCGTCTGTGAACACGACATTCGCGATGTACTGCCCCACGTCGCGCGTTGGGAACTCGGCCTCATAGCGGCCTGGCGCGACTTGCTGCATGGTCAGCGCCTGACCCTCCAGCGTCGGGCCGACGACGCGAGCCTCGGGCTCGATGAAGTTCACGAAGTTCCCGTCTCGATCTATGGCCTCCAGGATGGCGCGCGCGGTGTTCCCTTCCTGCTCGACCCATACCTGATACGGCGACCGCTGCACCGACCGGATTGTCCAGCGGATCACCTGCTCCCAGAACTTCTCGTACCCGCCCCAGCTAATCCACTGCGCCGCCCATCGCCGCTTCGCGTCTGACGTGAACGCGACCGATCTCCCCAGCCCATACCGCCAACTCGTCAGCACGGGGTCGCCTGTCGGAGTGACCATGCTGTTGGTCGAGAGTTCCTTCTTCGTGGTGAGGACGTATCCGAGCAGCGGCGGCACCGAGGTCAGGTCCAGCCCCCGAAGCAACTGGCTCGACGAGTCCATTCGCGGCTGGAACGGGTCCTCGATGACGTAGGTGCGCGAGACCAGCATCGTCTCGCGAGTGAAGATCCGCGGGATGCTGCGCGGCGTGTCTGAGAAGTAGAAGTTGCCCTTCCCGATCTTCGCGAGTCGCTGAAGGAGCCCAACCGCCGAATCCGCGCCGACCGCCACGGTCGACATGGTAATCCCGTTCGCCACCATGGCCCTGACAATCCCCTCGTGGTCGGCGCCGCCGGTGTGTCCGTCGGTCAACGCGATCACGTGCTTGTGCTTCGCGTCGGACTTGCTCAGACGCTGGTACGCCAGTTGCAGCGCGCCGTACATCTGCGTGCCGCCGCCCGGTCGCACGCTGCTAATGTCCCTTTTAATCCGTCCCTTCTTCGACGCTCGCTGGAGTTTGACGACCTCTTTCGCCGCCCCGTCGAAACAGATGACGCCGATTTCGTCCTTGCTGTCGAGCAGCTCGACCGCGGCGATCGCCGCCTCCCTAGCCAGGGCCATCTTCGACGCGCCCATGATCGTCCCGCCCATGCTGCCGGACTTATCGATCACAAGCTCCATCGCCACTGAGGGCAAGCGCCGCTTCCTCCGGATGTCCATGTAAACGGGCAGCGCGTCCTCCACGGGCGTCTGGTAGTAGCCCCCCACGCCGAAACTGTCTTCGCCGCCCAGCATCACCAGGCCGATGCCCAGATCCCGTACGCCCGAGCGGATCATCTTCATCTGCTCCAGCGAGATGAGATCCGCCCGCACGTCGCTCAGGATGATCGAGTCATACTGCTGAAGCTGAGCCAGCGCCGTCGGCACGCCCGCCAGACCCACCACATCCGCACGAACGTTCGCCGCGTGCAGCGCGTCCAGCAGGTATGTCTCCTCGCCCGGATCGCCCTCGCAGTACAGCACCTTCGGCTGGCCTCGGATGACGCTGAACCCCAGCGCGCGGTTATTCTCGGCCAGCGTGTCCGTGTCTGATTCGATCACGCAGTCGAACGAGTACGAGCCCTCTTTGTCGATCACTTGGGGCAGTTCGAGGCTCACCACGCCCGCGCCCAGCTTGGCGTCATACGTCTTCACGTACTCGCCGTTGCGCAGCAGGCGTATCGTCGCGTCCGCGGGCTGGAGGCTCCGCAGGACCAGCCTGAGGTTGAACGGTTCGCCCTTCTTCAGTTCGGGGGGGACGATGAGCCGCTCGGCCAGCACTTCCTGCTGGTAATCCGCGGGGAGGGGCACCACATCGATGACCACATCGTCTGATGCCGCCAGATTCGCCTCGTCGGCGGCTTTGCCGGTGTTCTCGTTCCCATCCGTCAGCAGCACGATGCGTTTCATCGTGCCGTCTGGGAAGGCGGCCATCGCGAGCCTCAGCGCCGCGGCGAGGTCGGTCCGGGTCGTCGATAGCGTCGAGCGAATCTCCTCGATCTCAAGCTGCCGCGCCGGCGACAGCTCGACCAGCGCCTCGGATCCCGCCACGATGACACCCGCGAGATCATCGCCTTTCATCTCGTGGACCGCGGTGCGGATGTGGTCGATCGCGTGCGTCTTTTGGGCTTCGGTGATGCTATCGGAGAGGTCCAGCACGAAGAACACGCAGAGCTGGTCGGTGCGCTTCACGATCTGCACGCCACTCAGCGCGAGCACCAGCAGCGTGACGATGAGAACCCGGAGGCCGAGCGACAGATGTCTTCGGCGCGACGGCACATCAGCCAGGCTGCCTTGATCCACCCACAGAAAGTAGGGAATCAGCAGCAAGCCGAGCAGGGCCCACGCATTGGTAGCCGCAAATGGCATCAGCGTTCTCTGGCGCGAGTTGAGTTCCGGAGTTTAGAGGTGGTCTGACTGCCCGCGCTGGGCGGGGCTCCATCCGTCGCTACCTCGCGCCGCCTCCACATGCTCTGACGGTTGCCCGTCCCGATCCGTTGTACCTCCCACGCATGATTCCTACCATCCCCCATCAGTCTCTGTCGTTGTAGGTCGGATCTCCAGATCCAACTCGGCTCGCTGTCGTAGGTCGGATCTCCTGGGAAACTCGACGAGTTTCCGCGACGCTGCCTCTTCCGCCGTCCGTGCTGTCCGCGTAGCGACGGGGCTCCCGCCCCGTCGAATCCTCTCTCATCTCCCAACCCCCTGTAAGAGGGGTTTCAACCCCGACGCCGTCTGTCGTCGTAGGACAGGCGTAGGGAAACTCGGCGTTTGAGTTTCCACGCCTGTCAACTCGCCCGCGTAGAACGGGGTCGCCCGCGTAGCGACGGGCTTCCAGCCCGTCGAATGCCGTCTCACTGGAGCGCCGAGCGAACGCGAAGCGTTAGCCGCCCTCGTCCGCATACCAACGAGCCCCCAAATCCGTCACACCTTGCAGGCCCCGGCAGGTTCATTGCAGAAATACCACCGATATTCCGCCCATATATGGGCCCCAAGGGGAATTCGCGCGGCGCGTGCGGACGTGCGTGTACGCGACGGGCACGGTCGTCGACAACGGGCGGACCAGCGTCCGGCTGTGACATCCTGAGATCACCTGTCCGAGGGACCTCATGCCCGAGGAACGAAGCGCCGTCCAGGACGTCTACCGGGCGTGGCCGGACGACGCCGAGGACGCCTCACTCGACACTCGACGCCGCGTCGGCGCTCCGCGTTTCCCGTGACGCACCGCTCTTCAGCGTCAACGCCTGGCCCGCGCTGCCCGAACGAAACGGCTACAAGCGTGTGTGCCTCATCACGTTCCCCATGGACACCTGCTGAGGTCCACGCTGATTACTATGGACACTCCGGACGGCGGAGAGAGGGGCTGACAGATATGACATTGACCTACGGAACGCTGAAACTGTTCAAGTGGGCCATGCCTGCGGCGATGACGGTGGTGGCCGTTGCCCTGTATTTCGCGATCTCACCCGAACCATCATGGGCTACGGTGCTGAGCAAGTGGTACACTATCTTGATGGGCGGAGCCACGGGGTTCGTCCTGATGTGGGCCATTGAAACCTACCTCGTGGAGCAGAAGCGGACGGAGATACGATTTGAGCAGCTCGAAGATCAGAGGTCGAAGATGCTAGAGTCAGATTCTGAGGGAGATACCACGCCCGCGGATCGGCTGAGCACGGGCGAGCGCTACGTCGGTACGTGGCTTGAGACATACCACAATGACACGCGCGGTCGCGCTCGCACGTCGTTCTTCTGGTCGATCCTCATCGCTGTCATCGGGTTCGGAGTGCTCGGGGTCGCGATCTGGTACTTGGTGACCCAACCACCCGATGCTGCAGGTCTGGCGACCATGGGAGGGCTCGGTGCCGTCTCCGCCGCCCTCGCTGGATACGTAGTCCGGACGCTGCTGGCCGTGCATCAGATATCCGTCCGCCAGCTCAACCGCTACTTCAACCATCCGGCGCGGATGAACAGCCTCTTTATGGCCTGGCGGATGGCCGAGACGTTGCATCCGGACGACCCAGCTCGTACGGCAGCGACTCAAGCGATAATCCAGGAGATGAGCACCGTGCTGACCAACGACGCCGCGAGCACCGATCCCGACGCGCCGCCGGATGAGTGACGTTGCCGTTCGACTGCTGAGCCCGGCCCTAACCTGAGGAGATGATGAGATGACGGACGGCACCGTGCCTTCGGTCGACGAAGTAAAGCACAGGATGATGAGAGCATTCGAGGAAGCTGCGGCGAGCATAGACAAGACGGAGGCCGAGGAGAAGTTGCCGCCAGGCGCCAAGTTGCCGACAATCGGCATTTCGGACCCCGCCTTCCTCAGCCGCATGGGACACCAGCAGGGGACCGATCGCCAGCCCCTCGAACGGCGCGTGCGTGACGCCCTGATGGAATTGATGGTTGACGGCATTGTGATCCCAGCCCCCTGCGTGAATCCGAGCAACGGCGCGGTCCTCCTCACCAGCCAAGGCCGCCGCGCTATCGCCGAGGGGCGGTTCGGTAGCGTCGAGTGGATCAATCCCACGGAGTACGTGAATAGCGTGGAGGATGCTGCTGGTGGCCCGCTCGACTCGATCGTGAAGGCGTACCTGATGGAAGCAAAGCTCGCCTCCGACAGGTGCATGGAGCTATCGTGCGCCGTGTGCATTGGGTGTGCCTCAGAGCGCGCGATTACACTGCTCGCGGAGACGTTTGAGGACACCGCAGGCCATTCGGACTTGAAGACCGACCTCGACGCTGACTACTGCGCCGTCGGCCACATATTCGGCCACCTGAGCACGGCGCTCTACGAGTACCGAAAGAACAATGGGCTAAGACAGGCCCCCCATTGGCAAGATCTTCCCGTAGTAGACTGCCTCTTTCATCTGTACCGAATGTACCGCAACCAGGCCGGGCACGCCGTTGCCACGACCCAAGACAGGGACGCCCTCATCGGGTTCCTGCAAGGGTTCAAGACTTATGCCCGGATCATCGCTGGCCTGACCAAGTACTTGCGGCAAGCGCACCCGTGACGGTCCGCCGCGTCTGTCGGGTGACGTTGCCGCACGATGCGTAGAGCTGACCTGAGAGGTGGCAGTGATGGGCACTGCGCTGCGTCGCAGGCCCGATCCCAAGTGGCGTATCATCGGCATCAGCGCCGGCATCGTCCTCTGCGTAGTTGTTGCCGCCATCGCCTCTGTCAAGTTCGTGTCTGCCGACGACACCGTCGTTTCGTACCCGTGGTAGAAGCCAACACGGCCACATTCCAGCCCTCCTCGGAGGCCTCCCATGCCCATCGGCGATACCACCCGCATCGATCCCATCACCGTCACCGATCCCATCACCGGCGCCGCCGTCACTCGGATCACTGACGGCGTCGGCGATACGATCTTCCCGTACTTCACCCAGGCCCTCTTCACCGATGACGGTCGGAGCGTGTTGCTGTCAGGCAACCGCTCGGGGACGTGGCAGGCCTACCTCCTCGGACTCGATTCTGGCGAGATGCGCCAGCTCACCGACGAGCCCGATGGGATCTCCACGCACTGCAGCACGGTGCTGCCCACCCAGAACGCCGTCGCCGTCCTCGCCGGCCGGTCGGTCAAGCGCATCTCGCTGGATGATCTCTCCTCCGAGACCCTCTACGAGACGCCCGAGGGCTTCCGGCCATCGATCCTCTCGCCGACGGGCGATGGCGCGTCTGTCACGTTCTGCTATTCCGAGGTGCTGAACCTCAGCACGCGCACGGGCAAGATTTACTCCGATTTCCTCGAGCATCTATACCGCCGCCCGACCTCCGTCGTCATGCGCGTCAGCACGGACGTCTCCGGCGCCGAGGCGCTGTGGGGCGAGCGCGAGTGGATCAGCCATGTCAACGTCAGCCTCACCGATCCAGACATCGTCTGCTTCTGCCACGAGGGTCCGTGGCATCTCGTGCAGCGGCTCTGGATCGTCCGCGCGGGCACTCACGAGGTGTGGCCGCTGCTGCTCCAGCGCCGCCATCTCGACCGCTCCGGCCATGAGTATTTCACCGCGAGCGGGCGCGTGGTGACCCAGTGGGCTACGCGCGAGACGCCCACCTCATCGCAGTCGACCCACTTCAACGCGGTTGTGGATCCTTCGGGGGAAAACCTCGAGATGTTCCGCTACGACGGCCCGCATCCGAGCCACATCCAGACCAGTCCTGACGAATCGCTCCTCGTCGGCGACACCTGCCACGCGCCCGGCGTTGACGACCCGCGCGGCATGATGTCTCTCGTTCGCCACGAGGGCGAGCGCGCGATCCTGCAGCCGCTCTGCCGCCACGACACGTCCTGGGTAACGCAGCACTCCCACCCTCACCCCATCTTCACGCCTGATGGCGCGTCCGTCCTCTTCAACTCCGACCGCGAGGGCCAGTCCAACCTCTACAAGGCGCCCGCCCAGTGGCGGTGACGCTGCTCACGCTTGGCAGGATTCCCACCCTCGGGGGCCAATCTCCTAGTGCCGCGACCTGGACTGGAGGCTGTCTCATGAGGTTACGCAGAGGCTTCACGCTCATCGAGTTGCTCGTCGTCATTGCCATCATCGCGATTCTGGCGGGGATTCTCTTCCCCGTTTTCGCGCGGGCGAGAGAGAAGGCGCGCCAAACTAGCTGCAGCAGCAACATGCGTCAGATTGCCCTCGCCGTGGAGATGTACAAGAACGACAACGATGACTTCTACGTTTGGGTCTACTCCTGCACTGCCCGCGCCGGGTGGATCCTGTGGGAGGAGCAGATAAGCCAGTACATCCAGGGCGGACCCACGCAGATGACCCACGAGATGCAGATCTTCCTGTGCCCGAGTTTCGGTGGCTGGAAGGCGGCTTGCCGACTGGACCCGCCCGTTCATGGCTACACCGGCGGCTACGCCTACAACACGCGCGGCCTGCTGACGGGGATGTCTGGTATCGAGGATGGCCTTGTCGAGGATCCAACCGGCACGATTCTCATCTACGAGAGCACATCGTGTCGCATGGCGGGCGCCTACGATCCCAATCTTCCCGAGTGGGTCGCCAACCTCAGCAAGCGCCACAATAAGGGGAGTAACATCGCCTTTGTCGACGGTCACGTCAAGTGGCTCAAGACCGTCGAGCCACGCATGTGGACGCCGCAGGGCGACTGACGGCGCCCGCGACTAGACGGAGATGGCGCCGGTCGCGCCGGTGCGGGTCGCGGACCAGGTGCCGCTTGTGCCGTTGCTGCCCGTCCACGTGCCCGAGCCGGTGTAGACCACGCTACCTGACGCGGTCTGCGCGAGCGTCCCCGTCCCGCTGAAGGTGAAGCCGCATCCGCTGCCTGTGATGATCACGTTGCCATCGGGGTCGACCGTGCCGGTGATCTGTATCGGGCCCGCGCAGATCGGCGGAAGACGGAAGTTCCCGATGAGCCCGCCCCTTGGGTCGATGTAGAACCTCAGCGGGCCCGTACCGTCTCCGTCCATCTGTCCGGCGTAGATCCCTATCAGCACGCTGGGGAAGTTGACGGTGATTCCGCCCCCGGTCCCACTGCCGCCACACCCGCAGAATCCTGCAATTCCCAAGACCAACGCCAAGCCGAGTATAACCCGACGCCTATCTACCATGGCAATCTTCACCTTAAGAGGTACAATGCGATCAGCGCGTATTGCGCGTTGCTTCGTCCGCCGGCTTCCGGAGACCTGTACATGCGGTTCGTGACCTCGGGAATCGCATGCGTTGCCGTCGCCGCATGGTTAGGCGAACATAGCCTCGCCGACCATTGTTAACCTAGCTGAGCGACCTACTATGCCCACGCGTATTACCCCACCCCCGGTTGGGTGGGAGGAGACCAGCCATGGCCACCATGACCCCCGAAGCCAGGCTCGACAGAGCGCGCCAACACATCTTCTCGACGGGCATGAACGATAGCGGCAGTCGCCTCTGCCTCGCGAACATGCCGTATGGAATCGCCAAGCTCCATTGCCTGCAGGAGCGTCTCGGCGTGGAGCCTGATGCCACCTTCGTTGCCACCCCCGACATGACGATTAGCCGCAACATCACTCGCTGGCAGTCGGGCTTTGGCTACGGTGGGAAGATCAGTTGGGGTGATGGAGGGAACGACGCGCTGGTGCTTGACACTAAACCCAACGTCTGCGGGATGCTTGTCGGGTCGATCGAAGAGATGCCGGAGATCCCCGACCTCATCCGTCGCATGGCCAAGATGACCGCCGACCCGCCCGAGATCGACGGGCTGCCGATCAAGTGGGATTTCGCGAAGGGCAATCACTTCATCGACATCTGCGTCATCGATCCCATCGTCCCGGATCTCAACCTCCCGAAGTACGCCTTCGTGCTCCACGCGGCCGGCGGCGAGCTGCGCAGCGAGACCTCCCACGGGCCTGGGCTCTACTGGGACTTCAGCGACGAATTGATGGCGCGGTGCGATAAGCTGGAGACGCCCTTCGGGCCGCTGCACTACCTGTCTGGCGAGTATGCTGAGTCTTACATGGAGTTCTATCGCTACGCCGATGAGTTCGCCAAACGCCGGCGTCTGCTGGCGGCGGAGCGCCTCTTCGATGAGTTCGATCTCATCGCCAACGAGACGCACCAGGGGTTGATCAACAAGAACGAGGCCATCCTCGGTTGCCACCACATAGATCTCGACGCCGACAAGTTGTACCCCCTGATGCTCCGTAGCGACATCCCCGGCTACCTGCTGCGGGGCAAGCCGAATTTCTCCGACACCACCATCGACGCCCTCGGGTTTCGCGGACGGGCCGAGGAGTTGGGTGTCCTGCACCGGCTCACCAACGCGAACCTCTTGCCTCACGGTGCGGGCTACACGCTGCCGCACATTCTCGACGTCACCCGCGTGATCGAGGAGAGCGGCATCCGCTACTTCGAGTGCGACACGGTCAACGATCGCGGACGCGAGGTCATCAGCCATCCGCGCGACGTGCCCCACGACTATCGCGGCCGCAGCGTCGTGTTGGCCACCATGGAGCTTGACCTGGGCGAGATGGTCGCAAAACTCGTCCCCGTGCGCGTCCTGAAGACCTAGTGTAGGAGGGGCAGAACGCAATGCCGTTGCCCAATCATTGCGTTCTGCAAGGGAAACTCGCCGTCTGAGTTTCCGGGGTTTCATCCCCGACGCCGAGGAGTCTGTGCCTGTGGCCCAGCAATCGCCGCCACCCGACACGCCACCGCTGCCGCCATCGCCGATGTCGGTGGAGGCGGGCACCGTCGGCAACACCTCCGGACAAGGCAAGGGCGCCGAGGTGCCTCAGGAGATCCGCGGCTGGAACTGGGGCGCGTTCCTCGCCGTGACGGCATCGGCCATCCATCTTCGCACCGAGGAGCCTCGCGCAGAATGAGCCAGCACCCGCCTCCTCCGCCACTCCCGCCGCCGCCAGCTCCGCCACCTCCACCCCCACCGCCGTCGGAGCATGCTCCATCGCCGCCACCCGAGGGCACTCCATCACCACCTCCGATCCTCCCGCCGCCGTACGTGACCGCGCTTCCGCCTTCGCCGCTCTACTGGGAGACTCATCCCAACACCTCGGGCCAGGGGCCAAGCGCGCAGCTCCCGATGGAACTGAACAGATGGAACTGGGGCGCCTTCTTCCTCCACTGGATCTGGGCCGCGGTGCACAAAGCCTGGCTCGGGGTCGTGCTCTGTTTCCTTCTCGGGATCATCGGCTCCGTAATCTGTGGCGTCAAAGGGAACGAGTGGGCGTGGCAGAACAACCGGTACGACAGCGTTGAGCAATTCAACGAGATCCAGCGCAAGTGGGCCCTGTGGGGCCTTGCGATCCAGGGCATCCCGCTTGCTATCGTGTTACTGGTATACTTCATCCTGTTCGTCGTGGCAGTCGTTGGGGCACTGAGCCGGTTAGGCGCGACGCCGTAGGTCCGCAGGCAGGACCCGTGAACCTTCGCGACGAACATGGTGTTCGATAGTCACGTAGCACCGCTGTTTACGCGACGGGAATATTGGAGGAGTCACCATGGTACAACAGCCGCCACCGGGACCGCCGGCCACGCCGCCGCCGGGACCACCAGCAGGGCCGCCACCGGGACCACCAGCCGCACCACCCGGGGCGCCAGTGGGGCCGCCGACGGGGGGGGAGAACACGTCCGGTCAGGGACCGACTGCTGTCGTGCCGCCCGAACTTCAGGGATGGTGTTGGGGTGGCTTCCTGCTCAACTGGATCTGGGCCGCCGTCCACAAAGCTTGGCTCGGGTTCGCCCTCTCGTTCTTCTTGGGAATCATCGGCGCCATCTTCTGCGGCGTCAAAGGCAATGAGTGGGCATGGCAGAACAACCGTTACGAGTCTGTTGCGCACTTCAGGGAGATCCAGGCCAAGTGGACCAAGTGGGGAGTCATCATCCTCATCGCCTCCTGTTTGCTAAGTATCATCGGCGTCATCCTTCAGTTCATTCTGGTGGCGGCCCTTAGCGCGAGCCAGGGCATGCAGAGCTACTAGGCGTTCCGTCCGTCCACCTGTGAGCACGCGCGAGCCGGGCCCTCCTGGGCCCGGCTCGTTTTGCGTGAGCGGGGACCGCGTGAACCTAGCCGGTATTCCCAGGTGTTGAAGGCCTGATACGTGGAATCATCCCCGCAGGCGTACCCGAGGAGGGATAACCATGGTACAGGCAGCTCCAACACTCACACCGACACCGACAGTCTATGACAATACCTCCGGTCAAGGCCCGCAAGCCGTCGTCCCGGCTGAACTTCAGGGCTGGAGCTGGGGAGGTTTCCTGCTGCACTGGATCTGGGCCGCGGTTCATAAGGCGTGGCTCGGGTTCGCCCTATCGTTCTTCCTTGGCATCGTGGGCATGGTCTTTTGCGGCATCAAAGGGAACGAGTGGGCTTGGCAGAACAACCACTATGAGAGCGTCGAGCAGTTCCGCGAGATCCAGGGCAAGTGGTCGAAATGGGGCGTGATCCTATGGCTCGCCTCCTTCGCCCTCAGTCTCGTCGTGACGCTACTCGCGGTCATCATCGCCGCTGCGAACCGCTAGCTGCGGTCCGCCACAAGTCATCTCAGAGCCCGCGTAGAGACGGGCTTCCAGCCCGTCTGATGTGTTCCGTCCGGGCATTGAGACCAGCTTTGGCATTGTTGACACCAGATGCCGAGTCGGCGATTGCCGACTCGGCATCTGACATTCATGTAGAAGACATGACCGCAAGTATCCGGCCCGCGTCCGTCCGCGTAGCAACTCGTCCGCGTGGCACAGGGAAACTTGCAAGGAAACTCGTCGTTTGAGTTTCCAAGTTTCCACTCCTGCCCCGTCGAACCCTCGCCCCTCTCCCAACCCCGTAGGTCGAAGCTCTAGCTTCGACGCCGTTTTCCGCGTGGCACAGTAGCCGCGAACGCCGTTTCCGTCGCCGTCGTTCCGCCAAGCGCCAGCTTGGTGCTGTTGCCTTCCCCCGCATCGCCGTCGCCTTTGCCCCCGTAGGTCGAAGCTCTGGCTTCGACGCCGTCGGTCGCGAACAGCGGCAGCATGAGCTTCGGCCCGTTCGGATCGAGCAACCCTTCGATGGTGAGGATCTGCAAC
>CAZKUN010000197.1:13312-17758 GCA_964555935.1 uncultured Armatimonadia bacterium | reverse complement strand
CCGGCTGACACCACCGACTTCCTACTCAAGCAGACGAAGGAGGATTTCGCCTTCATCCGCGAACTCGAGGCAGAGGCCCGGGGCGCCTGACCTCGCTCCCAACGTCGCGTGGCAACGGGGCGCCCGCCCCGTTGCATGCCGTCGCCGCTGACTGGACCGCCGGCTTCCAGCCAGCTCATGCCGTCGCCGTCTGCCTACTCCACCAGGTGCAGCACCACGTCGTCAAACAACGCTGTCGCGCCCTCCTCCATGCCGTGCGCGCCGGGCATTATCGTCATCTGGCCGGCGCCCTCGGGTATGGTCACCATCAGCACGAGCGGGTGCCACTCGCCCGTATTTTCCGCCGCGCTGACGCTCGCCTCAAAGTCGCGCCGAGGGTGCCACGCGCCGGTGGGAGTCCGGTACCGAATGGTCAGCTTTGCACCCGCCTGCGATCCGGCCGGCGTGGTCTTGACCCATGCGCAGCAGAGGTATTTTTCCCCCGGCTCGCAGGCGTGAGTCTGCAGGTATGTCGCCGACTCCGCCCCTCTGAGTTGGGCTGCCGCCGAGTTCTCTCGCCCGACGGCGCCGGCGACGCCAAACTCCGCTCTCTGTGTCCGTGCCCAGGTCGACCAGCCCTTCGGCGCGCCGGTCGTGTTCCAGTCCATTTCGGCCGCGTCTTCGTTTTCATCGCGATCCTCGAAATCGCCATTCACGAGTTGGTTCTCGGGCGAATTCGCCTCCACCCAGCGCCACGCCGCCACCAGTTCGGAGATCGGTCCGCCAATCGTCTCTAACCGACCCGCCACGTCGTCCAGTTCCGCGGGCGCGTTCTCGCCGTACCACGCGAGCACGCTCAGGGCGCCACTCGTCGCGCCCTTCTCAACATTCGCGGCCTGCGCTGTCGCAAGGTACCCCATGTCAATCAGCCCGCGCAGGTTCGCCCCGAGCAGGTCATCCCGCTCCGGCGCCTGGGCCCAATGCTCGGTTCTCTCCGCGCTGAGCCTCGCCATCTCCTCAACCATGCTCAGCACCTTCCGGGCTTGCCTGCGATTGGTCACGGGCGTTCCGATGAGCTTCTGCGAGAGGTCGTATGCGTAGATCACGTAGCTCCCGTAGCGCAGGCCTCCCAGTACGATGTCGATCCGCTTCTGCTCGACCGGGTCGTCGGTCTCGCCCAGCGCCTTCTCAAGCAACGCGAAGCCCTGGTCGACAGCCGCTGGGCTCATCGACGTCGCCTGAGCGATGATGTTCCGGTGTACCCAGCCGGTCCGCCCTGGCCTCGGGGTGTTCCAACTGTCCTCGAGTAGCTCGAAGTAGGTCTTCATCGTCCTCTGAGTCTCGGGGAACATCCGCGCGTAGTACTCGTCGAGCAGCTCGTCGACGTCGAGCGTGTGGTCCCACTGCAGTTTCGCCGTGGCCCACATCATCGGGGCTGTGTTCGGCAGAAGCGTGTAGACCTCGATGTACATTCCTTCCATGCCCACGCTCTTGTCGAACTTGATCTGCTCCGCCACGGTATGCGGGTACACCCTCGGCGTCATCGTCCCCATGCCCATGTAGTCATATCGGCTTAGGTGCTTGCACCGCGCGGCCCACTGGCGCGTCAGCTCGTGGTCGTCCTCTTGCATGTCATCGCGCCACCAGAGCGCCGCCGTCTCGGTGATGAATCCGAAGACATTGTCCTCCAGCTTCGGCACGGTCGTCGGCAACTGGCGCGCGATGTTGTAGATCAGCGTCCCGATGTACCGATCCGGGTGCGTCTCGGCGATCCCCTTGGCGACCTCATTCACGAACCGGTAGTGTCGGTCGCTGAAGGCGCGGTTCTCGTAGCTGTCGGGCTCGGGATCCCACGCCCGGCAGTTCTCGCACGAGCACAGCTTGTTGATGTCGTCCATCCCCACCGAGAAGCTGTCGACGTCCGGTCGCCCGTCGAAGAACGCGCCGGCGTAATCCACGACCGCTGCAATGACCTCCGGGTTGCTCTCGCACGGCCGCCAGTATCGGTCTGATGAATTGGACGGAATCCAGCGTTCCCCATCGATCAGCGGGAAGTACTCGGGGTGGGTTTCGGCGTGCTTCCCTGCCGTGATTACGCGGAACACGTTGTTCTGGAACTGTCGGCGCGGCACAACCTCGCTCACCACCGTCTTGTTGCGCATGTTCCAGTCGTTCCAGTCATCCGTCCACGCATGACCGCTCCAGAGCCGGGGGCTCGTGCCCGGCACGACGACGCGGCTCGTGACACCCACGCTCAGCTCGCCGTCTGTGCCCTCCGGCACGTCCTCCCAAAGATCGCCCGGCGCGAACCACCCCACGCCCAGGTCATCCTCAATGAACGAGACAACCGCGAACCTCACCGGCGTCGGCCATCGGCCGGTGAAGTAGATATTGCCATCCCTCACGCGAATGGCATACGTCTCCGGGTTCAGCCCGTCCTCTGGCATGTCCGCCTCGGTCGTTGGCTCGCACTCGCCAATATAGAGACCCGTGCCCTCAACCGCCTGCCCATCCGTTCGGATCGGCAACTCCACGCCGCAGATCGCCTCAACATAGCGCTGAAGATCCTCCGCGCCGCCCATCACCTTCGCCTCCGCACCCTCAGCCACGACGATGGTGGCCGCGGGCTGACCGTCCTTCGCCAGCACGACGGTATCAGCCGACGCGGGAATCACGTTCGCCACGAGTAACAGCGCCACAAGTGCCGCGCGCATAGGGTGAGCCTCCGCCAGAAGGGATTGCAGTCAGTGGTGTGCTTCCCACGCGAGGCCGCGTGTTCCTCCTCACAGTGTCGTAGGAGTATTCGTAGCCTCGCGCGAAATGTTGCGCATATCGCTATGGGAGGCGCGCCGTGGAGGACTTGCTCAGAGACATCGCCCAGGAAGTGCACGCATCCGCGGTCTCAACACGCGGGGCGTCTGATGTGACGGGCATGGCGCCTGACGGAGATTTGCAGTGGCGGATAGACGATGTCACCGAGACCGCGCTGCTTGAGGCCTGTCGCCGGCACGCGCTCAGCGTTGAGGTGGTCTCTGAAGGCGGGCGCGATAGCATCAACGCCGAATCCGGCGCGGAGTGGCTCCTCATCGCGGACCCGGTGGACGGCAGCCGTTCGGCTCGCGCCGGGATGCCGATGTGGTGCGTCAGCCTCGCGTTGGCCCGCGCTCCCGGACCCAAGACGATCGCCGACGTGGAGCACGCCGTGCTCATCGATGCCGCGACGGGCCAGGCGGTCTGCGCCGCGCGCGGCGTCGCTGGGCGCCGCCCGCCGCCCGATGCAGCGCGGGGCGGTATCTTCCTCGAATACTGCGGGTGCTCGGGGGCGGCGGCTGGGATGCTGTATGCCGACCTGCTGGATGAGTACTGGCCGCGGGGCGCGTTTGTTGTGAATTCCAGCTCGTGGGGTGTCCTGCGCGTCGCGTCCGGCCAGGCCGAAGCTTACATCCACCCAGCCAAAAAGCTCTATGACGAATTCGGGCCGCTGCCGATGTCAGGTGAGGAGTCGCCGAAGTTGAAGGCGCTCCTGCCGTATGACGTTGCGGCGTGGCACCTGATCGCGACGACCGCGGGGTGCATCATCACGGACCTCGACGGCACCTCGCTTGCGGGGATGGATCTCTGTCGCATCGACGCCGACAACCAGGTGTCCGCGTTGGTAACTCGTAGCGTGGCGCTGCACGAAGAGCTGCTGACGCGCGTCCAGGGCCGGATCGAGATTATGCACGAGGCCCGGGAGCTGGCGCACCCGGGCCTCGGGTAAGTCCGTCACGCCTTCTTGGCGTAGACCTCAATGCTGGCCACTTTGCCGTCCAGTTCCGCAGCCATGCGCTTGGCGTCTTCTCCGTCCGAGACGGCGCCGACGCCGTCCTCGATCATCGATATAGGCACCGCGACGCGATTCCGCACCTCGACGTCCACCAATCCAGCCGCTTGCAGGCCGGCCACGTACTCCGCTTCGCTGGTCGCTCCCGCCACGCACCCGCTGTACAAGCCCATGTGCTCGCGCGCCCAGTCCGGCAGGTCATCCACCACCACGTCCGAGACCAGCATCTCCCCGCCCGGCTGCAGGACGCGCGCGATCTCCGCGAAGACCTTTGGCTTCTCGGGGGAGAGGTTGATGACGCAGTTTGAGATCACCCAGTCCACCGTCCCGTCATCGATCGGCAGCTCCTCGATGATACCCCTGCGCACGTCGATGTTCGCGTAACCGGCCTCCGCCGCGTTCTGTCGGGCCTTCTCGATCATCGCGTCCGTCATGTCCACGCCGATGACGTGACCCTCCGGCCCAACTTTTTCCGCGGCGATCATCAGGTCAAGTCCCGCTCCCGACCCCAAGTCCACCACCGTCTGCCCCTCGGTGACCGCGCTGAACGCGAGCGGATTCCCGCATCCGAAAGTCGTCTCCCCGGCCCCGTCGGATGCCTTGCCCAGTTCATCCGCGCCATACCCGATTTTTTCCGCGTAGGA
>CAZKUN010000197.1:0-13302 GCA_964555935.1 uncultured Armatimonadia bacterium | reverse complement strand
TAGGACGCCTCGCTCGGGCAGCAGGAAGACTCCTCCTTGGCCGGCGGGCAACACTCTTGCGCCTCGGCGCAGCAACTCCCCGCCGCCTTGCCAATCGCCCGCGCATACGCCTCCGACACTGCCTCCCGAACGTCCTCTGGCTTCTGCGTGTTGCTCATGTCATTGACTCCTTATGGTGCTCCTGGGCGGCTGATGCCTGCCCATCATTGGTTTTTGTGCATGTTTGCGTCGATGTGCATTGGACGGCCCATCGAACATCACGCGTCGTCGTTGCAGCACTCGTCCGTCGGACAGCAGCTCTCGATCGCCGAAGCAAATCCCGCGAGCACCTTCGTCAGAAAGCCGTAATCGGCGGTATAGCGCACTTCCTTGCCCTGCTTCTCGGCGAGTAGGATCTGCTGGTCTCTCAGGATGGCCAGGTGTCGCGACACCACGGACACATCGATGGGGAAGAGGTCAGCGACCTCGCTGACCGTCTTTGGCTCTTGCGCCTCGACAAGGTGGGCCAGGATCCGCAAGCGTGTCGGATCACACAGCGCCTTGAAGAACCGAGCCTCCGGCATCCCATCAATCCCGCAACACGGGCCCGTGTCTGAGGATCTCAGAGCGCCGTCATCAATGTTGTTCATTTGCGCATCCATGCAACTACAATAGCGAATGTCGGGAACGCTGTCAACCCCCTTCGCCAGCTTTCTTGGCCCGACCCAATTGCAGGGCACGCGTCCCATCGCAGCGCACTACCACCTATCACGACGCGCGCTTGCGCACAACAGGAGACTGGGCTGGATGATTACCGACAAGAGAACCCTGGCGAAGTTCGGCAAGCTCGAAGAGCAATACACGGCGCTTCGCTTTGAGACGATCTCCGAGGTGCCGGTTGAGATGCTCGAGACTCGCGAACACTTCCGCGTTGAGCCCAGTGGTTCCAAGCTGAAATGGCGCTCCGTCAAACCGGGCGCTCGCTGGGGCGACAGTGGCGTGACGGCTTGGTTCCGTGGGGATGTCAAGCTCCCTCGGTCTTGCAAGGGCAAGCCGGTCCTGGTCCGGGCCAGGACAGGGGGCGAGACGCTCTTCCTCGTCGATGGTGTTCATATGGGCGTGTTCGATGGGAATCACCCGTGCGTGATGATGACTCCCAAAGCCACCACATCGCGCGAATATCATCTCGCGTTTGAGACCTATGCCGGCCACACGTTCCCCGGCACGCAGCCGTTTGATACAGGCCCTGTTGTTGGGAGGAAGTCCCGCGCGTTCGATGGCATCGAGATCGTGCTGGAGCGCAAGGATGTCAGCGATTTCCTCTTCGACTTCCGGACGCTTCGCCAACTCATGGACGCGCTCGGCGGCAACTCGCTTCGGCGCGCGGAGATCCCCAAAGCCCTCGCCGACGTGTGGGCCACGGTCGATGCCGTTCCGGCTGAGTCGGGTCAGGAATCTTGGCGCCCCAAACTCGCTCTCGCCCGTGACATCATGGCGCCCCTCCTGGCGAAGAAGAACAGCGACACGACCCCAACCATCGGCCTCGTCAGCGCGTCCCACATCGACACCGCGTGGCTGTGGACCATCGCCGAGACTTGGCGGAAGTGCGCCCGCACCTTCAGTTCGATGATCAACCTCCTGGAGCAATACCCGGAGATGATCTTCCTGCAGCCCGCGCCGTGCCACGCCGAGGTCATGAAGCACGAGTATCCCGGCATATTTCAGCGCATGCAGAAACTCGTCGCCGAGGGGCGCTGGGAGCCCAATGGCGCCATGTGGATCGAACCGGACTGCAACGTGCCGTCGGGCGAGGCCTTCGTGCGGCAACTCCTGGTCGGTCAGCGCGCGACGCGCGAGATGTTCGGCTACACGGCCGACACGCTGTGGTTGCCGGATGTCTTCGGCTACTCCGCAGCGCTGCCTCAACTCTTGCAGGGCGCGGGCGTCGAGTTCTTCGCCACGACGAAGATTGCGTGGAAAGATACCACTCGCTTCCCCTACGATACCTTCGACTGGCAGGGCATCGACGGCACCACCGTCGTCTCCCACTACAACTGGCACCACTCGTGGGTCGACCCCGAGAGCCTGATCGGCAACTACAACTGGCTGCAGCACAAGGACGTTGATGATCGCCGGCTGTGCGCCTATGGCTTTGGCGATGGCGGCGGCGGGCCGATGGCCGAGATGGCGGAGATGGCGAAGCGCGTTGAAGACCTCGAGGGCTGCCCCAAGAGCGTCCACACGACGCTGACGGACTTCATGGTTGGCATCCGCGATGAGATTGACAACCGTCCCACGTGGGTCGGCGAGCTTTATCTTGAGATGCACCGAGGCACTCTGACATCGATCGCTCAGATCAAGCGCGGCAACCGCAAGCACGAGTTCGCAATGCGCGATGCCGAGTTCCTGGGGACGTTGGCGAAGCTCCAAGGCACGGACTATCCCGCTGACGAGCTGCTCGCGCTGTGGAAGGAACTCCTCATCAATCAGTTCCACGACATCCTGCCCGGCTCGTCCATCGCCGAGGTAAACGATGAGGCCATTCGCTCCTTCGCCGACTGCATCGAACGCACGGAGGACCTTTCCGGGAAAGCGCTTCGCGCTATCGCCGGCCCGAAGCCGCGATCTCCGAAGAATCTCATGGTCGTCAACACGCTCAGTTGGGACCGCGCCGGGGAGCTTGTGCTCAGTGGTGTCCCCGACGGCCTCGTCCCGGCGGACGACGTCGTCTCCCAGTGCGTCACCGACATCGACGGTGACCCTCAGCTCGTTATCTCCGGCCTGGACGTCCCGGCCCTTGGCGCCGCCATCCTGCCTGTTGAACCGGCTGACGTCCTGCAGGTCGACTCGCCGTTTACCGTCGACGGCGACACGGTCACCACACCTCACGCGACGGTCCGCTTCGATGATGCCGGACGCATCGTCTCGCTGGTCGATGCCGCCACTGGTCGCGAGGTCGTCGCGTCGCGCGGAGCCCTTAACACGCTGCTCCTGGGCGAAGACGTGCCTTTCTCCTACGACAACTGGGACGTGGACGCCGATCAGGAACTGAAGATGGTGGCTCAGGCCAATCTCGTTAAGCGCGAGGTCGTGGCCGACGGCCCGCTTCAACTCCGCATCCGATGCGAGCACGCCATCGGAGACGGGTCCACCCTCACGCAGGACGTCGTTTTCCATTCCGCGTCGCCCCAGATCGACTTCGAGACGGCTGTCGACTGGTCTGAGAAGCACAAGCTCCTGAAAGCCTCCTTCGATATCGACGTGCTCGCGGATTCCGCCAGGCACGAGATCCAATACGGCCACGTCACTCGCCCGACGCATCGCAATCTGCCCGAGGATCGCGCGCGCTTTGAGGTCTGCGCTCACAAGTGGACGGATCTCTCCGAGAACGGCTTCGGTGTCGCGTTGCTGAATGACTGCAAGTATGGCATCAGCGTGCATGGCTCGACTCTCGGACTGAGCCTGCTGAAATCGGGGACGCACCCCGATCCGCGCGGCGATGAGGGGCGCCACCTGGTAACCTACTCGCTGCTGCCTCACGCGGGGGATTTCTCGGTTGAGTCCGTCGTCCGCTCTGCCTACGAACTCAACGTGCCGCTCGTCACCATCCCCGTCGGCGCCAAGGCCGAACCGATCCCGAGCCTCGTCAACGTCGACGCGCCAAACGTCATCGTGGAATCGATCAAGTGGGCCGAGGAGGGCGACGCCTTCGTGGTCCGCCTCTACGACGCCCAGCGACTGGGCGGCACTGCCACGGTCTCGTTCGGAGTGCCCGTGAAGTCCGTGACGCGCACGAATCTCCTCGAGGAAGACCCGAAAAAGCTGCGCCTGAAGTCCAACTCGGTGGAGCTGTACGTCAAGCCGTTCGAGGTCATCACGCTGCGCTGCGAGGCATCGAGCCCAAGGAGCGCGCCATGAACATCATCATCATTGTCGTTGACACGCTGCGCTACGACCACGTCGCGTTCCACGGTGCGAATGACAGCATCCGCACCCCCAACATGGATCGGCTCGCCGATGGCGCTTACGTCTTCGACAACAGCTACCTGGCTAGCTTCCCAACGGTCCCGCACCGCACCGACGCCATCACGGGCAAGTACGGTTCGCCGTTCTTCCCGTGGCGTCCGCTGCGCCACGACCACGTCACGCTGCCATGGACTCTCTGCGAGGCGGGCTACTGCACCCAGCTCATCCACGACACGCCCCACCTCGTTAATGGCGGGCACAACTTCGACTGGCCGTTCCACGGCTGGACGCCCGTCCGCGGCGCTGAGGTCGACCGGCCGTGGATTGATGATTC
This sequence comes from uncultured Armatimonadia bacterium, assembly GCA_964555935.1. Lineage (GTDB taxonomy): Bacteria > Armatimonadota > Zipacnadia > Zipacnadales > VGFC01 > CAZKUN01. The sequence continues at coordinate 9,023 of CAZKUN010000197.1, read as the reverse complement.
TGAGGAGTGGCTGAGCAACTGGGCGCGCGATCCGCTGTTTGACTGCATCGACGCCGATCCGATGAAGCAACCCATGGTCGCGGCGTATGCCCGGGCCAACCGCAACAGGCGCAGTGCCGACGACTGGAACTGCGCGAGGCTCTTCAACACGGCGTCCGAGTGGGTGCGCGACAACGCGTCGCGGAGCAACGCGCTGCTTTGGGTCGATTGCTTCGATCCCCACGAGCCGTGGGATGTCCCACCCGCCTTCATGCGCATGTACGACGACACGTCGGGCTACGACGGCCTGATCGATCCGCGCGCTTTCCTCGGGCACCGGAACCCCGACCTCCCCGACGCCGCCAAGGCCCGCATTAAGGCGGCATACGTTGCCAAGACCGCGTGGGTCGACTACTGCCTTGGCCATTTCCTCGACACGCTCGAGGCGACTGGCATGGCGGAGAAATCGGCGATCATCTTCACTGCCGACCACGGGACCAACCTCGCGGAGCGCGGCACCTTCGGCAAGGGAGCGCCCGTGCGCGAGTTTGAGGCCCACACGCCCTTCATCGTGCGGGTGCCGGGCGAGACAGGCGGGCGGTCTGATCTCATCGTCCAGCCTCAGGACATCTTCGCGACCGCTTGCGCGTTGGCCGGCGTCGATCTGCCCGAGGGTATCGAGTCGCACGATGTCGTCGCCTCGGCGCGCGAAGGGAAGGCTCCCCGCCAGCTCGCGCTCAGCGGGCGCAATGCCGATCGCAACTGGAATGAGGCGCCGGATGCCTGGCTGTTCACCGCGTTCGATGGGGAGTGGTCGCTTGAGGTCGCGCTGACGCCGGGCGAGTCGAAGCTCCGCGTTATGGGTGAGCTGGCTGATGTTTCAGCCGACCATCCCGAGGTTGTCGAACGCCTCCATGCCGAGGCCCTCAATGAGATCTCTCGGCGCCTGATTGATCCCACACTGATGAAGTGGTTGCGGGGTGGGGGGCAGGTGGACTTCCCTGGCGATGCGAACTTCTGGGATGGTTGGCCGGGGCCCGCCGGTTTCCGGCCGTATTTCTCGCGGACATACATGGCGTAGGTCCGCGCCTATCACCGATCCATGAGCGGCTACTGCCGACACGGCGGCGTGTCGGCGGTCGATGGCCACGCAGGGGTGGTTCATCGCTCGGGAGGGGTTGTCAGATGGCTAAGTTCGTGGGTGGTCTCGTTGCGGGCATCGTGGGCACGACGTTGCTCTTCGTGATCGTGGTTGGTGTCCCCAAGTCTCCTCAACTCGGACCTGCGTCGATGCGGCCCATGCGGCCGCCGGCCGCCGTCCCCAGCGCTGAGTGCCTCACTACGGGCCAAAGGTACCGCGTGGTGCCCGGGCGTCCGCTGCGGTTGATCCCGACCGATGAACGTGGTCCGGCTGACGTCTACTCCCCTGGGGGCCAGTCTGAGGAAACGGTGGGCAAGCCGGCGTGGTTCTACGTGGTGTTCTCCGACACGGAACCCAGCGTGACCGTGGATGCCGAGGACGTCGCCGCCCTCCCATGAGCGCGCTGTCGTTATTAGTCCTTCAACAGCGACATCAGGCCTCCATCTACTACGAGCGTCGCGCCGTTCACGAATGATGCCTCGCCTGACGCCAGGAACGCAATTGCCGCCGCGACCTCGTCCGCGCTGCCGCACCGCTTCATGACCTGCTCCTCGCTGGCTCGCGGAATCCAGTTGCTGGCCCTCGGAGATTCGCTTCGTCGGCTGTAATTGGAGATGTCGATCGTGCCGGGCAGGATGCAGTTGAACCGAATGCCGCGCGCCCCAAACTCCACCGCATGCCCTCGCGTGAGCGCGCTCATCCCCGCCTTGGTCGCGGCGTACGCGCCGTAGGCCGGTCGCGTGGCTTCCGCATGGATCGACGAGATGTTCACCATCGCCCCCTGGCCCCGCTCCAGCATGTGAGGCACCGCGAATCGGCTCATCAGGTAGGCGCTCTTGAGGTTCGTATTCATCAGCCGGTCCCACAGCTCTTCCTCGAACTCCTCCAACTTGGCTCCGCGCGTGATACCCGCATTGTTGATCAGCACGTCGATCTGCCCGAGGGTCGAAATCGTCTCATCGATAATACGCCGGCAGTCATCGCCGACGCCGACGTCTGCTTGCACGAAGATGGCCCGCCCATCCATGGCCGCAATCTCCGCTACGGTCTTCTCTCCGCCCTCGACGTTCCGGTTCGCGACGACGCAGATGGCCGCGCCCTCCTCCGCCAGGCGCAAGGCGGTCGCCTTGCCGATGCCCGACGATGATCCCGTGACGATTGCTACCTGATCGCTGAATCGATGATCCACTCTGAACCGTCTCCTTCGCGCTGACCCAGTCGCCGGTTGCCGTTCGCCCCTCATCTCCGGCCACCTCCCGGAGAATCCAGCGGCCGCCGGCGGTTATTGGTAATAGCGGGGCGCATTGACACGTCCCCTTGATGCGCGTTATACATGAATCAGAGTATCGCCGGTATTGTTGGCGGTGCCGTCTCGCCCTTCGCCTTGGGCGATCGGAGACCCACATGACAGACCGCGTCGCCAGCTTGCGCCAGGAGAGCCTTGACGTCGATCCTTGGATATCAGACGAGCGCGCCAAGATCGTGACCCAGGCCTATCGCGAAGCTGTTGGCGTTGGCCACTCAGTGCCAATGCTGCGCGCGATTGCGTTCAAGCGCGTGATGGAGCAGAAGACGATCCACATTGGCGAGGGCGAACTCATCGTCGGCGAGCGTGGCTCCGCGCCCAAGGGCTCCCCGACCTTCCCCGAACTGTGTTGCCATAGCCTTCAGGACCTCGACATCGTCGCGACGCGCGACCGCACGTCCTTTGAGGTCGCGCCCGAGACCCGCAAGCTCTACGAGGATGAGATCATCCCCTTCTGGAGCGGTCGGACGATGCGCGAGCGCATCTTCGAGGAGATGACGCCCGAGTGGCACGACGCCTACGAGGCCGGCATCTTCACCGAGTTCATGGAGCAGCGCGCGCCGGGGCACGCCGTCCTCGATGACAAGGTCTATGGCAAGGGCTTCTTGGAGTTCAAGGCGGAGATAGGGGCCGAACTAGAGGCGCTGGACTACTTCGGGGACCCCGATGCCCTCTCCAAACAGGAGCAGCTCCGGGCGATGGCTCTGTCGTGCGATGCCATCATTGCCTTTGCCCGCCGCCATGCTGAGAAGGCCCGCGAACTGGCCGCCGTGGAGTCAGACCCCGCCCGCAAAGCCGAGCTCGAGCGGATCGCCGAGGTCTGCGCGCACGTGCCGGCAAACGCGCCGCGAGACTTCCACGAGGCGCTGCAGATGTACTGGTTCGCGCATCTCGGCGTCGTGACCGAACTGAACACGTGGGATAGCTTCAATCCCGGCCACCTCGACCAGCACCTTGAGCCGTTCTACACCCAGGGCCTCGTCGACGGTACGCTCGACCGCGAAGGCGCCCGCGAACTGCTAAGCTGCTTCTGGGTGAAGTTCAACAACCAGCCGGCGCCGCCGAAGGTCGGCGTCACGGCGGCTGAGAGCGGCACGTACACCGACTTCGCGAACATCAACAGCGGGGGCCTGCGCAAGGACGGCGGCGACGCCGTCAACGAGGTCACGTACCTGATCCTCGACGTCATCGACGAGATGCAGTTGCTGCAGCCTTCGAGCAACATCCAGGTCAGCGCCAAGAGCCCCGACGAGTTCATCCGTCGCGCTGCCAAGATCATCCGACAGGGCTGGGGCCAGCCCAGCGTCTTCAACGCCGACATGGTGGTGCAGGAGTTGTTGCGGCAGGGGAAATCGCTGGATGATGCCCGCCAGGGCGGCACGTCCGGCTGCGTTGAGACGGGAGCGTTTGGCAAGGAAGCGTACATCCTGACCGGCTACTTCAACCTGGTGAAAGTGCTCGAGACCACTCTCCACAATGGGCTCGACCTCCGCACCGGCAAGCGCATCGGGCTAGCGACGGGCGACCCGCGCTCCTTCGTATCCTTCGATGAGTTCTTCGAGGCCTTCCGGGCGCAGGTGAAGCACTTCATCGACATCAAGATCCGCGGCAACAATGTCATCGAGCAACTCTATGCCCAGCACATGCCGGCGCCATTCCTATCGGTGATCACCGACGATTGCATCAAGACGGGGACAGACTACAACGCCGGTGGCGCGCGTTACAACACGACCTACATCATGGGAACTGGAACGGGGTCGCTCACCGATTCGCTCTCAGCCGTCAAGTGCCACATCTATGACGAGCAAGATGTCTCGTGGGATGATCTTCTCGCGGCGCTGGAGGCCGACTTTGAGGGCCACGAATCGCTCCGGCAGTTGCTGAAGAACCGCACGCCTCAGTTTGGCAATGACGATGACTACGCCGATGATCTGATGCGCCTGCACTTCGACCTCTTCTACGATCTTATCGAGGGGCGCCCCAACACTCGGGGCGGCGAGTACCACGTCAACTATCTCTCGACGACGTGCCACGTGTACTTCGGCTCGGTCACCGGCGCCACGCCGGATGGCCGGAGGGGTTATATCCCGCTGTCTGATGGAGTCTCGCCGTCTGCAGGCGTGGGGAAGAACGGTCCGACGGGCGTCATCCGCTCGCTGGCCAAGATGGACCATGGCCGCACCGGCGGCACGCTGCTGAACCTGAAGTTCACTCCCAACGTGCTCGAGGGCGACGAGGGCATCGAGCGACTCGTCCAACTCGTCCGCACCTACTTCGCGCTCGGCGGACACCACATCCAGTTCAACGTCATCACCGCCGACGCGCTCCGCGAGGCTCAGGAAGAGCCCGAAGGGAACCGCGATCTCATCGTCCGCGTGGCCGGCTACTCCGACTTCTTCCGCGACCTCACCAAAGCCCTCCAGGACGAGATCATCGCCCGCACCGAGCATTCCTCGATCTGACCCCGCACGCCCCTGCCGCCTGTTTGTCGTCACGTGACGACAAACCGTCCTTGATATATGTTGTATTGTGTGATAATATGTCTATTATAGGTCAGAATGACGACATGCCGCGAGAGGAATTGGGCCAGTGCCTGGTAGCGCAACCCGTCGCCTGAAGTACCTGCCGATTGGCAAGGTGAGGCTCTGGGAAGACAATCCCAGGCGCATGGCGAGCAGTGGTGGCCTGGATGAATTGGTGGGGGACATCGGGAAGAACGGCATCCTCCAGCCTCTCACCGTCAGGCCGACGGACGAGGACGGCGTCTACCAGGTCGTGGCCGGGGCGCGCCGACGCAAGGCCGCCGAGGAGGCTGGGCTCGACACGGTGCCGTGCCTGATACTGGAGGAAGTGGGTGACGAAGCAGCCTTCGAGGCGGCGCTACAGGAGAACATCCAGCGCGAGGATCTATCTCCAGTCGATGAGGCCTTGGCGATCCGCGCCATCAGGGACGCGGGCTCACGCAAGCTGACCGTTCGCCAGCTTGAGAAAAGGCTAAACAAGGGCAAGGACTACATCCAAAACCGCCTTAGCCTGCTTGGCCTCCCGGCGGAGATCCTTGTCAAGATCGTGCGAGAGCCCAGCCCGGACAACGGCGAGATCAGCGAAGGTCACGCTCGCTGTCTGCGGAGCCTCGAGTCGGAAGAAGAGCAGCTTGAGGCGTACCGCGCCATCGTTGAGCGCAATCTCACGACCCGCCAGACGCGGGCCCTGGTGTCGGGGATCGTTGGCGAGCCCGAGACCCAGCCCGCGAGCGCGCTTCTGGATGAGCCGGGGTTGAAGTTCAGGAGGTTCGCGCGCGGGTTCACCGCGCGCTTCACCAACGTCCGGAACAAGGCCGAGTTGCTGGCCCAACTCGACCACCTGCGCGCCGAGGTCGAGCGGCTGGAGCTTTGATGCCTCGCCGATCTCCCTCCCGCACGTAGAGTCTCACCTCACCAACATCAGCACCACTGCAAGCGTCACGGGGCTGAGGAGCGTCGTCCAGAACACTCCCTGCGAGGCAAGCTCGGCGTCCCTGTTGTACTCGGCGGCGAGGATGAACACGTTCACCGCTACCGGCAAGCCCGCGGACGCGATCAGCACTGCCCCCGTCACGCCCTCGATGCCTAACGCTGTTACCAGGCCCCATCCAATCACCGGCGAGACGACCAGCCGTATCACGGTCAGCACCGACAGCGGGACGATCTCCCGGCTGATCTTGCACCGTGAGAGCTGGACGCCCAACGTCAGGAGAGCTATTGGGATCAGTCCGTTGCCAAGGTATGTCAGCGGTTGCTTCACCGACGGCACGAGGTCCAGCCCCAGCGCCCGCATCGCCAGCGCAATCGCCAGCACGTAGAGTATGGGGATCTTCAGCAGGCCCTTCAGCCGGCTCCCATTGCTGGCCTTGCTGCCCTCCAGGATCCAAATCCCGAGCGTGAAGTTCAGCAGGTTTTGCGTCATCAGCAGGATTGCGATGATGCCGACGTATTCGTCGCCAAATGCCAGGATAACGAATGGGAATCCGTAGTTGCCGGTGTTGTAGAACATCGTCGCCAGCGATAGGACGGCGCGCTTGGCTTTCAGCGACCCCCACGAGTACGCGCCTAGCGATATGGCGAAGAGGATCACCACATGCGCGATGCCGAAGCCGCCGACTTTCAGCATCGTATCGGCGGGGAGGTCGGCGTCCAGTAACTTCACCATCACCAGCGCGGGCACGAACACGTAGAAGTTCAGCTTCGACAGCGTCGGGAGATCGATGGTGAAGCATCGGTCGAGCACTACGCCGACGCCGATGATCAGGAAAACCGGGAGAATGACCGAGTAGAGAATCTCAAACAGTATCATAAGCGCCCCGCCCTTCCCCAACGAGGCCTGCGCATCCTCCGGCGCGAACCACTGCCCCGGCGACTACCTCGCGCTCATGTCATAGGAGCCGACTATGCTCACCCAGACTTCAGTCCCATCGCGCATCATCATGGTCAGGCTGAACCCGCACGAAGATGTCATCGGAGCGCTTGAGGCCGCGGTTGCCGCCGAAGGCATTACCAACGCCGCGATCCTCAGCGGCGCGGGCTCGCTCAGCGCCTACAATGTCCACGTGGTGGAGACCACCAATCTCCCGCCGGGGGATGTGTTTTTCGAGGGCGATGGCGCGTATGACATCCTCACGCTCACGGGGATCATCATGAATGGCCGCGTCCACGCTCACATCACCTTCTCAAATACCGAGAAGGCCATGGGCGGGCACCTCGAGCCTGGCTGCACGGTGCTGACCTTCGCGATCTGCTGCATCGCCGAGATCCCCGACGCGGACGTCACCGACTGGGACCGGATGAGCGTGCCCGAATGAGTCGCCATCGCATTGGCATCGTCGGCACGGGCGGCATCGCCCACGCTCACATCCAGGGCTACCGCACAGTCGCGGGTGATCTGGGCGACGTGGTGGCGGGCTGTGATCCCGACGCGGATCGCCTGGCCGCGTATTGCGACCAGCACGACGTCCCGCTCCGGTTCTCAAACGCGTCCGACCTCATCGATTCCGGCGAGGTTGACATCATCGCGCTCCTCACGCCGCCCGCCGTTCGCGCCGAGGTCATCGAGCCCGCCTGCAACGCCGGGATCCACATGCTCGTCGAAAAGCCCTTCGGCGAGCGCTACGCGGACGCTCGATCGTTCACCGAGATGGCCGAGCGCGCGCCGGTGAAGATGGCCATCAACCACGAGCTGCGCTTCAACCGCGACGTGCTCGCCCTGCGAGACGCGATCGCAGCCGGTCGGCTGGGCGACATTCTCAGCGTCGTCCACGATCACTACTACGACCGGCGCAACACGAGGGGATGGCGCGCGGATGAGGAGCGTCTTGAGATCGCCATCTTCAGCATCCACGTCATCGATCGCATCCAGTGGCTCGCGGGCGTCGAGCCCGTGGCAGTCACCGCCATGACGCGCCATTGGATTCCGACGGTCCGGGGCGAGTCGTTCACCGCGCTCACGATCGAGTTCGAACGCGACATCGTCGGCTCGATGGTCTCGAGTTGGAACGCCAATCGCCTGCCTGAGTGCCGTCTCCGGGTTGACGGCACTGCCGGCTCCGCGCTCTCGCTCAAGGACCAAGTGGCGGGCGATTCATGCGAGCTGCTGATCCACACCGACGACGGCGAGTTGGAGCGCCTGGACATGGGTCAGGAGAATGCGTTCGTGACCAGCATGGGGGAGAGCATGCGTCGGCTTCTGCTTGCCGTCGACTCGGGTTCCGAGCCCGATCACAGCGCCCGAGACAACCTGAAGACCATGGCCATCATGGACGCCGCGTACCTCTCCGCGTCCCGAGGCGGCGCCCGAGTGGAGATCTCCGAGGTTACGGCCTAGCGCCCCATCTGCTCCTCGAGCCAGGCGAAGGCTTCCTCCTGCATCTCGGCATTGAACTCGTGCGGCACGTCCCACAGCTTCGTCTCCAGGCGATCCGCCGCGCCTTGGGATTCCCAGATCGCGCCCATCTTGCCATACGCCGCCTCAACGCTATCCACCGGGAAGAGCGTGTCCTGCAGCCCGTTGTAGAACAGCATCGGTTTCGGGCATGCGAGGCTCGCGAAGTCCGGGTAGTCGATGTGGTTGAAGATGCCTGGATGCAGCATGGAGAAGCAGCTCTGGCCCTTTGTCTGGTTCTGGCCTGGCACCATCATGTCTTTGACGCCCGCCATCCAGCAGATCGCAACCCCGGCTTTGATGTAGTCGCTCAATGCTGAGACTTGCCAGGTGCGGAAGCACCCCATGCTCAGGCCCATTGCGGCGACGCGGTCGGGATTGACCTCCGGACGCGTCGCGAGGAACTCGGCCGCGCGCATGTCCTCGTGCGCGATCGTCGCGGCGAATGACGTTCCAAGGTGGAAGAGGTTGCCTGCCAGCGCCTGCTGGCCGTCGTAGCCCGCGCCGCCTCGGTCCGACCAGTTTATCGCGTCATGGCTGAAGCAGACATATCCCCGCTGCGCCAGTTCATCCCCAATCCACCGGCCGCCGTAGCACGTGTCCACCCACTCTTGCGCCGACGCCGTCCGCTCCTCAGTGTCGTCGAAGGGCCGGATGACCTTCTCCTTGCCGATGTCGAACCGC